>JBGSOR010000244.1:0-11220 GCA_041738985.1 Chromatiaceae bacterium | reverse complement strand
GAGGCGCTCGCGCTGGCGCTCGCTCAGGTGCTCGCCCAAGCCGAGCTCCTCGCAGGCGGCGAGCAGCCCGACCCGGCGCTCGGCGGCATAACTGGCCAGGCGCTCAAGGGTCTGGGGGCCGATCTCCCGTCTCGGGGTATTGACCACGCGCAGGAAGGCGGCGTCGTCGTCCGGGTTGGCCAGGAGGCGTAAATAGGCCATCAGGTCCTTGACTTCTGCGCGGGCGAAGAACGAGGTTCCGCCGCTCAGGAAGTAAGGCACGTTGTGCTCCCGCAGGGCCTTCTCGAAGGGGCGTGCCTGATGGTTGCCCCGATAGAGGATCGCCATGTCGCCGAAGGGGACGGATTCGGCGAGCCTGTAGTGAAGGATCTCCGAGACCACGCGCTCGGCCTCGTGGGCCTCGTCCCGACAGTGGATCACGCGGGGGGCCTCGCCGGGGCCATGCTCGCTCCATAGGCGTTTCTCGAAGACGTGAGGGTTGTTGGCGATCAGGTGGTTGGCAAGGGCCAGGATGCGGGCGCTGGAGCGGTAGTTCTGCTCTAGCACGATGACCTTGAGGGTAGGGTAGTCGTCCTTGAGTCGAGCCAAATTCTCCGGGCGGGCACCACGCCAGGCATAGATAGACTGGTCGTCGTCACCGACCGCGGTGAAGGCCCCACGGGGGCCGACCAGGCGCCTCACCAGCTCGTACTGGGCGCCGTTGGTATCTTGATACTCGTCCACCAAAAGATAGCGGATGCGGCCCTGCCAGTGCTCCAGGATGTCCGGGCACTCGGCAAGCAGGCGCACGGGGGTCAGGATCAGGTCGTCGAAGTCGACCGCGTTATAGACCCGCAGGCTGCGCTCGTAGTCCGCATAGAGTCCGGCGAGCCGGGCCTCATGCTCGTCCTCCGTCTGTGCCAGGGCGACGGCGGGGTCGACGAGGTCGTTCTTCCAGCGCGAGATGCGATGGGCAACCGCCGCCGGGCTCTCCGCCTCAGCGCCAGGACTGCCGCGCAGGTGCTCGCGGATCAGGGACTCGCTGTCCTGGGCGTCGAGGAGGGAGAAGCCGGGCCGTAAGCCCGCGGCGGCGTGCTCCCGGCGCAGCAGGTCAAGCCCCAAGGTGTGGAACGTGGAGACCCGCAGGCCCCGGCCGTCGCGGCCCCTGAGCTCCCGGACAACCCGTTCACGCATCTCGCGGGCTGCCTTGTTGGTGAAGGTGACTGCACAAATGTGGCGCGGTGCGATACCGCAGGCGCGCACCAGATGGGCGATCTTTCGGGTAATGACGCGTGTCTTGCCGGAGCCGGCACCGGCCAGGACCAGGAGCGGACCCGCAGTATAGCGGACGGCCTCGATCTGTTTCGTGTTGAGTCCGTTCATGGGCTGCTGGACTGGGGGCGTGGACGGGCGATGGCCGGCCATTATGCCTGAGGCGGTCCGCTCCGAGCGGGGTCGGACGCCGCCGACCCGGCGCGGGCCGGGCGAGCAATCGACGCCCGTTTCTACTAAGATGCGGCCCTTCATTCGCCTTGGGACAGACGATTACGCGATGAGAAAGACGCTGCAGACCGCGCTCGCGCTCCTGGCCTTCGGGCCGCCCCTTTGGGCCGAGGAAGTCGAGCCCCCGCCACCGCCAGCACCCGAGCAGACGGGTGCGGGAAGTTTTCTCTCGGCGCCGGACATTGAGCCATCCCCTGTCGCCGGGGAGTCTGTGGAGCCTGAGATTACCATCCGCGAGACCGAGCGGGCGGTGATTTACGAGTATCGGGTGCGGGGTCAGATGTACATGGTGCGCATCCAGCCCCAGTTCGGTCCGCCCTATTACCTTATCGACACCGATGGGAATGGGACCTTGGATATGCGCGACAGCTCGCCCACCAATATCTCAATCCCGCAGTGGATACTGTTTAGCTGGGATTGAGCCGGGCGGCTCAGGGAGGCCGGAGCGAATTGCGGCGCGACCCCGTCGAAAGATCCTCCTCGGTCGGCGCCGCGGCGTGCTCCTCAAGCATCCATGACTAATCCGTTCTAGCCCGCCTGCATTTGGAGGGACGGCTGGCGGCGGCGGGAGTTGTCGGTCATGCGGCCGTCGCGCTGGATCGTCGCGGCGACGGTATCGCGGGAGTTGGCGTGGATGACGCCGATAGCGAAGCGGCGTAGCGCGGTGATGTTCTCGGGGCCGTGGCCGGTGGTCTTCTCGACCATGTCGAGACCGAGAATCATGTTTAGGACAGCGTCGCCCTGAGCCCGCGTCGAGGTGTCTTCAGGTCTTGTGTCCGCTGGGGTATCCTCGCCTACGGTCCCGCGATGAGCCGTTCGGCTCGCCGCGATCTTTGCGGCTCCGCAGGGGCAGCTGCAATCGACAACAATTCGGAGGCACCATGGCCGAGACCTCTCACGAAGACGGCGTGATCGTCGCGATCCTCGACAGGTTCGAGAAATTCAGGCTTCCGAGGGCGCTCGATATTAAGGCGAAGGTCGACCGCGGAGAGCGGCTCGACGACTCGGATCTGGCCCACCTTCAAGAGGTGATGGCGGACGCGGAGGTCATCAAGCGTTACGTGGATCAGCGGCCGGATTTCCAGGACCTCTATTCGCGCGCAGTCGGCCTGTATGCGGAGATCTCGAAGCGCGCGCTCGAGAACGAACAAACCCCGTCATGATCCGTCCTCCGCATGCCCGACATCTTGCTTACCCGTCGTTCGTTTATCCTGTCCTCTGGCGCCCGTTCCCGCCGGTTCGGGCCTGGTTATTGGCCGCCGCCCTGACCCAGATTGGGGGTTGCGGGGACCAGACCCCGACCGTACCCGCCGGTGCGGCACCGACACCGGCCGTGTCGGTGGTGCGGGTGCGCAAGGAGTCTGTGGAGGAGCAGGTTCAGTTCGTCGGCCGCGTGGCGGCGGTCGATCGGGTGGAGCTTCAGGCCCGAGTTCAGGGGTTCCTGAAGGAGCAGCGATTTTCCGAGGGCCAGCAAGTCGAGGTCGGACAGGTTCTCTTCGTAATCGAGCCCGATCAGTACCAGGCGGTGGTAGCCCAGCGGGACGCGGATCTGGCGAAGGCGGTGGCCGACGAGGAGAACGCCCGCGCTCAGCTTGTCCGCGGCCAGGAGCTGGTCAAGCAGAAGAACATCGCGCAGTCCAAGGTGGACGAGCTCCAGGCGGCGGATTCCATCGCCAAGGCCAACATCGCCCAGGCCAAGGCGGCCCTGGATGCGGCCCGGCTGGACCTCGGCTATACCCAGATCAAGGCCCCGGTCGGGGGGCGCATCGGGCTCGCTAAATTCACCGTCGGAAATCTGGTGGGTCCAGCCAGCGGGACCCTCGCGACCATCGTGAGCCGCGACCCGATCTATGTGAAGTTTCCCGTAACCCAGCGGGAGCTGCTGGAGGCGCGCCAGGCGATCGAGACGGAGGGCGGCGATCCGGGCAGCGTTGTGGTGCTGGCCCGGCTGTCGGACGACAGCATTTACGACAAAACGGGCAAGCTCAACTTTATCGATGTAACCACGGACCCGGGCACCGATACGGTGACCCTGCGCGCCGAGTTCCCCAATCCGGACGGTTATCTGGTCGATGGGCAGTACGTGGGCGTGCTGGTCCAGGACGAGACCCCGACCATGGAGATCGTGATTCCTCAGGCGGCCATCCAGATCGACCAGCAGGGGAGCTCCGTCCTGACCGTGGGTGCGGATGACAAGGTGGAGGTCCGGCGCATCCGGACGGGCCCGACCGTCGGCCCCGGACTCGTTGTCGACGGTGGGCTTGAGGAAGGCGACCTGGTCATCGTCGAGGGTATCCAGAAAGTCCGCCCTGGAATGGTCGTCAAGGCGGTCCCAGCGTCGGATGCGGCGGCGGCGGCCGAGAAGCAGCGCCAGGGTGAGTCGGTGCCATGATCTCCGACGTCTTTATCGACCGACCCCGGCTGTCCATCGTCATCTCGGTCGTCATCTTCCTGGCCGGGGTCATCGCGATCGGGGCCATCCCCGTGGCCCAGTTCCCGGACATAGTCCCGCCCCAGGTGACGGTGAGCGGGTTCTATCCGGGGGCCTCCGCCTCCGTTGTCGAGTCCACCGTGGCCCAGCCGGTGGAATCCCAGGTCAACGGGGTCGACAACATGCTGTACATGAAGTCGACCAGCGCGAATGACGGCAGCTATTCGCTCAACGTGACCTTCGCCCTGGGCACAGACCCGGACATCAATACGGTCAATGTCCAGAATCGGGTCAATCTGGCCCTGCCGCGACTCCCGGAGGAGATCAAGCGCCAGGGTCTCACGGTGCAGAAGCAGTCCACGGCCATGCTCCAGGTGGTGGCCTTGTCCTCGCCATCCGGGGTCTACGACGGGCTGTTCCTGAGCAATTACGCGACCATCAACGTGGTCGATACCCTGGCGCGGGTGCCCGGCGTCGGGCGGGTCACGCAGTTCGGACCCCTCGACTACAGCATGCGGGTCTGGCTCTCTTCGGACCGCCTGACCGCGCTGGGTCTGACTCCTTCGGACGTGTCGGCCGCGATCCAGAGCCAGAACATCCAGGCGGCGGTGGGTCGCATCGGGGCCCAGCCCATGACGGGGGATCAGCAGTTTCAGATCACCCTCCAGACCCAGGGCCGGCTCACCGACGTCAAGGAGTTCGAAAACATCGTGGTCCGGGCCAATCCGGACGGCTCCACGGTGCGGGTGAAGGATCTTGGGCGCGTGGAGCTGGGCTCCCGGCAGTCGGACGCGATCAGCCGGCTGAACGGTCGCGATGCCGCCGGTATCGCGATCTACCTGGCCCCGGGGGCCAATGCGGTCAGGGTCGCCAACGGGGTCTCCGCCGCGATGGAGCGCCTGGCCGAGCGCTTCCCCGATGGTCTGACCTACGACGTCGTCTATGACACCACCGAGTTCGTCAATGCCAGCCTGGAGAAGGTGGTCCACACCCTGATCGAGGCCTTCGTGCTGGTGATCCTGGTGGTCTTCCTGTTCCTCGGCAGCTGGCGCGCCACCCTGATTCCCTTGGTGGCGGTGCCGGTGGCCCTGGTGGGAACCTTCGCCTTCCTGCTCATGATCGGTTTCTCCGCCAATACGGTGTCGTTGCTCGCGGTGGTGCTCGCCATCGGCATCGTGGTGGACGACGCCATCGTGGTGGTTGAGAACGTCGAACGGATCATGGAGGAGGAGCACCTGCCGCCGCGGGAGGCGGCTAAAAAGGCCATGGGCGAGATTACCGGACCCATCCTCGCCATCACCCTGGTGCTGCTCTCGGTCTTCGTGCCGGTCGCCTTTATTCCCGGGATCACGGGTCAGCTCTTCCAGCAATTTGCCGCGGTGGTGGCCTTCTCCATGCTGATCTCGGCGGTCAACGCGCTGACCCTCTCGCCGGCGCTCTGCGCGGTGCTGCTCAAGCCCACCCATCAGCGTCGCGGGCCCATGCGCTACATCATGAGCGGGATCGACAAGGTGCGGGACGGATACGCGGCCATCGTCGCCCGCCTGGTGCGGGTCTCCATGGTCGTTGTAGTGTTGGTGGCAGGGATCGGGCTCGTGACGGGTTGGCTGTTCAAGACGACCCCGACCGGCTTCCTTCCCGAGGAGGACCAGGGTGCCTTCATGGCCGAGATCCAGCTCCCCCAGGGTGCCTCGCTCAACCGCACCCTGGATGTCGTGAAGCAGGTGGAGGGGATCTTCGGCGCAGATCCGGCAATGGCCTTCGTGCTTACCATCCCCGGATACAGCCTCTTGGACGGCGTCGTCCAGTCCAACAGCGCCGCCGTGATCGGGAGACTGAAACCGTTCGAGGAGCGGACCGCGCCGGACCTCAAGGTGGATGCGGTCATCGAACGGATTCGCGAGCAGACCGCTGGCATTGCGACTGCCATGATCATGCCGTTCAACCTGCCGCCCATTATTGGATTGGGGACGGGCAGCGGGTTCGAGTACCAGCTCGAAGATCTCCAGGGACGCACCCCGGAGGAGCTGGTGGCAGTCATGCGTGCCCTGGTCTTGGCGGCGAACGAGGACCCGGTCCTGGAAGGGGTGTTCTCGACCTGGGCGACCAATAATCCCCAGGTTTTTCTGGACATCGATCGGGAAAAGGCCCAGACGCTTGGAGTTCGGATCAGCGATATCTTCACCGCCTTGCAAGCGACGCTGGGCGGCTATTACGTCAACGACTTCAATAAATTCGGGCGCGTCTGGCAGGTCAATATCCAGGGCGATACGAACGATCGCGCCCGCTTCGAGGATGTCTACCGCATCCATGTGCGCAACGGCAAAGGCGACATGGTGCCGATCCGCGCCCTGATGCGGCCCCGGCTCATCCTCGGACCGCAGCTTATTGCCCGCTACAACAACTACCGCAGCGTCACCGTCAATGGCGGACCTGCACCCGGTCGCTCCTCCGGCGAAGCCCTGGCCGCGATGGAGCAGGTCTCGGCGAAGACCCTGCCGCCCGGGTTCGGGTTCGAATGGACGGGTACCGCCTTCCAGGAAAAGGAGGCGGGGGGCAAGACTACCGTGGTGCTCGGGCTCGCGGTCCTGTTCGCCTATCTCTTTCTGGTGGGTCTGTACGAATCATGGTCCATGCCGGCAGCGGTCCTGCTCTCGGTCACGGTGGGCGTGCTAGGGGCCATGGTCGCACTCTGGGTCACCGGGCTTCCCAACGACCTTTACGCCCAGGTGGGTCTCGTCGTGCTCATCGGCCTCGCGAGCAAGAACGCTATCCTGATCGTGGAGTTCGCCATGGAGCAGCGGCGCCATGGCAAGCCCATCCTGGAGGCCGCCACGGTCGCTGCCCGGCTGCGTATCCGCGCGGTGCTCATGACCAGCTTCGCCTTCATCCTCGGCCTGATTCCCTTGGTGATCGCTAGCGGCGCCGGCGAGGCGAGCCAGCGGGGCGTGGGCACAGCGGTCTTCGGCGGCATGCTCGCCGCTTCCATTCTGGGGATCTTCCTGATCCCGATGCTCTATGTGGTCTTCCAGCGGATCAGGGAAATGGTCCATGGCAAGCCCGCGGCCCCGGTGGCTCCAGGGGCGTCAGCGGCGGCCACGGCGCCGGCCGCCCGATGAATCGACAGGGCAGGTCGGTCTTGTTCCCGATCTGTCCGCGTCGTTTCGGCGACCCCTGGCCCCGCCAGTGGGCGTTTCTCAATCACTCGAATTGGACGTGATCGACACCGATCTGCCAGTTTCCGGTGCGGCGCTCCGACCGATATCCGGCCGAGTGGCTGAGTCGGCTTTGCCGATCCAAGGGCGCGATGTCCCATCGGCCTTCCTCGGCCAGTCCCTGGGCGAGCCGCTGTCACGGGAAAATCCCCTGCTGACGCGATTTGCGGGGTTGTCGGTCCCGCTGTCCTTGGTGGCGATCTGTCTGCTTCGGGCGTTCGATACGGGCACTGCGTACGAGTCGCCAAGGCTCCTGCTGGGACTCAACCTGGTCTTCGGCAGCCTGGTGTCGCTGATTGTTGCATTCCTGGTGGGTAGAGGTTTTCTCGTCCGGGGACTGCCCGGACTTCTGCTCTTCGGCTGCGGGGTCCTGATTTGGGGTGCTTCCGGACTCATGGCCACAATCACGGGGCTGAATCGCCTCGGCGCCGAGCGGCTCGATCCCAACATGCTGACGGTGGTGCACAACACCTGCGTCTGGGTGGCAGCTCTGTGCCACCTCGCAGGGGTCGTGCTCGCTCGACGCCTGGACCTGTCTCTCGGTGCTCGGCCCTTGTGGCTCATGCTGGCTTATGGGTTGGCCCTGGCCGCGGTGTGCCTCGTGGCGTGGCTTGCGCTGATCGGCTGGTTTCCGACCTTCTTGATGCCCGGAGAGGGGGGCACCCCGGTGCGCCATTTTGTCCTTGGCTCGGCCATCTCCCTGTTCGTGCTCACCGCACTCTTTCTGGGGATTCCTGGCGCGAGCCGATCGGCCTTCGCCTATTGGTATTCCCTTGCCCTGCTGTTGCTGGCGGTCGGGCTCTTCGGGGTGATGATCCAGAAGGTCCCGGGCAGCCTGGTCGGTTGGGCGGGCCGCATGGCCCAGTATGTCGCCGGGACCTTCATGCTGGTCGCCGCCGTGTCGGCGCTGCGCGAGGCAGGCGGCGGTCGATCGCTGAGCCACGCCCTGGACGATTCGCTCGGGCCTGTACCCGGTGCGTCCCTGACTCGCGCCCATTACCCCTATTTCGTCGCCTTCGTGCTGGTCGTCTCAGCCACCGCGCTTCGCCTCGCGTTCCTGGATGGTCTGGGAACCCGTGTGTCCTATCTCACGTTCTACCCGGCCGTGGTGCTCGCGGCGCTCTACGGCGGGCTGCGGGCGGGGCTGCTGGCCGCCGTGCTTTCCGAGCTCCTGGCCCGTTGGTTTTGGATCGAGCCCACGGGATCGCTTGCAGTCCCCGAGTTCGCCGATGCCTTAGGCATGGCGGTCTTCTTCCTGAGCTGCTTCCTGATCTCCTGGACCGCGGAGGCGATGCACCGCGCACAAGCGCGAGCCGTGGCCGCGGAGACGCAAGCCGGGTTTGCGGCCGAGCGTGCCGAGGCAGCGCAGGCGGTACAAGAGAGCCTGGACCGGCTGGCGCTGGGGATCCAGGTCTCCGGGATCGCCCTGGCGGATGTGGACTACCGCGACGGGACCATACACCTGAGCCCGGAAGCTGCCCGGCTCTTCGGTTTGGGCGAACAGCCGATGCGTGTCCCGCGCGCCTTGGTTCACGCCAGGTTCCATCCGCAAGACAAGGGCGAGCTGGAGCGACGTATCGCCGGCTGTCTCGACCCGTCCGGCCCCGGGTCGTTCGCGATGGATCATCGTATCCTCTTGGAGGACGGGCAGGTGCGCTGGCTCAGCGTGCGCAAGCGGGTGGTCTTCGACCGCTCGGGCGCCGTCCCGCGGGCGCTGAGCGCCATGCTCGCCGCCCAGGACATCACCGAGCGCAAGCAGGCCGAGGACGCATTGCGGGCGAGCGAGGAACGGCTCCAGACGGTCCTCCAGGCGAGTGCCATGGGGACCTTCGAGGTGGATCTACAGAGCGGAGAGACCCGCTGGAACGTGGTCGAGTACCAGCTCCTGGGCCTAGAGCCGGGCGCGGCGCCGGCCGATCCGGGGACCTTCATACGCCATGTCCACCCGGACGACCTCGAGTCCGTCCAGGCGAGCTGGGCCGAGGCCCAGCAGACCGGGCGACTGGATATCGAGACCCGCATCCTGCGCGCGGACGGAGAGGAGCGCTGGCTGGCAGGCAAGGGCCGGTTCGCCGCGATTCTCCGGGACGGGACGGCGGATTCGCCGGGGAACGAGGCGAGACAGCGCTTTCTTGGAGTGAATTTCGATATTACCGAGCGCAAGCAGGCAGAGGCGGTGCTCTCGCGTCAGGCCGACCGGTTGCAGGAGCAGGCCGAGCAATTGCGCGAGGCAGACCGGCGCAAAGACGAGCTCCTCGCCATGCTCGGGCACGAGCTGCGCAACCCCCTGACTCCCATCTCGGTGGCCGCCGAGATGCTGGAGCTCAAAGGGGCCGAGGATCCGGCTCTGGTCCAATGGGCGGCGGCGACGGTCAAGCATCAGGCGCAAAACCTCACCCGTCTGGTCGACGATCTCTTGGATGCCTCCCGAGTGACCCAGGGCAAGATCGCGCTCAGCAGGACGACTGTCGACCTGGGGGCTTTGCTCGGGCGTGCCTTGGAAGCGGGCAAGCCCCAGATGGAAGAGCGCCGCCATGCCCTGGACGTCGACCCCTGCGACCAGCCCCTGACGATCGACGGAGACCCGTTGCGTCTGGAACAGGTGATCGGGAATCTCTTGGGCAACGCCGCCAAATACACGCCTGAGGGGGGGCTGATACGGGTGAGTCTGGCGCGGGAGGGGCGGCTCGCGATCCTCCGCGTAAAGGACAACGGGATCGGCATCTCGCCCACCATGCTGCCTAAGGTCTGTGGGCTCTTCGTGCAGGCAGAGGGCACCAGGGACCGCGCAGACGGTGGGCTCGGCATCGGGCTGGCCCTGGTCAAGAGCCTGGTTGAGATGCACGGCGGCGCGGTCGAGGTCCAGAGCCCGGGGATCGGCCAGGGAACGGAGGTGACGGTGCGCCTGCCCCTGGGCAACACCGCTGCCGCCGCCCAGTCGGATCGCGCCGCACCCTGGACGGGTGACCACCCGCCCCGCTACGTCCTGGTGGTGGACGACAACGACCAGGTGCGCGCGTCCCTGGAGGTTTTGATCAAGGCACTGGGGCATCGGGTTCGGGTCGCGAGCAATGGCCAAGAGGCCCTGGACCTGGCGCAGACCGAGGCCCCGGATACGATGCTGGTGGACATCGGTATGCCTGGGCTCGACGGATACCAGGTCGCTCGCCGTATCCGCCAGGATCCGGAGCTGCGTGGCGTCAAGCTGATCGCTATGACCGGCTATGGGCAGTCCGAGGATCGCGAAGAATCCGAGCGGGCAGGATTCGACCGGCACCTGGTCAAGCCCTTTGACCCGCAGGTCTTGGCTGAGGCACTGGTCGAGACGTGAGGCTCGACGACACCCTCCACGTGGGAGGACGGGCCTACCGGTTGCACGAGCGCAGCCGCTTCCAGCGCCTGGCTGGGCGCTGGCACTACGTGGACGGGGAACCTGGATCCGGACCCTTAGACGAGCGGCGCCTGGGCCCATTCAGGGGTGACGGCCTCCGCCCAAACCGGGTAGAGTCTCGCCCCCAGCCAACCGCGAGGTGCCGCCACCATGTCCGAGCACGAGTCCCGTACCCTTACCGAGGAGATCACGGTCCGCGGTGCGGATCTGGTGGAAAGGGTCAAGGCCCTCATCCAGGAAGGGAATGTCCGCCGCCTGGTGATCCGCCGTCCGAGCGGCGAGGCCCTGGTGGAGATCCCGCTTACCGCCGGTGTCGGTATCGCCGGCGTCCTGACCCTGATGGCCCCGGTGCTGGCCGCCCTGGGTGCCATGGCCGCCTTGTTGGCGGACTTCCGGGTCCAGATCGAGCGCGACGACCAGCCCAAGTAACCGAATTCGTTCACAGCACAACACCAATCCGAGAGAGGCCATGCAGCAAGTCAAGAAGACCGGCGACTACACCGTTTTCCAGAAGAAGTCCGGCCGCTATGCGGTTCAGGGAAAGGACAAGAAGTGGCTCCACGGAGAGGACAAGACCCGCGTCCTGGTCGATGAGCAGCTGGTCAAGGTCCTGACACCCAAGGCCCCGCCCGCCGAGGCCCCGGCCGACGCGCAGCCCGAGTCCTGAGCCCCGCCCTGGTCCCTGCCGAGCCCGCCGGGGA
>JBGSOR010000240.1:0-16430 GCA_041738985.1 Chromatiaceae bacterium | reverse complement strand
CCGCCAGCACAGCCTGCGAAGCCGCACGTTGCAGCAGACCTGTCCGTCAAGCCGACGGTCCCGATCGCCATCGTCCATCCGAATCCCGGCGCCGTCGGCGCTCCAGCGATGTCCGAGGCCCAAGCCGAACCGCCCTTTCCCGCTCGTTCAGCAGCGCCCGCCGCAGCCGTCGCTGCCAGTGGTACCGGGGGCGACAGGCCAGTGGCGCAGTCAAACGAGGACAGGGCGTCCCTCAGCCCTGAGCCGGCCGAACCGCTGCCGGCTGCCGCTCAGAAGAATTTGCAGCGGCTGGCCGCCATCCTGGAGCAAGAAGTCACCATTCTCGCCGATGCGGCACGGGCCCCGGGGGCGTCGGGAGTCGAGACGTTCGCGGAGCCTGTGCCCGCGGCTCCGCACGTCCCTCCGTATACGCCGTTAACCGGGTCCGGGACGGAGCGGCTCGGTAGCCGCAATGCCTCAGCCGTTTTCGCGGTGCCTGGCGCCGAGGCGGTTGCGGAACCCGAGGCGGCGCCTCCGCCGGCTACCGGCCCCAACGCCCTGCCGGTCGCCTCGGGCGAAGAGTGGTTTATCAACCTGGTCGCCGTGCGTCGCGAGGCAAGCGCCTTGGACCTTCAGCGGACTTACAGGGACAAGGGTATCGAGGCGCAGGTTGTCCCGCTCGGCCGCGGCCTGTTCGGCGTGCGGGTGGGCGGATTTGACTCGCGCCGGGACGCCGAGGCGCGGGCCGGTGCCATTAAGACTGCCTTGGGGATTCGGGAGGTCTGGATCGCGCGACGCTAGGGTTTTCTGCGCAGAGCCCTCCCAGTGGCTCGATCGCGAGCTGCCGATCCGCATCGGCAGTCGCCCAGGGCCGGCGCGATCGATGAGAGAGTCGCCGAAGCCCGGTGGCGATCGACTGGCTGCGGCGGGGCGTTAAGACTGCGTCTTGGGCGGGGAGAAAGGGTACCAGGGGTCCCCGCCGGCGCTCATGCCTCGGCGATGAGGCGGTTGGGGCCTGCGCCCTCCAACCGACCGGAGGGATGGTAGCGGGTGGTGCCGTCGGGGCGGTCGAACAAGATCCTCAGGGCGCGGTCCACCGCAGAGCGCCGACGCTCGACCAGACCTCCGTTCGTCTGGTTATGCGCCTCGCAGGCACGAAGCGCCTTCATTGCCCTCTCGTAGAGTCCGGCGAGCGCGGCGCCGCCCGCCGTTTCATGAATACACTTTTCGAGCCCACTACCGTCCGCGGAGTAGCCGGCGCGGCTCAGGCGCTCATTCAGGGCTTGCGAGAGGTCCTTGAGGTGGGCAACCAGACGCTGCTTGTCTTCGGCGATGCCGATCATGTGCTCGTGCCCGCCGGATGCCAGGGCGGCGGTCTCGCGCGCAAGCAGGGCTTGAAGCTCCTCGAGGAGCGCGATTTTCAGTTGTAGCTGGCCAGCCAGCTCGCCAGGTATCGTGCCGCCCCGTTCGGTCACAGGCCTTGCCCGGCGAGGAACTGCCGCTCCTGTGCCAGGATTCCGTCTGCCAGCCGGCCCGGGTCTACCCTGTACGTGCCCGCACTCAGGGCGTCGCGGATGGCGGCTACCCGCATCCGATCCACGTCCGGCTGCTCCGCCAGGCGTCGCGCCGTTTCCCGCAGCTTCAGCGCGCTGCTGCTCAACCTGACCTCGTCCGCCCCGCGTTGGCCAGTCGAGACCCCGCGCGACCCCCCGGCGTCGCCAGCGCCGCGGGAGACCCGCTCGCGCTCCTGCGTCGCTGTGGCCTGGACACCCTTCAGCTGGCCAATTTCAGCAATTTCGGTAGACATCATTGCAGCTCCTCGTCCGTCGTACTCTATATCGGCCAGTGCGCAGGAATCATTAGCACCTTTTTCGCGAATCGCGCGCAGCGCCTGTGAAGTCCCTCCGCCGCCTCCGGGGGCCTCGCGTTACAGCCTAACCCGAACGATGCCGTCATCTCCAACCACCCCGTCGATGACCTTTTTGCTCTCGCTGTTCTGCACCCGAATCCGATCCCCCGGCGCGCCATCCTCCAGGGCGACCCCCGTCATGCGAACGGAGAGATAGGGCGACTCCGCCACCAACCATACCCGCTGGCCGCGCGCGACGACCTGAACCTGCTCCAGCACCAAGCTGGTGACGGGAAGCCCGAGCAGCAGAGGACGGTTGGTGCGCTTGCCGAGTGCCTGTTGAGGATCGGTGAGGTAACCTGCGGGACCGTCCTCGAGGCTGCGCTCCTCCAACACCAGATCTGCGGTATCCAGAACGGCCCCCCGAGGCAGGGCGCGAGCCGCTACCACCACCTCGCCCCGGTAGATGATGCGGACCGAGACGTAGACCGTCCAGGGTTTCGGCCCCGGACAGCTAACGCCCACAGTACGCCGGCTGCCGGTGCGCGAGCCTGGGGCGAAGAAGGTGCGCAGCCCGTCGCTGCAGGGCGTAAGCCGCAGGCGCGAATCCAGGTTGGCTGCCTCTAGCGTGCGGTCGCCTTGGGCCTCCGGGATCTGAGCCGCGACGAAAGACTCCGCCGCGACCCGGATATCTTCGAGACTCTGAATCTGCTCGGCCGGGGCGGGGGCGGAGAGGAGGAGCGCTAGGGCGGCGCTCAGCAGGGTCCGGCGGGCAGTGTGCCGACGGGGGACCCGCGCCGGGCGAGGCGCACGCGCACCGGCGGGGTGTTCGGGGCATTTTGACATCGGTTGGCCTCGCAGCAAGTGGCGCGACGAGGAAGCGCCGGAAAACCGACGCTCCCGCGTCTCCACCGCGTTGATCGCAAGCTCGATGCCAGGTGGAGGCACCGGCGAGAGTCGCGTGCGATGCGTCGCGTCTGCGAAGCCGCTCTCTCAACGAGGGAGCGAGTCGGTGGGATCGACCCGCAACAGTACGGACGGTGTCCCCGCGCGCCGCGTCCGCGCGACGATGTCCGCCGCTGCGTCCTGCGGATGCAGGTCCGCCGACCCTGCCACCGGTATCCAGTGCCCAACGCGCCCGGTAAGGGTTGTGGTCAGGGTTCGCACGAGCCCCCCCGACAGCGGGTCTCCAGCCGATCCGAAGAGGGCGACCTCCAGGGTGACCAGATCTCCGGTCAGGCTGGGGCGAACGCGAAATCCGCTTTCGCGGAAGTCTCCGGGACCCGCCAGATCCGAGGCGAAGACCTCGATCTGCGGTGTCGCCTGAACCTGGACGGACAGGCCGGTCGCGAGCGAGACGCCGTGCACGGCGACCGATGCCCACGCCCCATCCCGCACCAGCACCCGGCGGGCCTCGACCCGGCCGGTGCGCCATCGGCTGGAGCTGTAGGTCACGTCTCCAATAAGTTCCGGCAGGGGCGGGGCCCCGGTGGCATCGCCAGTCTCGGAGGGAGTGTCGTCAAGGCCGCCGGACCAGTCTGTCGAAAGGCCGGCGTCGTCCAGGGCCACCGTGACCCACAGCATCCGGGGCGGTATGTCGACGGCCGAGATGAGGTCGATCAGGGCTCCCAGCTCCCGCGTCGGACCGCGCAGCAGGAGACGGTCCCCGGACGCCGACAGGCTGACCCGACCCCCTGCCAGGTGCGGACCGAGGGCCGGGAGGAACTCCTCCGCGGGCCGGTGCCGCAGCTCGATGACGACGGTCTGCTCCTCTTCCGGGACCGGCTCCGCGCCCTGGACCGATGGCAGGAAAGGGGTTGCGAAGGCGCCGATCAGGGCTACCAGGAGCTTCCGGCGGCGCAGACGGGCTCTGCTGGCCGCCGCAGGCCGTTCAGGCTCTGCCGCTCCGCAGTCCGTGGCTTTGTCGGGCGAGCACGTGACGGGCGATGAGGTCACGGGTCGACTCCTTGATGTCGATGAACTCGAGCGAGGTGAGGTAGGGCGGGTCGCCGTCCCGGCCCAGCTGGCGGGTGCTGCGGAGCACCCGGCCGTGACTGACAATCCCGGTGAGCGTCGGCAACAGGATCATCTCCAGCAGAAGCACCGTGTCTGCGCGGTAGTGCGTTCCGGTGCGGAAGGACATGCCCCCCGCGCTCAGCTTCACAGTGCGGCGCAGCTCCGAGAAGGCGCCGAGCTGGTCAAGCAGCAGTGCCGTCTCCATAAGTCCGATGCGCTCGTCGAGCGCGGCGATGCAGCGAGAGACCTTGGGCGACTCCGACCTGAGGTCCCGCAGCAGGCAGCGGACGTGCTCGCGCTGCTCTGCGAGGCGGGAGAAGATGACGAACGACTGGGATGCCTCCGGCGCCGAGCCCGGGGTGCCGTCGCCGCCGCCCCGGACCTGCCGAAAATGCAGGATGACCTCGTCGTCGATGCGGCAGAATCGCCGACGTCCGGGGAGGTCCAGGTCCGCCGCTCGCTCTGTCATCGGGATCTCGCGGCCGTCGGACCCAGGCCAATGGCATCTGCGGGTGCCGGTCCGGCCGCCGCGGCCGCTCTGGCTGCCTGCAAAAGCGGTCCCTCCGTCGGCGCCTCCGAGTGTCGACCGCTTGTGCGGTGGTCGCTTTCCAGTGGGTCCACCCGATGGATTAAGGAGATCTCCACTCGCCTGTTCCTTGCCCGGCCCTCCGGCGTATCGTTGCTGTCGATGGGCCGGAATTCCGCGTAGGACTCTAGGTGGACTCGCGGCATCAGGGTGTTGGAGCAGTCGAAGAACACCTGGGCCACGCTGAGGGCCCGGGCTGTGGAGAGCTCCCAGTTGGATCGGAAGGCCGAGTTCTCGATGGGGATGCTATCGGTGTGGCCAGCGACGATGATCGTGCCGCCGGTACCGATCAGTGTGTTGCCCAGGCGCTGAACGATGGGTTTGAACGCCCCCTCCAGATGATCGCTGCCGGAGGGGAAAGCGCCTTTTTCCTTGATCCGCAGGACGATACGATCATCCTCTATCTCCAGCTCGATCAGGCCCGCGTCAATCTCGGATCGCAGCGCATTCTGTAGGCTCTCCTGATCCGCGATCCGGCGGGCGTCATCCGCAGAGGAGCGCGGAACGACGGGCTTCTTCGGTTCCAAGACAGCGGGCTGGGGCAGAGAGTCGCGGGTGGTGAGCTGCCGCACCTCGTCAAGCTCCGTTGGCTGCGGGATGCCGGGGCTGAACTCCCGGGCGATGACGCTCATGCCTTTGGGCGGCTCCCGGACGCGGACCTCCTGCTGAACGCCGAAGGCGTCGCGCATCGAGCCCGCCACCTGCTTGAATTTGGCCTTGTCTTGCTCCGAGAACGCGTAGAGCAGCATGAAAAAGCCCAGCAGGAGCGCATTCAGGTCGGCGAAGGTGATGAACCAGGCCGGGCTGCGGGATTCGCGGGTCTTGCTGAGCATGTAATCGCTTGCCGGGACCTGCAGGTCAGGCGGCCTCCTCGTGCACCTGCTCCGGCGGACGCAGGCGTTTCTTGCGTGGGAGGTAGCTGTCCAGCAGCTCCTCCATCACCCGCGGATTCATACCCTCCTGGATCGAGCGGACGCTCTCCAGCACCAGGGAGCCATTGATACTCTCCTCCCGGCTGCGGTGGGACAGCTTGTCCGCGATGGGTAGCGCCACGGCGTTGGCGATGACCGCGCCGTAGAGTGTCGTAAGCAAGGCCAATGCCATCGCCGGGCCGATCGCCTTTGGGTCGTCCATGCTCGACATCATCTGCACCAGCCCGATGATGGTCCCGATCATACCCATCGCCGGGGCGACCTCGCCGATGGCCTTGAAGATCTTGATGCCTTCTTCGTTGCGCTCGATCGTGAGATCGATGTCCTTGGAGAGCATTCGCTCCACCAGCTCCGGGTCGTGCCCATCGACCACGAACTGAATTCCTTTGCGCAGAAAGGCGTTCTTGACCTCGACCTGCTCCAGGCCGAGCAGACCCTCCTTGCGCGCGATGGTGGCCAGCTCCACGCTCTGCGCGATCAGCTCCGACGCCCGCTCGGATCTGTGCACGAACGCCTTCATGGCGACGCTGAACGCCCCCAGGGTATGAGCGAGCGGGAACTTCATCAGCGTGATGGCGAAGGTGCCTCCCAGCACGATGACGATGCTGGGTACGTCGACGAAGAGAGCGGCGCTTCCACCCATAAAGATGGACACGGAGATGGCCGCCAGTGCCCCCGTGAGGCCCAGCAGTGTCGCGAGGTCCATGCCGTGCTTACTCCGCCTGGCGTCGATTATTGCTGGGTTCCACTGTCCTGTCTCCGAGTCGTTCCGCGGCACCGCATGCTGCAGACACAGCGCTCGATCGATGTATCGGCGAGGCGCAGGGAAACTTTAGGGTGGTTCCGGGGCGATTCCGCTTCGTGTGGTCGAGATCCCCGCGGCAAGGAGCGCGGGGGTCTGCGCCTCGCCGCTCAGCCCCAACCGCACCTGCCGGAAGTTCCGCCTCGAGGCTTGTCCGCAATCCCCGACCCGTTTACACTCAACGCTTTCCCGCCCCGAGCGCTAAATTTCCTTTCCCTATCGCATCGTGCGCTAATCCGCACCGGGATGCCGCAGTTCTCGGTTACGGTGTTCGAGCTGGCATCCGGCGCGCACAGCAGCATGACTTTTGCCGACCCTGATCGGGGCTCTCGATTGCATTTGGTCGACGTATGGGAATGCTGAGCCGATCGGGGCGCATAAGCATGGCTCGGACAACCGCCGCCGGAGTGGCATCCTGTGAATCAGCCCGAGGTAAGGGTGAGAGACAATCGATGAGCGATCCCACGACAAGCTCGGTGTCCGACCAGAGTACGGATTGGCTGGCGCAGGATACCAGCAAGCAGATTGCCGACATCCTGCAGGAGCGCGGGATCATTACCGCTGAGCAGATGACCCATGCCCGCCGGATCCGCAGCAAGCTCCGGGAGGATTACTCGCTGATCAAGGTGCTCCAGGAGCTGGAGTACCTGGATGCCCAGCAGTTACGCAAGGCACTGCGCGAGGATTGCCGCACCGTGCCGCTGGGCAACCTCTTGGTGGAGCTCGGCTATCTTAAGCCGTTAGAGCTGCGGGCAGCGCTCGAAGCCCAGCAGGATCCGGAATTCCGTGACAAGCGGCTGGGCGAGATCCTGATCGCAAAGCACCTTATTCAGGAGCTTGATCTAATCGAGGTGCTGGCGGATCAGCTCGGTTTCCCCCATGAGGAGCCCAATTTCACCGCCCTGGACGGCGAGCTTCTGCGCCACGTGACTCCCGACTGGTGTCGGCGCTATCAGGCTGTGCCTATCCGACGGGACGCGGATGGGGTGTGGGTTGCCTTCCACAACCCATTGGATACCTTTGCCCGGCAGGCAGCGGAGGGCGCATTTGGCGAGGTCGTGGCCGCCATCGGCACGCAACGGGCGATCAAGGACACGATCAATGCCTTCGAGAACAGCCGCCAGCATGCCCGACAGCGCCCGGTAGAGGTGGATGAGGCGGATGTCACGCGAGTCGTCGACAGCTTGATCTTGGAGGCCCTGGAGCTGGGGGCCAGCGACATTCATATCGAGCCCATGCGCCAGCAGATCCGGGTGCGTCTGCGCCGAGATGGTATCCTGATGTTGCATAAGGAGCTGGACCTGGACGTGGCGCCCGCCATGACCAGCCGGCTCAAGGTGCTATGCAAGGCCGACATCGCCGAGAAGCGTCGCCACCAAGGCGGCGGTTTTCATTTCGAAGATCCCCGCAGTGGCCGCGGCAGCGATGTGCGCGCCTCCTTTTACGCCACCATCTTCGGTGAGAAGATCGTGTTGCGGTTGCTCAGCCGCAAGGCCGAGCTGCTGGATATAAAGGAAGTAGGGCTGGCGCCGCGCATGCTCGAGCGTTTCCTGGAGGACGCCCTGGACCTTCCGAGCGGGGTCATCCTGATCACCGGTCCGACGGGCTCTGGCAAGACCACAACCCTTTATGGCTGCGTCAACTATCTCAACGACATGGAATGCTGCATTACGACCGCCGAAGATCCGGTGGAATACGTGATCGACGGCATTGCCCAGTGCAATCTAAACCCCAAGATCAATCTCACCTTCGAGGAGACACTGCGGCATATGGTCCGGCAGGATCCCGACGTGATCGTGCTTGGGGAGATCCGCGACCAGTTTTCGGCGGAATCCGCTATTCAAGCGGCCTTGACCGGCCACAAGGTGCTTACCACCTTTCATACGGAGGATAGTATCGGTGGGCTATTGCGGCTGATGAACATGCAGATCGAGACCTTCCTGATCTCCTCCACGGTGGTCTCGGTATTGGCCCAACGATTGCTCCGCCACGTCTGCGAGAATTGCGCGGAGCCCTACCGCCCGAATGCGCATGAACTACATCGTCTGGGTTGCAGCCAGGCCGATCTGGCGGGCGCTAACTTTCGCCTTGGACGCGGTTGCAATGCCTGCCACTACACCGGCTATGCCGGGCGGGTAGGGGTTTTCGAGCTGCTGGTGCTGAATGAAATGGTCAAGGATGCCATCCTTAACAAGCGAACCTCGTCGGAGATCCGCCGGGTCAGCGTCGAGACCTCAGGCCTGATTACCCTGCTGGAGGATGGCCTGGCCAAGGCCGCCCAAGGTACGACAACCCTGCAGGAGGTGCTGCGTCAATTGCCCCGCCTGGGTCGGCCACGAGCACTGAAGGAGATTCGACGGCTGGTCGGGGAGATGCCCAGACGGTGAGTCTAAACTCAAGAAACTATCCATTCTCCAGAGGTCCGCGTGAGCGATAAGTCACTCAAGAATCTGATCGACGAGCAATTCGAATCCGACAGCCTGAAGCTTCCGGTGTTCAACCGGGTGGCGCTGGAGCTGCAAAAGCTCAGGCACTCGGACAGCCTGTCCATTGACCGGATCGCGGACCTGATCATGAAGGATCAGTCCCTGGCAAGTCGTGTCTTGCGTGTGGCCAACTCCTCCTTCTACGGCGGCCTCAAGCAAGTGGACACGATTAGCGCGGCGTTGGTGCGCCTGGGGACGGACCGGGTGGCGAATCTGGCCATGGTGGCGTCTCAAATGCTTGCCCATACCGCTCAAGTCAAGGTGTTGGCCCCCTACATGTCGGGACTCTGGACGCGGTCTTTCGTGTGCTCCAAGGGTGGGCGTTGGCTGGCAAGCCAGACCGGTAACGATGCGCGTGCCGAAGAGGCCTTTTTGGCAGGGCTACTGCACGACATCGGGGAGCTGTACCTCCTCAAGGTCCTGGAAAAGCTGGCACAAGACCGCGACCATCCCCTACCGCTCACGGACGCGCTGGTGAGCGAGATCCTGGAAGCCATGCACACCGAAATCGGGTATCGCTTGATGGTCAAGTGGGAAGTGCCGGAGGTCTACGCCCGGTTGGCCCGCGATCATCATGCCTCCCAGCTCGATGATAACGATGTCCTTCTGGTCATCACCCGATTGCTGGATATCGTCTGTCAGAAGCTCGGCATCGGTCAGGCGCCCGAGCCCGATATCGTGCTGGCGGCCACCCCGGAGGCGCACGCGCTGGGCATTAAGGAGATCAAGCTGGCTCAGTTGGAGGTTTTGCTCGAAGACGCCGTGGTCGAGGCGCAAGAGCTGCTGTAACAACCGGCCCTTTCGATCGATACCGTTGCTTCGACGCGTCGCCGCACTCGTCCCGATTCTTGGCCTGGTGTATTGGTCGCCACGGCCCAGGGGGTTTCAGCAGTCCAGTTCGCACTGCCGTTTGCTAACAACTACCGGGTGCGTTTGCGCAGAGCCTGGGTCAGCGTCTGGGATAACAGGTATCCATCCGGAGGCTGACACGGGGTCTGGCCGGCTGGGATCCACGCCCGATCCTGCATGAGGTCGTACTTTCCGATCTCGGCAACGGAGCTCTGGACGCTGGTTCAGGAGCTCGAACCTGCCTCGGGCGGCGCTTAGCCAGGGGGACGATGCCCCGGCAGGCCGTCGTCCTGGGACATCGGGGGACGGATGCGCCGAGCTCCATGGCATCCGTAGAGCCCGAAGATAACTTTGGGATATGCGAATTAACCTAGATCAAGTCGCATCCGCTCCGCCTCCACTAGCCTTGGGAAAGAGTCCCGCGATCCGCGGAACCGCCGGTTTTTCAAGTAGGAGGGTGGAGCAATGCGAACGGCAAACCACAAACGGCTAGCCCTTGCGATCGGGCTGGTACTGGCCACGTGCGCTTCGGCCGGCACCTGGGCGGCGGAGGATCTGAAAACGGTCATGGAGCGTCGCGGGCTGACGGAGAAGGATCTGCTGGCAGCCGCCAAGACCTACACCCCGACCGGCGGACGCGACGAGTACCTGGCCTTCTCCTCCGGCGGCCAGAGCGGACAGGTGATCGTCTACGGCATCCCGTCCATGCGCATCCTGAAGTACATCGGGGTCTTCACGCCCGAGCCTTGGCAGGGCTACGGATTCGACGACGAGTCCAAGGCGGTGCTGGCCCAGGGGCGTATCCGCGGCAAAGACATCGTCTACGGCGACACCCACCACCCGGCACTCTCGGAGACGGAGGGGGACTACGACGGGCGTTTCCTCTTCATCAACGACAAGGCCAACCCGCGCCTGGCCCTGATCGACCTGCACGACTTCGAGACCAAGCAGATCGTCGTCAACCCCTTCTTCAAGTCCGAGCACGGCGGGGCCTTCGTCACCCCGAACACCGAGTTTGTCATGGAGGCGACCCAGTACGCGGCCCCCTTGCTGGACGACGGCTTCGTCCCGATCGAGGAGTTCAACGACAAGTACCGGGGCGGTCTTACCTACTGGAGCTTCGACAAGGAGAAGGGACGCATCGTCCCCGAGCAATCCATCGTCTTCGAGCTGCCGCCCTACAGCCAGGACCTCTCTGACGCCGGTAAGGGTCCGAGCTATGGCTGGGGTTTCACCAACTCGTTCTGCACCGAGCGCTACGTCGGTGGGATCGAGCGCGGGCGTCCGCCCTTCGAGGCCGGGTGCTCGTCCAAGGACACGGACTTCCTGCATGTGACCAACTGGAAAAAGGCGCAGGAGCTGGTCGCGGCCGGTAAGGTCAAGAAGGAGCGGGGGATGTATTTCATCCCGATGGAGCAGTCCATTGCCGAGGGGCTCCTGTATCTGATCCCGGAGCCCAAGAGTCCTCATGGGGTGGACGTGACCCCGGACGGCAAGTATCTGATCGTCTCCGGCAAGCTCGACAGCCATGTCTCGGTCTTCAGCTTCGAGAAGATCCAGAAGGCCATGGCGGAGGGTAAGCTCGAGGGCAAGGACCCCTACGGTATCCCGATCATTGCGATTGGCGACGTCCTGCATACCCAGATCAACCTGGGGTTAGGGCCCCTTCATACCCAGTTCGACTCCAAGCCCTGCGTTGCCTATACCTCGCTCTACGTGGACTCCATGGTCGCCAAATACGACTACTGCGAGGGCAAGGTGCTCGACAAGCTGGCCATCCATTACAACATCGGCCACCTCATGACGATGGAGGGCGACACCGTCGCGCCCGATGGCAAGTACCTGGTCGCGCTCAACAAGCTTGCCATCGATCGGTTCAACCCGGTGGGTCCCCTGCACCCACAGAACCACCAGCTGATCGACATCGGTAATGACAAGATGCAGCTGCTGTACGACATGCCGCTGCCGCTCGGCGAGCCGCACTATGTGGCCGCTATCAAGGCCGAGAAGTTGAAACCCGAGGTGCGCTACAAATCCGGTTGGGACAGCCGCACCGACCGGAAGTCCGCCTTCGCCACCCGAGCCGGGCGCGAGACGACCGAGCGCAGCTGCGACGCGGGCGGTAAGTGTACCGTCACCGTCAAGGGCTCGGTGATCCGCTCCCACATCAACCCGGAGATCATCGAGGCCGAGGTGGGCGACACCGTCGCCCTGCACCTGACCAACCTAGAGCGAGCCCAGGACGAGGTGCATGGTTTCGCCCTCCACGGTCAGAACGTTCAGCTTTCTATCGAGCCTGGCAAGACCTCGAGCGCCACCTTCGTCGCCGATCAGGAGGGCGTTTTTCCCTACTACTGCACTGAGTTCTGCTCCGCGCTGCACCTGGAGATGCAGGGCTATTTGCTGGTGAAGCCCAAGGGGTACAAAACCGCCGCGGCAACCATGGTGGAGGGGACCCGCTACTCCAAGGCGGACTATGAGGCGCAGGTCAGGACCAATCAGGACACACAGACGGTGATCGATCAGGTGGTGGCCTACATCACCAGCAGGGATTTCAAGTCCAACCCGACGGTCTTAGCCTTGGTGGAGGATGCCACCGATCAGCTCGGTTTTTCCCAGGAGGCGCGCGCCAAGTCGGAGGCCGCCGCCGGCAGCCAGGATTGGCAGAACGCCATGCTCTGGGCCAACCAATGGTGGCAATACCAGGTCAAGGCCGCGGACCTGGGTCTGCGTGCCAAGAACCTGCTGGACGAGGCCGCCGCGCCCAAGTAGGCCGCCTGCCCTCGTCGTACTGGAAGGCGCGACCGAGCCGCATAGGACCCGAAGGAGAGCGGTGCGCAGGGGAAACCGACTGCTCGTCCCGATCGCGAACGGTCGGGGCGGGCCTGCAATACGTGCGTCTCCTGCGCTCGGCGGCCTTTCGGCTCGATGCCCTGAATGTTGTTCCGTACGGAGGCATCCCATGAAGCTTCAGTCTCAGCCCGCCGTCAACGCCGCCCTGTTTGCCGCCGGCATCCTGCTCGTCCCCCTAGACGCCCCTGCCGAGGGTCTCGACGGCGCCGATCTGTTCGTCAAGAAGACCTGCGTCGCCTGCCATGGCAAGGACGCTAACACCCCGATCATGCCGGTTTACCCCCGCCTGGCGGGCCAGAACGCGGACTATGCTTTTAACCAGATGCAGGACATCAAGAGCGGTGCCCGCAACAACGGTCAGACCGCCGCCATGAAGGGGGTCATGCATCTGGTCAACGACGAGGAGATGCGGGCCATCGCCAATTGGCTCGGATCCCTGCGATAGACCCTAGGTTCTTGGTTATTTACGGTTTGATGAGGGTCAAGGTGGGAAGGCCTCCGGTCCGTATGCTGGACGTACCGGAGCGGCGCGTAGCGCGCTTCGCCCTGGCTCGGAATCAACCGCAGAATTCGGAGACTCACATGAGCACATTTACCGTCCGCCTGGCCGCTGCCGCCGTTGCCGCCTGCCTTGCGGGTTCCGCTTTCGCCTGGAACGAGCAGGGGGGCGAGAAGGACGAGGCACTCGGGCTCAAGGGCGACCCGGAGCGAGGTCGCGACGTCTACGAGGTCTGCTCCGCCTGCCACCTGCCCGAGGGGTGGGGGCTGCCGGACGGAACCTTCCCGCAGCTCGCCGGCCAGCACCACAACGTGGTCATCAAGCAGCTGGCGGATATCCGGTCGCTCAACCGGAACAACCCCACCATGTACCCATTCGCCCTGCCGGACCAGATCGGCGGCCCCCAGGCCCTGGCGGACGTGGTGGCCTATATCGCGACCCTGCCCATGACCCCGGCCAACGGGGTGGGTCCCGGCGACGACTTGGAGCACGGCGAGAAGCTCTATGAGGACAATTGCGTGCGCTGCCACGGAGCCAACGGAGAGGGTAATAACGAGAAGTTTTACCCGCGTATCCATGGCCAGCACTTCAAATACATCGTCCGCCAGTTCCGCGAGATCAAGTCGGGCGCGCGCAAGAACGCCAATCCGGACATGGTCAAGCAGGTCAAGGAGTTCTCCGAGAAAGACCTGATCGCCGTGTGCGACTACACCTCGCGCGTCAAGCCGCCCAAGGAGCTGATGGCCGAGTCAGCGGATTGGAAAAACCCGGATTTCCAGTGAGATTCGTGCAATTCATCACTGAAAGGCAGTATCCCGATGAATGCCCAAGCGAGCGGCCGAGCAGGTCTCCTGGCCAGTGTGTTGTCTGTGGCCGCGATCGGTTTACTGGCGGTCATCTACTTCACGCCGATCTGGTGGGTCTCGCTCACCGCGCCCAATTACCCGCCGGAGGCGTTCCCCGACGGGGTGCGCATCCACTTTCTGATGAGCGGGGTGGTTAACGGTTGCGCCAAGGTGGAGAAGGCCGAAATCCGCGAGGAAGAGGCCCTGGATTGTGTCCATGAGATGGACACGATCAATCACTATGTGGGTATGTACCCCATCGCCGCCGGGGGTGTGCTGGAGAAGACCTTCTCGCCCTTCCTGGTCGCCATGCTGGCGGTCATGCTGCTCGGCTTCGCCGTCACCCGCCCCGCGGTGCGCATCGGCGTTCTCGCCCTCGGCTTCGCCGGAATACTAGCCTGGATGCTGATTGTTTACTACGGCCCGGATGGCCTGAAATGGCAGACCCTCGGTTTCGTTAGCGCTCTGGTCACATCCCTGGACCAGGAGGCCGGACGGGAAGACGCGGGCGGGGAGGCCCCCGAGCTGTCCGCCGGTGCGGCACTGATCGCCCAGCTCAAGGCGGAGCTGGCAAAAGGTGCCGGTGCTCCCGCGCCGTCCGGACCCGAAACCCCCGCGGCGACTGCCGAAGGGGGATCGGATAAGACACGTCTGCTCGAGAGCCTGCGGGTGACCTACGCCCAGGACCAGGAGCGCCGTCCAGTCGCGGAGCGCGAGCCCTGGAGCGGGAGCGGCTCCCAGGTCATGGCCTGGCACTACGGCAAGAGCCTGGGGCGCTACTTCAACAATCCGGAGGAGATCCGACCCATGGTCGCGGCCATGTCCGCGGCTGGACATGCGATCCCCTGGCTGATGCTCGGCGCCATGCTGCTGCTCCTCTGGGGCGCCCGACGCACGGGCGGCCCTCTCTATTGGCTGCTGGTCCTGGTACCCATGGCCCTACCGGTCTTCTTTCTCATCGATTACTCGGCCTGGCTCTGGTGGTATGGACACAACCTTAACGCCATGGGTGCCTTCACCGTTAAGCCCTTTATGCCGACCGTGCTCGGGGACGGCAAGGTGGCCCAGTTCTCGACGCATTCTTACCCCACCTGGGGATTCGTGCTCATGCTCCTGGCCTCCCTGCTGCTTGGGGTCGCGGCCTTGTTGCGGCGCAAGCAGCTCCGCGGCCTTTAGGGGACCTCGGAGGCCGCCGACGAATGCCTTGGGTTTACGATCCGGTGCGGACATGAAACGCGGGACGGTTCTGGGCGACCGGGTGGTGTGCGGCCTGCTTCTGGTGCTTGCGCTCGCTCGGTGGGACGCCGCCGATGCCGCCTACCCGCCCTTCCAACCCCTGGTGGACGCCGCGGCCGAAGGCGCGGTGCTGACCCCTGAGCCCGGGCACTACGCCGGACCCGTGGTCATCGACAAGCCCCTGACCATCGACGGACAGGGCCGGGTGACCATCGATGGGGGCGGCAAGGGAACCCTGATCTTGCTCGAGACCGACGGAGCGACCTTGAAAGGTCTCACCCTGCGCAATTCCGGCAACTCCCACAACGAGTTGGACTCGGGCGTGCAAGTCCGCGGAAATTTCAATGTCGTCAAAGAGAACGTCATCGAAGACTGTCTGTTCGGCGTGGACCTGCAACAGTCTCGCAACAACATCGTGCGGCGTAACCGCATCTCCTCCAAGGCGGTGGACCTCGGGGTACGCGGCGACGCGGTGCGGCTCTGGTACAGCTTCGACAATCAGGTGACGGACAACGAGATCCGCGGCTCCCGCGACATGGTGGTCTGGTACTCCCGCGACAATCTGATCGCCCGCAACGACGCCCGCGGCGGCCGCTATTCGCTGCACTTCATGTATTCCCAGGCCAACCGGGTGGAGGACAACCACTACGAGGACAATACGGTCGGGATCTTCCTGATGTACAGCGACGGGGTGATCGTCCGCAACAACAGCATCGCCCGCGCCCAGGGGACGACCGGTGTCGGCATCGGATTCAAGGAGACCTCCGACGTGACCATTGAGGGCAATAAGGTGCTTCATTGCGCGACCGGGCTCTACATCGATGTCTCCCCTTATCAGCCGGACACCACCAATCGCATTCGGGATAACCTGATTGCCTACAACGGCGTTGGCATCCGCTGGCTGAACGACTGGCAGGGCAACGAGTTCACGGGGAACCGATTCAAGGGCAACATCGTCCAGATGGTGGTGGAGGGGGGCAAGGGCGCCAGCCGCAACCTGTGGGAGGGCAACCACTGGGACGACTATGAGGGCTTCGACCGCGACCGCGACGGCGTTGGCGATACCCCCTACGAGCTCTATGCCTACGCCGACCGGCTCTGGATGGACGTCCCCCCGGCCCAGTTCTTCAAAGGCACGCCCATGCTCGAGGTGGTCGATTTTCTTGAACGGCTCGCCCCCTTCAGTCCGCCCCAACTGATGGCCCAGGATGCGCGACCCCGGATGTCGGCCGACACCCCGCCGGCGATCGCTCGGCCCCCAAGTCCGGACTCGATGGACGAGACCAAAGGTGAACCGCTCGTGGCACCCGCTGCCGGGGGTGGATTCGACGCCTACCGGGCCCTGCGGGACTCCCTCGGGCGGGATTGATGCCGAGACCTCCAGTACCCGGGGATAACCCGACCGAACGACGATGAGCCACACGCCCCCCCCCGCCGACCGACCCGCCCGCGCGACATCGCCCCGTCGAGGCCAGACCCGCCGCGAGCTCCTGCGCTC
>JBGSOR010000223.1:0-2285 GCA_041738985.1 Chromatiaceae bacterium | reverse complement strand
CGCTGCCGCGGAGTCCCCAGCCGGCGAGCTGCCCGCCGTCTCGGATACCTCCGCCCAAAGCCCCCTGGGCGCGTCGCCCACCCCGCCCACGGGCAAACGCGCTTGCAACATGAAGGGCAAGGGCATGATGGGTGGGCAGGGCATGGCGATGGATATGGGCCCCGGCAAGATGTGCGACCGCCCAGGACACAGGGGGTGCGGCTGCGGCTACGGTGGCGGCCATGGAGCCATGCACCAGGATGTGGTCGAGCGCCTGGACCTGATCGAGGCGCGTCTGGCCAAGATCGAGGCGTTGCTGGAGAGTCTCGTGCGCAGATGAGCGCCGAGGGATTGGCCGGCGACCCAGTCGGCCCCGAACGAAGCGTCGTCGCTACTTCGCTTTCGGTTCCCAGTCGCCGGGCATTGGTACGGCGAGCACGCGAACGTCTGCGTTTGGGGGGATAGTATTGGCCTGCGAGTTTCGGGATCGGCCGACTCGTGTCAGCTGGCCCCGGCGATCGAGACCGAGGCGCCACCGATTGCCTTGCGTAAACCACGAGAACGTCGGCGGCGCGCTGGCTCGCGGGGCCGCAGGGACAGGAAGGAGTCGGCAACAGTGGACGACGGCACTCGCGTGTCTCGGTCTTCCGAGGATCAAGGCCCCACGCCCGCGGCGAGCCCAGGACACTTCGCATCCAACCAGGAGCGCCAACGTCCCTCGATGGACCAAACCCCGACAGGTGTCCCGGTCCCCGTGTCCGATCCTTTGCGCATCCCCGAGTGCGTGGCCCGGTTCGGGTTCGCCACCCGCAAGACCGGGGGCCACATGGCCCGCTCGATGATGCTCACGGAGCTGCGTCTCCTCTTCGCCGCCGTCCCCGCCGCCGCGGGCCGGTCGGACTACCGCGCCGCGATCCTGGACGGCAATGCGCTCGGCAAGCCCACCTTCTCCAGCCGACAGAAGAGCGAGAAGCACCTTTACGAGCTCTACGGGCTCGACCCAACGCTCGCCCTCTTTCGGCTGCTGCGCCGCTTCGCCGCGGAGGACCCCGAGTCGCTCCCGCTCCTGGCCCTGATCTGCGCCTTTTGCCGCGATCCTCAGCTGCGCGCCAGCTTCGCCCTGATCGAGGCACTCGAGCCCGGCGAGGTCCTGTCCCCCGCACGGATGGAGGTGCACCTGGAGGCGGCCTTCCCCGAGCGCTACAGCCCAGTCATGAAGGCGTCCCTGGCGAAGAACGTCAACACCACCTGGGCCGCTGCGGGCTACCTCAAGGGCGTTGCGATCAAACGCCGGGCCTTGCCCCAACCGGCGGTCGCCGCTTCGGTCTACGCCATCCTCGCCGGCTACCTGCTCGGCCTGCGCGGGGATACCCTGGTGTCCTCTGTGCTCGCACGCCTGGCGGGTGCCGATGCGTCCCTCGTTTTGTCGCACCTCGCCCAGGGCGCGCAGCGGGGCTGGCTGCGCCTGCGCCACGGCGGTGGCGTCATCGAGATCGACTTCTCCGCCCTGTTGACCCCGCAAGAGGAGGCCCTGCTGCATGGCCCGAGCTGACCAGCTCCTGGCGAGCTACCGCCGCCACGTCTCGCTTACCCCGCGCGCCCAGCTCCCGCTCAGTCAGCGGGTCTGGGTCATCGTCTATCCCCCGGAAGACGAGCGGCGCATGGTCAACCGAATCCCCGAATTCGAGATCGCGACCCGCGACCACGGACTCGACTGGCAGCACCTCGACCTCAAGGGCGTGTTCGCCGACTGGATGGACAGCTTCGACCGCGAAGAGCGCGACGCCTGCCTGGCGGAGCCTTCCATCGTCGAGGACTATGCCGATCCCGGCTTTCTCGACTACCTGGGCGAGCGGCTGCGCACCGCCATGGCGGCCGTGCCGCCGGATCGGGCCGTCGCCACCGTCTTTGCCGTCTCCGGGCTCATGGAGCTCTACGACTTCGCCCACGTCTCCGGGGTGCTGGAGACCCTGGAGGCCGACCGTCTGCCGGGCATCCTGGCGCTCTTCTTCCCCGGGGAGCGGGAGGGCAACACCTACCGCTTCCTGGGCGCCCGCACCGGTTGGAACTACCTCGCCACTCCCATCCTCACGGAAGGCTGACCATGTCCGACTCGACAACCAAGAACCGGGACCTCTTCGTTAAAGACCCCTTGTCCTGGACTATCGCCAACGATCCGCGCCAATCGCAGCCTGCTGGACGACCCCGATCCCACCGCGACCCTGCTCCAGGCGGTCGGCACCGCCCTGCGCGGGGCCCTGGCGCAGGCCCAGGCCAACCATGCCGAGATCCTGGCCGCCGAGCTG
>JBGSOR010000187.1:0-10584 GCA_041738985.1 Chromatiaceae bacterium | reverse complement strand
CCAGGGCGGCGAGCGCCCGGGCGGCGCGGATCAGGGTCAGCTCGCCGCGCAGCCCGTCCGTGCCGAGCGCCATGCACAGGCGGGCCGCCTGCTCCAGGGTGGATTCGGGGACCTCGACCTGGGGCAGTGACGCCTGGGCGTCGGTAATGCGCTTGCGGACCTTCGAGTCCTTGCGCTTCCATTTCTCGGTGAAGGCGTTGGGGTCCCGCTCGAACTCGTCGCGAAGCTTCACGACCTGCACCCGGGTCGCCAGGTCCTGGGGGGTGCGGACCTCTACGGACAGGCCGAAGCGGTCCAGGAGCTGCGGCCGCAGCTCCCCTTCCTCCGGGTTGCCGGAGCCGATCAGGACGAAGCGGGCCGGGTGGCGCACACTCAGGCCCTCGCGCTCCACCAGGTTCTCGCCCGAGGCGGCCACGTCCAGAAGCGCATCCACCAGGTGATCCTCCAGCAGGTTCACCTCGTCGATATAGAGGAAGCCACGGTGGGCGCGGGCCAGGAGTCCGGGCTCGAAGGCCTTTTCGCCACGGGTCAGGGCGCTTTCCAGGTCCAGGGCGCCGATCACGCGGTCCTCGGTGGCCCCCAAGGGCAGGTCCACTACGGGCACCGGCACCTGACGGGTCTTGAACCCGCCGTTTCCGGCGCGCCCTCGGCACTCGACGCACAGCACCCCCTCGTCCGCCTCCGGGTCGCAGCCGTAGCGGCACTCCGCCACCACGCGCATCTTGGGCAGCAGAGCCGCCAGGGCGCGCACTGCCGTGGACTTGCCGGTCCCCCGGTCTCCGAACACCAAGACACCGCCGATGCGGGAATCAACCGCCCCAATCAGGAGCGCGAGCTTCATCTCTTCCTGGCCGACGATGGCGGAGAACGGGAATGGGACGGGCATAGGGGAGGTCTCGGGTCTTTAGAGGGTAGGGCGCGGGCCGCGAAGCCGCCTATGGTAACCCGACGCGGGGTGGGATTGTCTCGGGAACCTGCGCCAAAGGGGTGTGTCAGCTCTGCATGACACACTATACTGTAAATCTCTGTAGACAGGCGGCGGTTGCCTGGCCCAGGTGCTGGCATCCGCGCGATCGGGCCTGCGGGTCCGCAGACATCCATTTGGAGCTACTTATGCCTCACGCGCCTCTGGTCGATATGCCCCAGTCACTCGATCCCGCCCAGTCCCAACTCCTCGACGCGCGGCGGTTTCTGGCCATCTGTGCGCTCTGCTCCTTGGGCGGACTCGCGGTGCTCGCCGGTTTGGCCCAGACCCTGGTGTGGCTTTGGGAGCCGGTGGTCTGAGCTTCCTTGACGGTCCGGGGGGGTAGGTCCGCGGCGCACCGGAGCCGATGCGCCGCCGCGGGGGCTAGCGCTCGGTCGCGTCGGGTCCTTTGGAACCCTTTATCCAGGCGGCAACGGCGGCCATAAAGGACTGCGGGCATTCTTCTTGGGGTGCGTGCCCGCAGTCCGGCAGCACCGCCAGCGTGGCCTGGGGCAGTACCTCCGCCACGCGCCGGGTGTCTTCCACGTTGACAAGCTTGTCCGCGTCCCCGGTGACGACCAGGACGGGCTGTTGGACCCGGTCGAGACGCTCCGAGACGTTCACCGGGCTCGATAGCGAGCGGTCCAGGAGCGCGCCCCAGGCCAGGTCCCAGTTGGCCATCCGTTTGTGGATCGTTGCGAGCCCCTCGCGCTCCGGGGTCACGCGTTCCGGGTGGGCGTAGGAGTAGCGGACCAGGGTCGGGTCGCCGAGCTTGCGGCCGATGAAGAGGCTCAGGCGCTGCAATTGGGGAAGATCTCCAACCCAGCTCGGCATGGTCGGGCGCTGGGCATAGACCCAGGGGGCGATCAGGATCAGTCCCTGGACTCGCTCGGGTCGTGCCAGGGCCGCCTCCAGGGCCAGGGTGCCGCCGGAGGAGTTGCCAACCAGGATTGCCCGGGGCAGGCTCAGGGCATCCATGGTCGCAAAGACCTGGGCGATAGCCGCTTCCTTGGCATAGGGGTTCTCTCCGGTCCAGTCCCCCGCAACAGGTTTTTCACTCAATCCGTAGGGGATCTGGTCGTAGGCGACCGTGCGCCCCAAGGCCCCGAAGGCATCCAGGGTCTGGTCCCAGGTGAACGAGTTGAAGGTAAATCCGTGCAGGAGCAGGAAGGCGGGCCCGCTCGCGCCCCCCAGGCCCGGCCGCTCGAGGTAGTGGATCTCGATCCCCGGCGTGCCAGCAATGGGGATGGTCGCAAAACGGCTCTCCGGGGTGGCTGCCTCCCGCGCAGTCCCTTGGGGTTGGACCGTCTCGGCGGGGATCAAGAGTGGTCCGAAGACCGCCGCCCCGACTGCCAGCACGACAAGAACCCCCAAGACCTGCACCAGCCGCCTCAACATCGCGATAATCCCCACTTTGCCCACTTCACACTCCGGCGGGCGGCGCCCGCCGGGGCGTGCCACGATACCCCAAGAGGCACCGCGAATGGATCAAGGCCCGTCCAAAGGTCTTCACGACGTCACCCTGATGAGCAACGACCGGCGCCTGAGCGGCCGGCCCCGACTGTGCAGCGACTGCGGGCTCTGCGACAGCTATCTGCGCCCGCGGATGGCGGAGACCTGTCTGTTCGTCCGCAACCGCATGGAGGAGGTCGAGCGGCGTCTGCACGGACGCCTGCGAAACCCGGGCGACGAGATGGACTTCGGGATATTCCGGGAGATGGCCATCCTACGCATGAAGCGGCCTGTGCCGCATGCCCAGTGGAGCGGCATGATCACGACGCTGGCCGTGCGGCTCCTGGAGCGGGGGGAGGTGGAGGCCGTGATCCTGGCCGGTACCGCCCCCGGGACCCGCTTCCAGCCCCAGCCCGTCCTGGCGCGTACCCCCGAGGAGGTCCGCGCCTGCGTGGGCAACAAGCCCTGTCTTTCGCCCAACCTCTCGATGTTAGACGCGGTGCGGGAGGCGGGAATCAAGCGTCTGGCCGTGGTCGGCACCGGCTGCCAGATCCAGATCCTGCGCCAGGCGGAGGCCGAGCTGGGGTTGGAGCGGCTGGACTTCATCGGTATCCCGTGCAGCGACAACGTCACCTACGAGGACCAGCGCTTCTTCCTCTCCACCATCTCCCGCTCCGCGGACACGGTGGTTCACTACGAGTTCATGCAAGACTTCAGCCTCTGGCTCAAGCACGAGAACGGCAAGCGCGAGCGGGTGAACTATATCGACTTCCCCATGGACAAGCTTCAGGGCATCTTCCCGTCCGCGTGTTTGTCTTGTTTCGACTACCCCAATGCGCTCGCCGATATCACCATCGGCTACATGGGCGCACCGCTCGGTTGGCAATGGGTGCTGGCGCGCACCGCTCGGGGGGTGGAGCTCTTGGACCTGCTGCGCCCGGATCTCGAGTCCCGGCCCCTCAGCGAGGCCGGCGACCGCACCCGCGGCATGCCCCGTTTCATCCAGATGCTCGCCAAGCGCCCCGCCAAGCCGCCAAAGCTGGTGCGTAAGCTCATCGCCTTCCTGCAACGCCGCCGGGGGCCTCGCGGACTGGAGTTCGCCCGCGCCATCATCGAGATGAAGCTCCTGCGCAATTTCACCCATGTGCGGGAGAAGTTCCCCCAGCTGGAGGAGCGGATCGTCCCTTACCATGTCTATGGCGCAATCAAGCCCTACGGGGCGGAGTATGCGGCGGTGTTTGGGCGGGAGCCGGGGAAGGGGCCCGGGGGGACTCAGGAGTAGGCTCGGCGCGCCTATGGATGATACGCCTGGGGGATCCGGTCGGCGCCGCGCGCGACCTTCAAGCGTCGGATCGAATTCTTCGAGCTTTGGTCTTGCTGGCCTTTTCCTTATCGGATCGACGGGTCAGCTGTGGGGTGGCTCAACCGCTCCCGTAACCGGGTAAGCCGCTTATTGGAGCCAGTGCGCTTCACGGCCATCGCGAGCGCGCGCGGCTCGGCGATCAGGACCACCAGCCGGCGGCCGCGCGTGACCGCGGTATACAGCAGGTTGCGCTCCAACAAGGTGTAATGCTGCATGGCGAGCGGGATGACCACCGCGGGGTATTCGGAGCCCTGGGCCTTGTGGACGGAGGTGGCGTAGGCAAGCGCGAGCTCGTCCAGCTCCCCCAGCTCGTATTCCACCAGGCGGCCATCCAGCTCTACCCGGACCAGGCCCTCGTCGGTATCGATGTTGGCGATGCGTCCGATGTCGCCGTTGAAGACCTCCTTGTCGTAGTTGTTGACGAGCTGGATGACCTTGTCTCCTGGGGCGAAGGTCCAGCCGAAGCGCTCGACCCTGGGTTGGCCTTGGGGGTTCAGGCGCTGCTGGAGCTCCACATTGAGCGCGCGCGCACCCAGCCCGCCCCGGTTCATGGGGGTCAAGACTTGCACGTCCCGCACTGGGTCCAGTCCGAAGCGGCTGGGGATACGCTCCATCACGACCCGCAGAAGACGGTCCATGATCTCTTCCGGATTGGCGCAGTGGATCAGATAAAAGTCGCTGCCCGCCTTACCGGTATCGGGCCCGGGCTCGGTGCGCTCGGGCGTGTATCCGGCGTTGATGCGATGGGCGTTGACAACGATCCGGGACGCGGACGCCTGGCGGAAGACCTCCGTGAGCCGCGCCGTTGGCAGGGCGCCTGAGCCGATCAGGTCTGCGAGCACGGCCCCAGGCCCGACGGATGGGAGCTGGTCCACGTCGCCGACCAGGAGCACTGCCGCCTGTGTGGGCACCGCGCGCAGCAGCTGGTTCATGAGGGCCACGTCGACCATGGAGCACTCGTCCGCGACGACCAGGTGGGCGTCCAGCGGCGCGTATTGGTCGCGCTTGAAGGCCATGACCTTCGGATCGAATTCCAACAGCCGGTGGATGGTGCGCGCCTCACGGCCGGTGGATTCCGCGAGCCGTTTGGCCGCCCGGCCCGTGGGCGCGCAGAGCAGGATCCTGGCCCCCTTGGCGCCGACGATATCCAGGATGGTCCGCACCACCGTGGTCTTGCCGACCCCCGGACCGCCGGTGATGACTGTGACCTTGCCGTTGATGGCGGTGGCGACCGCCGCGCGCTGGGACTCCGAGAGGATCATGCCGGTGCGCAACTCGGCCCAGGGGATGGCCCGATCCGCGTCGATGGTTCCCCAGGCCGGTGCCCCCAAGAGGAGCCGCCGAACCCCCGCGGCAATCCCCAGCTCCGCCCGCTGGAGGGGGGCCAGGAAAATGGCCGGCCTGTCCTCGATCGGCTCCTCCATCAGGTTCTCCAGGGCCAGCTCGGCGCAGATCGCCTGCTCGACGATGGCCGCCGGGATCTCCAGGAGGGCGGTCGCCTTCTCCGCCAAGTCGTCGCGGTAGGCCGCGCAGTGACCGTTCCCGGCGATCTCCTGGAGCACATGACGCACCCCGGCCTGGGCGCGGATCAGCGAGTCCGGCGGGATGCCGAGCCGCTGGGCGATCTGGTCCGCGGTCTTGAAGCCGATGCCGTGGATGTCGAGTGCCAGCCGATAGGGGTTCTCGGTGACCCGGGCGACGGACTCCTCGCCGTAGGTCCTGTAGATCCGCACGGATCGGGCGGTGCCAACCCCATGGGACTGGAGGAAGACCATGATCTCCCGGATGACCTTCTGCTCGGCCCAGGCCCGGGTCACCCGTTCCTGCCGCTTGGGGCCGATGCCGGGGAGGTCCAGGAGCCGCTCAGGGTTGTCCTCGATGACGTCGAAGACCCGCTCCCCGAAGGCCTGCACCAGGGTGCGGGCGAAGTGGGGGCCTATGCCCTTTACCATGCCCGAGCCCAGGTAGCGCTCGATCCCCTCCAGGGTCGAGGGCGGGATTACGCGCAGGCTGGCTGCCTTGAGCTGGAGTCCGTGCTCCCGGTCGTTAACCCATTGGCCCAGGCACTCCACCGTCTCCCCGGCGTTCACGCTGGCGGCGGAGCCGATTACGGTCACCAGGTCCCGATGCCCGCGCACCTTGACCCGCAGGACGCAGAATCCGCTCTGCTCGCTGTGGAAGGTGACCCGCTCGACGGAGCCGGAGAGGCGCTCTTGCGGGGATTCGGCGGGTTGGCCCGATCGGTAGGGTGGGCTGCGTTCGGTCATTCGGGAACCGATGGCGCTCGGTCTCAATTTACTCCAGCCACCGGCCGCATCTCCACGTCGCAGGAGCCGCCTACCTTGGCGGTGGTCGGGGTCCCGCTTCCCCGGCAGTTGTCGCCTCGGTCTTTGACGCGGCAGGCGATCTCAACGGGCTTTCCTGCGCTCAGCCAGCTCGGGGTCTTGCGGTAACGTCCCACCTGGCTGAATCGGCAACCCCCGGGTATCCCGTAAGCCGGGCAGCTTGCGGCCTCCTTCAGGGAAACCTTGCGGGCGTCCACCGTGAAGCCGGAGAAGCTGTCGACGATGGAAATCCGGTCACCCTCCGGTGCCTCTTCGAACTGGAATTCCTTGAAGCTGTAGCCATCGCCGCTGCGGGCGCCCACCTGGATGCGGGTGTCGGCAATCAGGGCGAAGTCCCCGCCGTTCTCTGCCACCGCGCCCGACATGTATTCGACCCGATCATGTCGGGGGAAGCACTTGCCCATGGCTGGCGCATGGTAGTAATGACGCATCTCGGTGAGGCTCGACAGTGGGGTGCCCGGAAAGATCTCCCGCAAGTCCCCTTCGTTTCCGTAGAGGATGCGCTCTACGTCCCCGACGCTCTGTGCGTACATGGTCTGGATCTTCCGGTAATAGTCCTGGTCCGCCAGGTCCGGGCGCAGGAAGCAGGAGGTCAGGCCGGAGATCTGGGTCAGGTACTCATCCCAGATGTTGTATTGGCTGACCGATGACGAGGCCCCCTGAAAGTCCCCGGGGAAGCTGCATCCCCGGCCGCGCTGGCATTGACCGACAGCGCGGTTGCGGATGGAGAGCGCAATGATGTTGCGCTCGCAGGCCCCGTAGGCATTGCAGCCCCGGCCGACGTGTCCCTCGTAGATCGCGGTACGCATCACATAGTCCAGATGCTTCGCGCGGGCCAGCTCGGTCTGGGAGCCCAGGCCGCTATTGGAGCGCATGAAGGAATTCCAGGCGCTCGCCAATGCACCGCGTCGGCCTGTCAGCGCGCGGTTGGCCTGCTCGCATTGGGGTGAGGCATGGAAGGCGCGGACCATGCGGTCCAGGGTTGAGGTCCCGGCCGCGCTGCCTCCGCCGCCGGATCGAGGTGGGTCGAAGAAAGGCGCCTTCTCCAGGGCATAGAGCTGGCGTACATCGATGACGTTCTTGACCCCAGGGTCGCAATGATGATTCTTGACCTTGAGCCGGGCGCGCTCGGCCAGGGTCCGTTTGAACCGCTCGGTGTCGGCCCGGGTGGCCCGCCGCGGGTCTACCAGAATCTCGAATCCCACATAGGGCGTGCCCTTGGAGTCCGTGAGTGGCTGGCCGTTGCGGATCGCCAGACAGGGGATCACGGAGGTCCCCTGGGTCAGGTTCCCCGCGGGGGAGCCGGGTCCGGAGAACCCGTCGGCCCGGTAATAGGGGACGGTCATGGGTCCGTTGAACTTGTAAACGGTCATCGGCGGGGTGGCCGGGATGTCGGCAAGGGCCGACTGGGCGGCCAGCAGCAGGGCGAGGAGCAAGGGCCACAGGGGGAGGGCCGAGGGCCGAGGGCCGAGGGCCGACGGAGCGCGGAGGGCAGGGTTTTTCTGCTGCATGGATGTACTTCCTGGTGGGGGCCGAGGGCCATGGGATGCCTGGCGCATCTTGCCAGAGTCGCCGCGCCGATGGGCGAATCGGGCAACGGCTCTCCTTCAGCCGACCGACCCTCCTCTCCCTTGCGGCCTACTATCCTCGTCCCTCGGCCTTTGGCCCTTCCTAAAGCACCCCCGCCCGTTTGATATCGAAATAGCGGTTCACGAGCGCGATGGGGAGCTGGGCCGGCAGGAGGTCCAGGACCTGAATCCCCAGGTGCTGGAGGCGCTCCTGGTGTCGGCCGCCCTCCGCCAGCGCTTCCGCGGGTCTTGCAGGGCGTCCCAAGCCACCCCAGACCACCCGCCTGAGCCGCAAACCCGTCTGCCCGGTGGACTTAGCGCGGCCAAGATCGGGACCCTACCCGCGCAAAGACGGTCAAAATTCGTATGCGTTGCTCCAGACTAGCACCGGCCCGCCTCCCTCAGCCATCGAGCCTTGCCCCCACCCCTTGCCAGGGCTAGGATTGGTCCCATGTCCCGTCTCCGGTGATTTAATTTCCTATCCTATGATGAACATCACTCAAATCGAAGCTGAGGCCCTTTCCCTCCCGGTTGATGCTCGGGCGTCTCTTGCTCAACGGCTCTTGCTGAGTCTGGAGGAGATCTCGGAGCCGGAGTTTGACTGTTTGTGGGGAGAAGAGTCGGCCCGGCGCGCCGCCGAGGTTGATGCTGGGATAGCACAGTCAGTGCCAGGTGACGAGGTGGCAACAAAAGCGCGGGCTTTGCTTAGGTGACTCACAGTTTCTCCCTGGTGCGGAAGCTGAGTATCTGGATGCCGTTCATTTCTATGAGGAACAGCGTGCCGCCCTGGGAGCCGCGCTCATCGCCGAGTTTGAACGCGTTGTCGAGTTGGCGATTGAAAGACCTGGATCGTGGAAAATAGTTCATTCAAGCGGAATCCGGCGCTTAGAGCTAACGCGGTTTCCATGGGCAACTTCAAGTCACCGCATTCGCACATCATCGTCGCCGTCCCGGTTACTGGCTCGAGCGCATTGGGGTCTAACCGGGCCATGGGGTCAACCAAATGGCGGGAAAACGCGGACGGACAACGATTTCTCGATTCAGATCGGGAGCTCGATTTGCCCTGCTTCTCGCTCCGGAGCGCGCGGTCGCCCCGGTCGACCGCGCCAAGTCCGGCGCCCGAGAATGGCCGCGATCTCCCGCTGGAAGCGCTCGCCGCTCAAGGGGGCGAATCGGGCAACGGCTCTCCTTCCTCCACTCCTCTCCCTTGCGGCCTACTATCCTCGGCCCTCGGCCCTCGGCCCTCGGCCCTCGGCCCTTCCTACAGCATCCCCGCCCGCTTGATATCGAAATAGCGGTTCACCAGCGCGATGGGGAGTTGGGCCGGCAGGAGGTCCAGGACCTGAATCCCCAGGTGCTGGAGACGCTCCTGGTGTCGGCGGCGCTCCGCGAGCCAGCCGTGGGCGGAATGGAAGCGTAAGGCATCGCGGACGCCTTCGATGGGGGCGTCCAGGGCACGGTCGAGGGTCGACTCCCGCAGATCCGCGACCACGACCAGGTGGCGGCGGCGCAGGAGCTGGGCGGCCCGCTCCAATCCGTCCTGGTCCTCGTCCCGACTGTTCGTGACGATCACCACCAGGGCGCGCCTGGGCATGGCGGCGAGCAATGTGCTGGCGGCCCCCAGGGGGTCGGCGGCCTCCATGCTGGGCTGGAGATCGTAGATGGACTCCAGGAGCCGGCTGACCGTCGCGGGCTCCTTGCGGGGGGCCAGCCAGCGCTGGGGCCCGCCATAGGTCATGAGCCCCACCGCGTCCCCCTGGCGGACTGCCACGTAGGCGAGCAGCAGGACCGCGTTCAGGGCCTCGTCCAGGTGCCCGCGTCCCTGGTCCCGGTGGCGCATGCGCCGGCCGCAGTCGAGGAGAAACACGAGCCGCTGGTCGCGCTCGTCCTGGTACTCCCGAGAGATGAGCTTGCGGATGCGCGCGGTCGCCTTCCAGTCGATCTGGCGCAGGGAGTCTCCGGCCCGGTACTCGCGCAGCTGGTGAAACTCGGCCCCGGTGCCCCGGCGCTGGTGCCGGCGTACGCCCATTTGCGCGAGCTGGTCGTTTGCCGCGAGCAGGGTGTAGCGGCTGATCTCCGCGAAGTTCGGGAAGACCCTCAGGGTTTCGCTCGAAGGGACGGTGCGCGAGCGGCGCCAGAGTCCCAGTGGCGAGCGGGTGGCCATGGCGCAGCCGGGAATCGGGAAGTCGCCCCGGCTCGAAGGGCACAGCCGGTAGTCGATCTGGGCCTGCTGCCGCGGCGGGAGGCGCAGCTCCCGAGGGAGTCCGCGCACGGCAAACTCGCTCGGGTGGAGGTCATGGACGGTCAGGATCAGGGTCTGTCCCGAGGGGTTCGAGAGCTCCAGGGTCACCGGGCTCCAGACCCCAAGCGGGAGTGCCCGGCCCATGCGCCGCGTGAGCCGCGGATCCGGCAGCTGGCGCAGCCACCAGAGGTCCGCGGCCGCCAGCCCGCCGATCAGGACACCGAGTCCCTGCCACAGGACCCAGAGTCCCGGCAGCCACGCGGCGCCCAGCCCCAGGGCGGTCCAGGTGGCGAGGGCAAGGACGAGAGGCGAGCGGGGGTACATGTGAGTGGCGAGTGGCGAGTAGCGAGTAGCGAGTAGCGAGTAGCGAGTAGCGAGTAGCGAGTGGCGAGTGGCTAGTTGCTAGGATTCCCAGCTGTTGTTTCCAGCTCTTCCTCGCCACTCGCCACTCGCCACTCGCTACTGCCTCGGCGCTGGCACGCCCGCCAACAGGTCCCGCAGCATGTCGTCCGGGCGGTAGCCCTCGATCTCCAGGTCCGCGGTGAGCTTGATGCGGTGGCGCAGGACCGCCGGGGCCATGGACTTGACGTCGTCCGGGGTGACGAAGTCCCGCCCCTCGGCCAGGGCGTGACCGCGCGCCGCCCGCACCA
>JBGSOR010000168.1:0-4457 GCA_041738985.1 Chromatiaceae bacterium | reverse complement strand
AACGTGGCGGTTAACCGGCGCCCTTCTCTCCTCTGGTCTGTCCGGTCCCCGGAACGGGCGCCGCGTTCAACCGCTTTGTTAGGCCGGTAGGGGCTGCCGGTCGCTGCCGGTCCTCTCCCAAAGGCGGAAACTCCCCAGGCTCTCCCAGGGGCTCCCAGGCCCCCCCGGAGGGGTTCCCGAAGGTCTCCCCGGAGGGGGTTCGGGAGGGGTTCCGAAGGCTTCCGCCTAGGTTCATCTCTCTTCCATATTCCATCCGGTATGGCTCTTCGTGTCCGGTCCGGGCGCTCATGCATGTCTAATCAGGCACTTAGCCCCCCGGGCTCTTTCCTGCACTCTTTTGGTGCCTGGACAGGCTCCGATCGGTGGTCTAGCCTCTGGTCCATGCCCACCAAACGCTCACTCAAGGCATGGAATTGGAGGCCCACCCGGCTGGCCCCCTCGACCTATCTCCCGCCTGCTCTGCGCTGGCCGAATGTGCCCCTGCCCCCTGCCGAAACCCCTGGCGGGCTGTCCTTGGATCTCCGTACGCTGGCCGCACGGACGGCGTGCGGGGAGACAGGTCGGCCCCCCCAAGGGGCCGACACTCCCTGAGGCTCAAAGCCGACGCGCCGTCCAGCCGCGATCTAACCCGGGCGGGCACAACCGGCTGAGCGCCCTAGGCTCAGGTTCTTGTCCCCAGGCGACCTCTCGGGCCGATCCCGGGGCGCGCCAGCGGAGGGTTCACCAACTGGATGCCCTTCGCTGGCGCGTCCCGGCTCGGCCAGGCCGCGATCTCTCCCCCACCCCCGGACCTCTTCGCGCGGTGCCCGACCCAAGGGCGTCGCGTAGAGCGCCCTTGGGTCGGGCACCGCGCGCTCTGCTGCCTTGGCTCGGCCTAACTAGATTTCGACGGACGAACCGCCTGATAAGCAGGGGCTCCGGAGGGAGTCGATCAAAAATCCCCCGCCTTGTCAATGGGTTTGCGGGCTATGATGCTCGCTGCGTTAGTGCGTTATGCGGCCAGTTGGCCGCATAACGCACGAATGTCGCAGCAACTGCCGCATATCTCAGCTGCGCAGCACGTCACGCCGGTCGCAAAAGCTTCAAAGAAACAGACACGTGGAGCGCGACGCTCGACTGGGCTGTCACGCGTTATGCGGCCGTTCCAACGTGACCGCTCCTGGGCAGCGGCGCGGACTCGTCTCACACCGAGGACCGCTCGGACGTCTGAGCCTTGCTTTCCGGCCTAGAACTGTCTATTTGTACAGTCACGGAAACCCCGTGAATGAGAAGGAAGACCTGTCGCCGATCCCGTCTCCCGCTGTGCCGAAACCCCGACGCCTGATGGATCTGGTGCGGGACAAGCTTCGGATCTTGCACTACAGCTCGCGGACGGAGGACGCCTACGTGCAATTGCGCATTCAGGACCTGGACTTTGGGTACCGGCAGATCACGGTCCACAATGGCAAAGGGGCCAAGGACCGATTCGTGCCCCTGCCCGAAGCGCTGATTCCGAGCCTAAAAGAGCGGATCCGGGGCTCCGAGCGCTTGCTGGAAAGCGACCTGTCGGCAGGGTTCGGGGAAGTGTCGATGCCCGAGCTGGAAGCGGGCTAGGACATCCGCACCGTGCAGGAGCTGATGGGGCACTAAGGATGTGACCACGACCCGGATCTATACCCATTGTGCTTCAGCGCGCCGGATCGGCCGTACAGAGCCCCGTGGAAGCCTTGCTGGGGGCACGCGGACCGATTCGGGATGCGGCTTGAGGGACAGTGGCTTTGCGCCGCCTGGGCGTCAAGGTTGTCGAACCGAACCTTGAACGGGTTTGAACCATCTCCCCGGACGTTCCTCGGGCCCTCTCAATCCTCTACGGGGCGCTGCGAGCGTTGCCGCTTGATGGTCCCCTGGGCGCGCTTGGATTCCAGCCGGCGCTCCTTGGAGGCCCGGGTGGGACGCGTGGCGATGCGGGGCTTGGGTCGATGGGCGGCGCGGAGCACCAGGGCGGCGAGGCGCTCGCGGGCGTCCTCCCTGTTGCGTTCACGGGTGCGGAAGCGGTGGGCCTCGATGGTGAGTACCCCGTCCCCGTCCAGTCGGCGCCCGGCGAGCCGGATCAGGCGCTGGCGCACATCCTCCGGAAGGGAAGGGGAGTGGGCGACGTCGAAGCGGAGCTGGACCGCCGTCTCGACCTTGTTCACGTTCTGGCCCCCAGGTCCCGGCGAGCGGATGAAGCGCTCGGAGAGCTCGGATTCGTCGATTCGGATGCGGGCGTCGATGTCGATCATGGGAGCGATTCTGGCGTGCCGCAGCGGATGGGAACAAGCCGCGATTGCGGATTTCCGCGACATTTCGAACGACCGAATGAACGCGATTTAACTCGGGTCCTCAAGGCTCCGCCCGCTAGAATCCGAGCTGATATATTCCGCGCCCTTGGGCGGGCCGCCCGGCGCACGAGCGCCGAAACCGTTGTCACGGTAACCTCTCGCACCCTTTTTGGGTCGCCGACGAGGCCTTGCAGCCCGCGTCTTGGCGACCGATGTGCTTATGGGAATGCTGCCTTGGACGAAACCAGACTGGACTTGAACGACGCCGACTTGAATCGTGGATCGACCCGAGCCCAACCCGATGGACTGGCGCGGGAGTTTGCCGCCCTGCGCGACCAGGTGGGGCGCGCCATCCTGGGCCAGTGGAACCTGATCGAGCGCCTGCTGATCGCCCTGCTGGCGGACGGGCACCTCCTGGTGGAGGGCGCCCCGGGTCTCGCCAAGACGACTGCCATCAAGCAGTTGGCGGCCGGGCTGGAGGGGGACTTCCACCGCATCCAGTTCACCCCGGACCTGCTGCCCGCGGACCTCACCGGCACCGAGATCTATCGCCCCAACGACGGGACCTTCCGCTTCGACCGGGGGCCCATCTTTCATAACCTGCTGCTGGCGGACGAGGTGAACCGCGCCCCGGCCAAGGTCCAGTCCGCTCTGCTGGAGGCCATGGGTGAGCGGCAAGTGACAGTCGGCCGCGAGACCTATCCCTTACCGCGGCTCTTCCTGGTCATGGCGACGCAGAATCCGATCGAGCAGGAGGGGACCTACCCCTTGCCCGAGGCCCAGCTCGACCGCTTCCTGATGCATGTGCGGGTGGACTACCCGGACCGTGAGACCGAGCACGCCATCCTGCGCCTCAACCGCGACGAGGCCCTGCGCGACGGCCCCACTGAGCCGCTGGCGCGCGTGAGCCAGGCGAGCGTCTTCGCCGCCCGCCGCGCCATCTTCGGGCTCTTCATGGCCCCGGAGGTGGAGAACTACCTGGTGCATCTGACGATGGCCACCCGGCGGCCCGCGGACTATGCCCCCGAGCTTGGCGACTGGCTGCGCTTCGGGGCAAGCCCCCGAGCGACCCTGGCCCTGGACCGCTGCTCCCGGGCCCGCGCCTGGCTCGCCGGTCGGGACTATGTCTCCCCGGAGGACATCCAGTCGGTGGCACCGGACGTGCTGCGGCATCGGGTGCTCCTGTCCTACGAGTCGGAGGCCGAGGGCCGCCGCCCGGACGACTTCATCGCGGCCTTGCTGGCGCGGGTGCCGGCGCCCTGAGTTGTCCGAAGTCGCGTCCATGCCCATAGCGTCAGCCCATTCCGCCCGGCCCGAGCCCGTACCCGGCGTGCAGGTCGGACTCAAGGAGCTGATCGAGCTACGCGGGCAGGCGCGCCGGCTGGACCTGGCCCCCCGGGGCAGGGTGCTCGCCACCCGTACCGGCGGACACCTCTCGCGCTTTCGCGGTCGGGGGATGGAGTTCGACGAGTCTCGGGTCTACCAGCCGGGCGACGACCCCCGCAACATGGACTGGCGGGTCACGGCCCGGGCCGGCACGCCCCACGTGAAGCTCTTCCGGGAGGAGCGGGAGCGTCCGGTCTGGCTCCTGGTGGATCAGGGTCCGTCCATGCGGTTTGGCACCCGTGTCGCCTTCAAGTCCGTGGTCGCGGCGTGTGCGGCCGCCTTGCTGGGTTGGGCTGCGGTGGACCGGTCCGACCGGGTGGGTGGGTTGGTCTTCGACGAGCATCGACACTTCGAGCGCCGCCCGGCCGCCCGCACGGCGGGCCTGCTGCCGCTTCTGGAACGTCTGGCGGAGCCGCCGATGTCGGGGGGTCAGGGTTACGGCTCGGTCGGGGAGGCGGCACTGCACCTGATCCGATTGGTGCGCCCCGGGGGGCTGGTGGCGGTGGTCAGCGACTTCGCGGGTCTGCGGCTGGACTCAGGCCGCTGGATCGCGGAGCTCTCCGCGGTCGGAGAGCTGCTCCTGATCCTGGTCCATGATCCCTTGGAATCCGCCGCCCCGCCGCCTGCCCGCTATCCGGTGACCGACGGGATACGCCGCGGCCTGCTGGACCTCACCGGGACGCGCAGCCGGGACTCCTACGAGCGGCGCTACCAGGTCCGCCTGGAGACCCTGGGCCTCCTGGCCCGGCGCCATCGCGCGCACCTGCTCGA
>JBGSOR010000162.1:0-2303 GCA_041738985.1 Chromatiaceae bacterium | reverse complement strand
GCCCCGGGCGGCGGCGCTTGCAGTGCTTGCCCTGCTGGATGGGCCGGCGGTCGGGGAGCGCCCGGTTGCGACGGACGAGGCGGGGCGAGACATTGCACCTCTCTGAAAGGATGCGGCACCAGCTCGAGGCGCTGAGGATGACTGCGGTACGATACTCGAACGGGCGACTGCCGACCCTGCCCGGCTGTGCCGCGGCTCCGCACTGCTTGAGCTAAACCAACACTTGAGCTAAACCAACAAGGGATACCCTCGGATCGACCCTCATGGCAAAGATCGAAGGATTCCGCGTCAAGAACTTCCGCTCGCTACGGGACTTGACGATCGGCAAGCTGTGGAACCTCCAACAGGCCCAGCCGCTGACGCCCATGACCGCCGTCATCGGCAAGAACGGGGTCGGCAAGAGCAGTCTGTTCGACGCCTTCGGGTTCCTCGCGGATTGCTTGAGGCTCGGTGTCGAAGAGGCATGCGACGCTGGCGGACGGGGCGGGTTCGAGCGCATCCGGTCACAGGGGCAGACTGGGTCGATCAGATTCGAAGTGTATTATCGGGAGGATGGCAAGACGGGACCCATCACCTACCTATTGGACCTCGATCTCGACGCAGCCCAGCGGCCCCAGGTGTCGACAGAGATTCTGTTTCAGCAGTTTCCCAATCGGAGCTTGCCTTATTGCTTCCTCGGTCTAAAAAGAGGAAAAGGCGTTGCGTGGAAAGGAGAAAATGACGGGAAACCGTTCGACCCCGATGAGATCGATGTCAGCTCTCTGAAGCAGACCCGCGTCTTTGAGTTCAATAGCGAGCAGACCGAGCGAGTCGAGCTGGAAGACCCCCGCCGCCTCGGCATCGCCACTCTCGGAGCGCTAAAGCAGCACCCCCGTATCGCCGACTTCCGCCGCTTCATCGAAGGCTGGTACTTAAGCTATTTCGACCCGGACGCCGCCCGCGGCCTGCCGATCGCCGGACCCCAGAAGCACCTCAACGTCCACGGCGACAATCTGGGCAACGTCGTCCAATTCATGGAGCGGGAGCACCCCGAGCGCTTCCAGTCCATCCTGGATCGGATCGCAGGCAAGATCCCGGGCATCGACCGCATCGGCTGCGAAAAGACCATCGATAACCGGCTGGTCTTGCGCTTCAACGACAAGGGCTTCGCCGACCCCTTCTACGCCCAGCAGATGTCCGACGGCACGCTCAAGGTCTTTGCCTACCTGCTCCTATTGGAGGACCCCACTCCGCCGCCGCTCATCTGCATTGAGGAGCCGGAAAACGGTCTCTACCACAAGCTGCTAGAGACCCTGGCCCGCGAATTCCGCCAGCACGCCACCGACGCCAAAGGCGGCTCGCAGATATTTGTCACCACTCATCAGCCCTATTTCGTGGATGCGCTGGAGCCGGATGAAGTCTGGGTCCTGGAGAAGGGTACCGACGGATTCTCGACCATCCGCCGCGCCAGCGAGGACCCCATCGTCACTGCCATGGTTGCCGAGGGTCTGCCGCTCGGCGGACTCTGGTACAGCGAATATCTGGACGCCCAATAGGCCGGGGGGAAAACAGGGATGCACTTCGAGATCCTGGTGGAAGACCAGTCCGGCAAGGCCATGCTGGAGATCCTGGTCCCGCATATCCTCGGACCTGCGAATACCTTCCAGATTCACGCCTACAAGGGTGTCGGACGCATCCCCAAGGGTCTCCGAGGCGAGATCGACGCCTCTAAGCGCGTCCTGCTCGACCGCTTGCCCAACCTGCTGCGAGGCTATGGCCGATCACAGGCGAATTTCCCGGCCGCCGTTATCGTGGTCTGCGACCTGGACAACCGCTGCCTCAAGGCATTCCGAGCCGAGCTACTGGATGTGCTGGGTGCCTGCCACCCCCAACCACTGGCCCGCTTCTGCATCGCAATCGAAGAAGGCGAGGCCTGGTTGCTCGGCGACATCGCGGCAGTACGCGCGGCCTATCCCAAGGCGCGCGCGCGGCCTTTGAGCGACTACGAGAACGATACCGTCTGTGGGACCTGGGAGACCCTGGCCGACGCGCTCTATCCCGGGGGCGCGGCCAAGCTCAGGTCCCAGGGTAGCCAGTCGATCGGCGTGGAAAAAACGCGCTGGGCCGAGTCGATCACCCCGGATATGGAACCGAGCGCCAATCGGTCTCCGAGCTTCAACTATTTCCGTGCCCAGTTGGAGCGCCTGTGCGCGGGGTCGCCGCCTTGAAGCAGCGCCCCGAAGCCGGCCGGAGCCTCGGCTTTGGCCCTGGCTGATCGCCTGCGGCGGCTACGCGGTAAGGGCGGGGCAGGCGAGCCGGAAACG
>JBGSOR010000216.1:0-1746 GCA_041738985.1 Chromatiaceae bacterium | reverse complement strand
GGCACGCGGCTCTGTCGCGCGCTCGCAGACCGGCTGCGGAGCGGCTCCCAGGGCCGTCCCCGCACAGGACTGGCGGAAGCTCGCGATGTCGTATTCGACTGCGGTAGCGAAGAGGTCGCGACTCTCCGGGTCGCCAACGCCCGCGGCGTGCAGGCAATCCAGCAGGGCGAGGCGGCAATCGTCCGTCAGGCGATAGGGCTCCAGGAAACGGGCCTTGGGCGGCCGCTTGGCTCCCCCCGCCGACGGGGTCTGAGGCTCCGCCGGGTTGGCATGCACCCAATAGCGTCGACCGCTGCCGTCTTTCTCGGACTCTCCCCCTCGGGTGGCTGCTTTGCGCATATGGGTGTCCCAGGCTTTCGCCGCTCAAGCATACCCCGAGGCGGTCCGAGCCGGGGCAAATTCCGGCGCCGCCTGGGGCGCCCCTGCGCTCACAGGCTCCTGCCCCCGACGAAGGGATTGTGCCGCCGCTCGTCACCGAAGGTGGACATGGGACCGTGCCCGGGGATAAAGCGCACCTCGTCCCCCAGCGGAAAAAGCCGACCCTGGATGCAGTCGATCAGCTGGCGGTGATTCCCGCGGGGGAAGTCCGTGCGCCCGATGGAGCCCTGAAAGAGCACATCGCCCACTTGGGCCAGGTGTCCGTCCGCGTGATAAAAGACCACATGGCCGGGGGTGTGACCGGGGCAGCGGATGACCTCGAGCTGTTGGTTGCCCACCTGGACCCGATCCCCGTCATCCAGCCAGCGATCCGGCTGAAACGGCGTCACCGGGGGCATGCCGAACATCTGGCACTGAGAGGGCAAGGCGTCGATCCAGAAGGCATCCTCCCGATGTGGCCCAACGATGGGCAGTCCGAGCCTCGCCTTCAGGTCCCCGGCGGCACCCACGTGGTCTAGGTGACCGTGGGTGAGCAGAATCGAGTGGGGCGAGAGCTTGAGGGAGTCGATCAGGGCCAGGATGCGGTCCGGCTCCCCGCCTGGGTCCACGATGGCGACCTCCCGGGTGTCCTCGCACCAGAGTAGGGTACAGTTTTGCTGGAAGGGGGTGACCGGGAGAATGCGGAACTCCAAGGGGACCTCGGCTACTTGGGCTGGCTCGGGGTCATGGTTTCACCCCGGGTCGGGGATGTCCAGCCTCGACCCGGGGGCGCCGACCGTTCGGCGCGAACCGGTATCGCCCTGGTAGTCGACCCGGTCGCGCAGGGCGCTGACGACAGAGAGGAAGACCGAGAGCACCGGGGACGACGCGAGGCTCCGCCTCCGATGTCTTCCGATCCTCGGGCCCTTCGCGGTCCCCGTTCCATTTTCTGCGATCACAGGGGCTCGCCCGGACGTTCCGTCCGCAGCGGCGGCGGCGTCAGCGTCGCAGCAGGACGTAGAGTCGGTCCTTGAGGGCCAGACGCTCTTTCTTCAGCTCCTCGATGGTCTCGTCGGCCACCGGGACACCGAGCTCCTCGAGCTGGCGCACCCGGGCATCCAGGGAGTCGTAGTCGTTCATCAGGTGGGCAAAATCGGGACTTCTAGTCCGCATCTCCTCGATCTTGCCCTCCAGCTCCGGAAACTCGTGCAGGAGGTCATGGGGTTCGCCGAGCATTTGCTCTGTTCCTCTTCAGGTACGTGCCCGCGGCGCCGGCCAGCGCGCGGATCTGGATTAGGCGGTTCGGCACCATGGCGTCCCATCGCGGGCGACACCCCCTCGGGCACCGAGGCATGCCGGACTCGACGGGCGCGCGCCGCGCCCTCGGGG
>JBGSOR010000134.1:0-5457 GCA_041738985.1 Chromatiaceae bacterium | reverse complement strand
CCGGGGTGCTGCTGTTCGCCCCGCGGCTGCGCCGCCTGGCGCCCGAGCCGGCGCTGGGCATCCTGCTCCCGGCCAGTGCTGCCTGTGCCATCGCTAACCTGGCGGGACTTCTGATCGGCAAGCGGGTGGTGAACCTCAACTACACCGCGAGTCCTGAGGCCCTGCGGGCCGCTATCGCGAATGCGGGCATCCGCCATGTGGTCACCGCGGATCGATTCCTGCGGCGGCTGGAGGGGCGCGGAATCGACCTAAAGGCGGCATTCGGCGAGGTGACCCTGCATCCTATGGAGGGGTTGCGCGCCGAGATCGGCAAGGCCGAGGGGCTCGCCAAGCTTGCCCTGGCCGTCCTGCTCCCTAAGGGCGCCATCCGGGCCCTCTTCGGCCGGCGCACCCGGCCGGAAGATACCGCCGTCATCCTTTTCTCGAGCGGCAGCGAGGGGGCGCCCAAGGGGATCGAGCTGACCCATCGCAACATCATGGCCAACGTGCACCAGATCTCGGACGTGCTGAACTCCGAGGGCGACGACGTGATGATGGCCAACCTGCCGCCCTTCCATGCCTTCGGGCTCACCGTGACCACCTTCCTGCCCCTCATCGAGGGGATCCCGATGGTCTGCCACCCAGATCCCACGGACGCGGTCGGCACTGCCAAGGCCATCGCCCGATTTCGGGCCACGATACTGTGCAGTACCTCAACCTTCCTGAGGCTCTATACGCGCAACAGGAAGGTCCACCCGCTGATGCTGGAGTCCCTGCGGATCGTGGTTTCGGGGGCGGAACGGCTCGCCCCGGACGTAAGGGATGCCTTCCAGCTCAAGTTCCGCAAGCCCATCTACGAGGGCTACGGGGCCACCGAGACCACCCCGGTCGCGAGCGTCAATGTCCCGGACACCCTGGACCCGGACAGCTGGAAGATTCAGGCCGGCTCCCGCCCCGGGACCGTCGGCCTGCCGCTCCCGGGTACCAGCTTCCGCGTGGTGGACCCCGTTAGCCTGGAGCCGCTGCCCGTCGGCGAGGACGGCCTGATCCTGATCGGCGGGGTCCAGGTTATGAAGGGCTATCTCAACGACCCCGCGCGCACCGCCGATGCTGTGGTCGAGCTGGACAGCATGCGCTGGTACAAGACCGGCGACAAAGGCCATCTCGATGCGGACGGCTTCCTCACCATCGTCGACCGCTACTCCCGATTCGCCAAGCTGGGCGGGGAGATGGTCAGCCTGGGTGCGGTGGAAGAGCAGGTTCGTCGCGCATTGGCCCAGCCGGAAATGGAGGTGGCGGCGGTCAATCTGCCGGACGAGAAGAAGGGCGAGCGGATTGTCTTGTTGGTCGCCGAGGACATCGATGCGGATGCGCTCCGCCGTGCACTACTGGACTCCGGCGCCAATCCCTTGACCATCCCATCGGAGGTCCTGCGTGTGGACGCGATTCCCAAGCTCGGGAGCGGCAAGACCGACTTTGGGGGGGTGCGGCGGCTGGCGATGGCGGCCTGAGCAGCAGCGGGGGCGTCCGAAGCACTCAAATCCAAGATGCGGGGGACATCCGTCCCCCCGCCTCGCGACTCGAGCCGGTCAGAATTTGGTCACGACGACGTTCACACCGTCTTCTTGACCCAGGTCGAAGGTGTTGTCGCCTAGTTTGGCGACCGTGCCGATCATCTCGACAACAAAGGCGGGATCGGCACCTGCGTTGATGACGAGACCATTGCCCGACCCGTCGTCGACCACGAGGGTGGCCGCATCTGGCCTGGTGACCGAGATGCCCTCCGCGGGCGAAAGGACGGTGAGATCCGCGTTCAGGAAGCGCACCGACAGCGCCGAAGCATCGCGATTGGCCTCGACGAAAGCGTCGGCCGCGTCGACCGCTCCGGTCTTGACCTTCTCGACCAGACCAAGGGCCGCCGCTTTCGCCTTGCCCGCGATCTCCCGAGCGTTCTCGCTCGTGGTGGCTTCTTTGACCGCCGCAACCGCTTTGTCAAGCTGTTCTTTCCAGTTCATCGTTGTTTCCTCTTGGTGAATAGTCTACCGAAACAGGGACTTGGATGGCGATATCGGGCATGATTCAAGTCTGAGCGGATCTCCGTCGCCGTGCGGCTCGATGCTCCGAAGACCGCTCCGGCTAGAGCAGCGGCGAAGGGCTCCGGTTCGAAAGTAGAGAATCCCCCCTGATTCCCCAACGTGGGGACCGCACAGACTGGGGACGTCGGATACCGGACATGCAGCACATTAGAGCTCAACGCAACCCGTTCGACATTGCGAAGGAGCAAAAAATTCTTCTCCGCGACAACCCGAGCGCCATTCGCGTCAGAGCGCCATTCGGGTCAGACCCCTTCTCCTCCGGCACTGTTTGGGCGCGGCGCTTAGCGGAAACGGCGGGTAAACGGTGGGCAGGAAGCGTGTGCGCAGGCCCACGACGACCGGGAGGGACCGACGCGGTACCCAGGTCTCAAGAAATTGTCTGTGCAGGAGCTGCGGGGTTGCCTTGGGGCCGCGACGTTCGGGGTCAACCAGCCGTGCGGTCGCGGCGCGCCAGCCGCCTGCTGTTTGCGACCGTCCGCCGATGTAAGGGGTTGATTACACGGCGGCCACTGTGCCAGGGATTGAAGCGGCCAAACCAAAGGTCGAAGCCCGCGCGCTGCATCGCCGCGGCCACCTCAAGGCCAGCCATGGCCTTTTCGCTCCACATCCGCTGCCATTCGCGCAGCGCCGCACCCTGTGTCGGATCGGCGGTGCTGAGCCAGTTAGTGCGGCTCATGATGTTGTAGGCGGAGGTGGCCCAAAGCTCAGAGGCCGTCCAGCCAAAGCGCCAAGCGTCCCAAGGGTCGGTGACGCCAGCTGACATCCAGTTCGCTTTCATATTCATGGGCTTAGTATCCAGAAATCTTGATATCTCGCCTGAGTATAGTGGCGCCAAGGCCCTCTGTCCAGGGATAGGAAATTCAACCACTCGAGAAGGGCAGTCGCTTTGAGAGACGACGCTGAGTCCATGTCGCCGGAGTCCAACGAGCCAACACGACCATGATCGATTTCCCCATTCACCCCCAACTCCTAGCCGACTGCTATTTGCTGGGCCAGCTCCCCGCCACCCACCTCCTGCTGCACAAGAGCTCCACCATTCCTTGGCTCATCCTGGTCCCCGAGACCGATGTCCAAAATCTGCTCGACCTGCCGACGCCCCAGCGCGACGCCGTGCTCGCCGACTGCAAGCGGGTCTCGGACTGGCTGACCGGCACCCTGGGACGTGCGCGTGTCAACGTCGCCTGGATCGGCAACCTGGTCCCTCAGCTCCACATCCATGTGATCGGACGCCGGCCGGGTGACCTCTGCTGGCCCAAGCCGGTATGGGGACACCTGGAGCCGGGCGGGACCTACAGCGAGTCCGAGCTGGCTCGGATCGCGGCCGACCTGATCGGGTCCTAAGGATTGCCGGTTGCCAATTCCTTCCCATGGGGCACACTTGCTCCAGGGCCGGGTACGCGACTGTCCGAGCGCGTCGTCCCAGCCGGCCGCACAAACCAGAGAAGGAGACGACCATGACCGATCCCGAGAAGACCCCCGCCGGCGCCGCACCGGAGAAGCCTGCCGACAAGCTCGTGGGCGCGTACGAGGAGCTCCTGCGGCGCACCCAAGAGACCCTGGAGACGACCCAGAAGGAGTCCGTCCCCCGCTTTCGGGAGATGCTGGAGAAGGCCCGGGACAACATGGTGGAGCTGGGCGAGCTGACCCGGGAGGAGGCCCACAAGGTCTCGGACTACCTGCGCCGGGACGTGGAGGACGCGGCGAGCTATATCGCCGAGACCGGCCAGGACCTGCGGGACTGGTGGCGCTTCGACCTGGAGCTGATCGAGCAGCGGATGATGGATATGTTCGCCCGGGCGGCGGATCAGACCAGCCTTCAGCTCGCCGCCTGGGCGGAGAACGCCCGCCAGATGACCCTTTACCAGGCGGGCGAGATCACGGGGCCGGGCACCCTGGTGTGCGACCGCTGCGGGGCCAAGACCCACTTCGTCCAGGCCGGGCGCATCCCGGGCTGCGCGGATTGCGGAAACCTCACTTTTCGACGGGAGGATAAAGCCCAGTAGCGAGTGGTGAGGACCAAAAAGGCATCTTCCTCGGCCCTCGGCCCTCGCCACTCGGCCCTGCCCCCTGTATAGTCGCCGCTCGCGTCATGCCCCGTGGGAGAGACCGGCCGACCGGCCGGCGCCGAAGGCGCAACACCGCCCGGAATCGCTCAGGCACAGGGACCGCGGGGCTTAAGACCGACTCTGGAGAGCGGATGCCGCCTGACCGTCAGGCCGCATCCCACCGACGGGGCAGCCGGCTTGGCGGTTTTCACACACCAGGCCCGCAAACTCTCAGGTCCAGGACAGAGGGGCGATGCCGGTGGGACCCGTCGAGAATCCGGGCTCTGTCGGCTCGCCTATTGTTCGGACCCCTGCCGGAGCACCCGGCTGGAACCAGGAGAGTCGGATGGGATTGCGCACACCTTTGTTTGCCGAGCACGAGCGCCTGGGCGCCCGTATCGTCCCCTTCGGCGGCTGGGACATGCCGCTGCACTATGGCTCCCAGATCGAGGAGCACCATGCGGTGCGCCGCCGGGCCGGGGTTTTCGACGTCTCCCACATGCAGCCGGTGGATATTGCCGGACCAGATGCCCAGCGCTTTCTGCGCCATCTCATCGCCAACGACGTGGCCAAGCTCAAGGATCCGGGCAAGGCGCTCTATAGCTGCATGCTCAACGAGCGGGGCGGGGTGGTAGACGACCTGATCGTCTATTACCGAGGCCCCGACCGCTATCGCCTCGTGGTCAACGCGGGCACCGCGGACAAGGACCTGGGTTGGATGCAGGCCCAGGCCGCCGGATTCGATGTCGCCATCGACCGCCGCCGCGACCTCGCCATGATCGCCGTCCAGGGTCCGCAGGCCCCGGCCCTTGCTACCCCCCTCCTCCCCACCGACTGCCGCGACGCCGCACTCGCCCTCAAGCCCTTCTTCGCCGCGGACGGCGAGCGCTGGTTCGTGGGCCGCACCGGCTACACGGGGGAGGACGGGTTCGAGGTCATACTCCCCGCGGACGACGCCCCCGGGCTCTGGCAGGGCTTGATCGCCGTGGGGGTCCAGCCCTGCGGACTGGGCGCCCGGGACACCCTGCGCCTGGAGGCAGGCATGAACCTTTACGGCCAGGATATGGAGGAGTCCATCGGCCCCCTGGAATCTGGGCTGGGCTGGACCGTCGCCTGGGAGCCCGCGGACCGCGCCTTCGTGGGCCGACCGGCCCTGGAGGCGATGCGCGACAATCCGAACCGCCGCGACTTCGTTGGGCTGCTGCTGACCGGCCGCGGCATCCTGCGCGGGCACCAGAAGGTCATGGCCGATGGCCAGGAGATCGGCGAGATCACGTCCGGCGGCTTCGCGCCGAGCCTTGACCGCTCCATCGCCTTCGCCCGCGTGGCCCCGGGGA
>JBGSOR010000110.1:0-9247 GCA_041738985.1 Chromatiaceae bacterium | reverse complement strand
CCGCGCCCGCCCTGCCTGCGAGCGCTGCCCCCTAGCCCTCCGCTGCGCCGCCCGCGTCCAGGGTCGTCAGAAAGACCTGCCCCGGGGCCGCCCCGCCCGTCCCTTGCCGGAGCGAGAGACCCAGATGATCCTGGCCCGCGGTCCCGCTGGCGAGATTCTGCTGGAGCGCCGCCCCCCCGTCGGGATCTGGGGCGGTCTTTGGAGCCTGCCGGAAACAGACCCGCGCACCGACCCGGCGGATTGGTGCCAGATGCGACTCGGCCAGCCCCCGCTGCTGGTTGAAATGCACGCCCCGCGCCGTCACACCTTCTCCCACTTCACGCTCGCCATCCGGCTGGCAGAAGTCCGGACCGTTGCACCCCTGGCAATCGCGGACAATGACCGCGAGCGCTGGTGTCTCCCCGCGGCGCAAGATCGTTTGGGCGTCCCGGCACCGGTCAGGGCCATCCTGGACGACCTCCAACGGTCCGCATCCCGGGCACAACGCAAGGAGAAGAAACCATGAGCCGTACCGTGCACTGCATCAAGCTTGACCGCGAGGCCGAGGGACTGGACCGTCCGCCCTACCCCGGCGACTTAGGTCGGCGGGTCTTCGAGCAGGTCTCCAAGCAGGCCTGGGCCGAGTGGCTGCGCCACCAGACCATGCTGATCAACGAGAACCGTTTGAGCCCGATGGACCCCAAGGCACGTAAGTTCCTGGAGGAGCAGATGGAACGCTATTTTTTCGGCGAGGGTGCGGAGAAACCGAAGGGCTATGTGCCGCCCAACGCCTGACTTCGAAGCGCGGCAAAGTGGATTGCCATAGGGTTAGCCAGGGATTCTCGCGCTGGCTCCGCGTCGGCGTTTAGGCTATGTTCGCCCGGCCTCGCAACCACCGACTGAGGAAGACACCAATGAGAAAGACACTGATTGCGATCACCCTGGCCAGCCTGTCCGGTACCCTGCTGGCGGCGGACATGGGCACACCGGACGAAGCCAAGGCCCTGTCCCAAAAGGCGCAGGCCGCAGTGAACGAGATGGGCAAAGACAAGGCGTTCGCCGCCTTTGCGGCCCCGGACGGGGGTTTCCGGAGTAAAGACCTCTATGTCTTCTGCATGGATATGGATGGGGTCATGCTTTCCCACCCGCTAAAACCCGATCTAGTTGGTAAGAATCTGTTCGACTTCAACAAATACGGGGACGAGCCCTTCAAGAAGATGGTCGCCACGGCCAAGACCTCGGGCGAGGGCGCGGTCGACTACAAATGGCCCTACCCGGAGACCGATGAGATTCGGGATAAAGAGAGCTATGTGATGACCAACAAGGAAGGATTCTTCTGCGGGGTCGGCGCTTACAAGTAGGATCGCCGCATACGGTGAGCTGACACTCGGGTGCAGGGACGCACCCCTCGTAGCCAGCGTCGCGCTCGCGAGCGCTCGATTGTGCTTGACTCCCTCTCTCGCCACTCGGGGGTTACCTCGAGCCGCTGTGGCGTCACGGGATCTTAGCGCCTCCAAGAGGGAAGCACCGCCTTCATTCCTTCAGTCCCACCGGAGCATGGGACGGCGAAGGTCTCCCTGCCTCGATGTCCGGTCGCACTCGAATCTCCACTTCGCTCGGGGGGTCCCGCGGTCCCAACGCCAACGCCGAGGACAGCAGGCCGAGGGCCGAGCCAGGTCCGATCGCAGCAAGGTCACAGATCCCCGGTGGTCAAGCTCGGACATGGCCCTCTAAGATGGGTCCATGGCCCTCCCAATCCAGGCAGTCCACTGAAGGCACTCCCCATGGATCAACCCACCCGCCGTTGCGAGCGCATCTATGCTATCGACCGCTGGGGCGAGGGGTTTTTCGCCATCGGCGACCAGGGACACCTATGTGCCCGCCCGGACCCGACGAGCGAAACCCGGATCGATCTGGTCCGGCTCGCCGAGCGCCTGCGCGCCGAGGGGCTGTCCCTTCCGGTGCTGGTGCGCTTCAACGACATCCTAAGGGCGCGGGTCCGCGCCCTGGAATCGGCCTTCGCGCAAGCCTCCGCGGCGCTCGGCTACCGCGGCCGCTACCAGCCGGTCTATCCCATCAAGGTGAACCAGCAGGCGAGCGTGGTGCGCGAGATCCTGCACGCAGGCCATGCGGGGCTGGAGGCCGGCAGCAAGCCGGAGCTGATGGCCGTGCTGGCCCTCTCGCCCGCAGACGGCCTGGTCATCTGCAACGGCTACAAGGACCGGGAGTATGTGCGCCTGGCGCTCATTGGGCGGCGCCTCGGGCTGCGCGTGCACATCGTCATCGAGAAACCCTCCGAGCTACCCCTGATCCTTGAGGAGGCGGCGCGCCTGGGGGTGGAGCCCCTGCTCGGGCTACGGGTAAGGCTGGCATCCGCGGCGGTCGGCCATTGGCAGGAGAGCGGCGGGGAGCACTCCAAGTTCGGGTTGAGCGCCAACCAGATCTTGGAGCTAGTCCGAACCCTGGAGGGTGCCGGCCGGCTCCACTGGCTCAGCCTGCTGCACGCCCACCTGGGTTCCCAGATCCCCAATATCCAGGACATCCGCACGGGTGTGATGGAGCTGGTGCGCTTCTACGCGGAGCTGCAGGCCCTAGGCGCGCCGATCCGAATCCTGGACCTGGGGGGCGGGCTCGGGGTCGACTACGAAGGCACCCGAACCCGCAGTCACTCGTCCACCAACTATTCGCTGGTGGGCTACGCGCAGGCCGTGGTGGAGACCGTCTCCCAGGCATGCCAGGCGCGGGGCCTGCCGGAGCCGGACTTGATCAGCGAGTCGGGCCGGGCCATGACCGCACACCACGCCGTGCTGCTCGCGAATGTCATCGACCGGGAGCAGGCGGGCGGGCTTGGCGTGACCCCTGAGCCGGATGAGGGCGACGCCCTACTGGATGCGCTGGCCCACCAGGTCCGCCTGGCCGACACGGCCCCGCCTCAGGAGGTCTATGCAGACACCCGCGATCTACTGGCCCAAGCGCGTCGGCGTTTCCTCGGTGACGACCTGAGTCTCCTCGGCAGGGCGCGCGCCGAGGAGCTCTTCTTTGCGCTCTGCCGGTCCATCCGCGGACGGCTCGATCCCGGGGTGCGCCGCCACCGGGAGCTGCTGGACGAGGTCAACGGGCTCCTGGCCGACCGGATCTTCTGCAACCTCTCCATTTTTCAGTCCCTGCCCGACGCCTGGGCCCTGGATCAAATCTTCCCCATCTGCCCCATCCAGCAACTCGACCAGGTCCCCACGGCCCGCGCCGTGCTGCACGACCTCACCTGCGACTCCGACGGCTGTATCCGCCAATACGTAGACGAGGGCGGGGTGGAGACCAGCCTCCCGGTCCATGCCGCCGGCCCATCCGGCGAGCCCTATCTGCTCGGATTCTTCATGGTCGGCGCCTACCAGGAGATCCTGGGAGACATCCACAACCTCTTCGGCGACACCGATGCCGTCAACGTGGAGCTGGACCCGCGGGAGGCCGAAGGCTACCGGCTCCTGGAGCCCGAGCGCGGGGACTCCGCCGACGAGCTCCTGAGCTATGTCCATTTCGAGCCCCGCGCCCTGCTCGCGCACTACCGACGCAAGCTCGACGCCGCCGAGTTGGATCGGGTGACTCGGGAGCAGTTTTATGTGGAGCTGAAGGCGGGGCTGTTCGGATACACGTATCTGGATGCCTGAGGATCAGGCCTCACGGTCGGTACACGCGTGCAGGACCAAGATCCAGCGGCACGGCCGCCAACGACAGAGACACCCCAGCACCACAACCTTCGAGCTCCTCCGGTTGAAGCGAACATGGTCGCGGTGTGAGCGTCTCGACCGCTGGGGGAGCCCCCGACGTTAGCGCGCCGCAGTCCCGGCGACACTGACCAGGCTCAGGTACTTTGGAATATTCGCGGATACCGATGGACTAAACTTAACCATGCGAAAGGAGCAGCCTGCCATCGAGGGCAGGGACGCCACCAGACTTAACCCTTAGGAGGTGTCTCATGAAACGGGTTTCTATACTCGCGTCCGCCGTCCTTGGGACCTTGCTGCTCGCGGTCCCGGTCCAATCGCAGGCGTTCTTCGGCTTCTTCGGGGGCGGTTTCGGCTTCGGCTTCGGCGGCGGTGGCTGGGGCGGCCCAGGTTGGTGGGGCGGTCCGGGCTGGTGGGGGCCGGGATACTATTGGCGCCGGCCCTGGCACTCCAGTTGGTATCGTCCCTATTCCTGGCGCTATCGCCATTGGTACCCCTACTGGGCCAACGTAGTCCCCCCGATCGGCCCGTACGCGGTGCTTCCAACGGCTCAGCCGGCCGAGCCCACAGCGCCCGTGGCGCTGTCGGCTAAGTGAAAGTCAGCTCTGGGGTCTGAGCCCCGACAGGGCGCCTGGTCCGATGGATGGGCCGGCGCTCGGTTAGCGTGGATCTTTGGCAGCGGCCGCGGTCGAATCTTCCAGATCGATAATCGAAGCCACTGGTGGCCAGGCGATGACATCCCGGAAAGCCGGATCCGACCGGACCCGCTGGGGCTGGCGCTACTCCGGCCAATCGCGACCGCCCTTCGCGGTGGTGCCCCAACCGGGACAGGAGTCGGTCTGGGACTACCCGCGTCCGCCCCGGCTCGCGCGCGAGCGGCGGGAGGTGGTAGTGCGCGTCGGCGAATTGGAGATCGCGCGGACCCGATCGGCGATCCGGGTCCTGGAGACTGCGAGCCCGCCGACCTTCTATCTTCCGCCGTCGAATTGCCGCGACGAGTACCTGGAAGCGGCGACAGGTCGCTCTTGGTGCGAATGGAAGGGCGAGGCGAGTTACTGGTCCATCCTGGCTCCGGACGGACGGCTCGAGCGGGCCGCCTGGTCCTATCGCGAGCCCCGGCCCGGGTTCGAGCCCATCGCGGGCTATCTGGCCTTCTACCCGGATGCCGGGGGCGGACGGCTCGTCTGCACCGTGGACGGGGTGCGGGTTGTGCCCCAGCCCGGCGGGTTCTACGGCGGCTGGATCACGCCGGAGCTGGTGGGTCCGTTCAAGGGGGAGCCTGGCTCCGAGGGCTGGTAAACGCCCCGGGCCGAGTCCGACGGAAGCGCCTGTGGCGACGCCCTTGGGTCTGCGTACATTACCGTTCCTTCGGGTGCATGCCCATCTCAACGGGCGCCAGCCTCGGGACCATCCGGATGTGCTGGCGCTAGGCTAGCCGGACGTGCCCGCGATCCGGTAGCCGGCGCGGACACCGCGCCGGTCGCCGCGAAGGCGACAAGCCGTCGGCGTCCATCCGTTTCGTCATACCGGAGACCATGAATGCCAGTAAATCCACCGGCGTCACCAGGCTCCTGCCCGACCGAAGATATTGGCGGAGCTACAGTGGGGCAGCATGTTGTCGCGACCTGCTCAGACGCGAAGTCGGCGACGGCCTTATTTGGGTAGATAGCCGGCCTCTCCAAGGGCCTGGATGATGGACCCGATGACATCGGCGATGGTGGTGCCATCGGAGCCAGGGTCCAGGGTCTCGGAACGGCCGGACCAGACCAGGGTCTCGCGGCGGGCATCGTAGAGATTGGTCTCGAGCTGCAGCACCGGGTAGCGCGCGTAGTAGCCGGGGGCGGTGACGGTGTCGTAGATTCGCCCATAGTAGGGATAGAGCCGCCCAAAGAACTGCGGGTCGGTGTAGGTGCGCGGCGGCACCAGGACGGTGCGGGCGGTCTCGCCGACCAAGTGAGTCACGATGACGCCGTCCGCGCCGGAGCGTGCCACGGCCTGTTTCACCGCCTCGATGTCGCTCGGACCGCCCGCGTGCAGCAAGTCCGAGCCAGGTCGCGCCTTGACGCCGCGGTCTGTCAGTGCCGCCACGAAGCTGTCTTCGTAAGCGCTACGGATCTTTTCCTTAGCAGCCACACCGAATACCACCACTGTCCCGTATGACTTAGCTGGGCGGCCGGGCTCGCTCCAGGAGGAGCCGATCCGGGTGGACGAGCATCCCAAGGCGAGCAGGAGCGGCAGGAAGAATACGATGGCGCGAACGACTAGACGCATCGAGTCTGTCCTCGGGGGCGTGAGCGGGCAATTGGCTCGGCGCGCCTCTGACGGTGGGGGGGCACGGACGGGGCCGGGAGTTTGACGGGTCGCAGGTCCGGCGGCAAGGTCGAGGGGCCGCCGGATACAGCGGAACCTGAGGGGGCCAAGGGCGCCGGCCTCTCCTGCTTTGGAGCTTGGGACCGGTCCGACTGCTTACGCCACCTCGTCTCGAAACCTTGGTTTGTCGATCGATGGGTGCGGCAGCGCGCAGGACAGTGTCGCCCCGGGACGACGAAGGCTAGCCGCGGCTCCGCTTGGCGTTGGCATCGACGGCGTATTCGAAGGCGTCCGAGAACATGTGCTCCCGTCCCAAGCCGTGGGACTCGAACGCGATCCGGCCGGCCTCGACCATAACGGGCGGGCCGCTCATGTAAACGTCGAAGGGGCTCATGTCCGGGTAGTCGGCGACCACTGCCTCATGGACAAAGCCGGTGCGACCCTGCCAGTCCGGGTCCGGTTCCGAGAGCACTGGCGTGTAGGCGAACCCCGGATGGGCCTCCATCCAGCCGGCGGGCAGGTCGGGGAGATAGATGTCCCGGCGGGCGCGCACCCCCCAATAGAGGTGCATGGGCCGCTGCATCCCCACATGAAACGCGTGCTCGATCATGCCCTTCAGCGGAGCGAATCCGGTGCCCCCGCCCATCAGGACTATCGGCCGGGGGGAAGACTCCCGCAGGAAGAAGGTCCCGAGCGGGGCCTGGATGCGCAGGATAGTCTTCTCCGCCAGGGTCTCGAAGACATACTGGGTGAACTCCCCGCCGGGCACATGGCGCACGTGCAGCTCGATGAACGCGTCATCGTGGGGGGCGTTGGCGATGGAAAAGGCCCGCTTGCGGCCATCCCTCAGGATGAAGTCGAGGTATTGGCCGGCATAAAACTGGAGACGCTGCTGCTCGGGAAGCTTGAGATAGAGCCGCAACACGTCGTGACTTAGGCGCTCCTTGCGCTCCACCCGGCAGGGGAGGGTGCGCACCGCGATCTCCGCGACCGTCTCGACCTCGGCGACCTCCAGCACCAGGTCGGAGAGGGGGACCGCCTGGCAGGCAAGACAGGTCCCCGCGGGCCTGCCCTGCAAGGCTTCGGTCTTCCCGCTCGGATACTCGACGGTGCCGGAGACGAGCCAGGCGGCGCAGGTGCCGCAGGCACCGTTACGGCAGCCATAGGGGAGCCCCACCCGCTGGCGCAGAGCGGCCGCGAGCACCGTCTCGCCCTCCTCCACGTTGAAACGGTGCTTGCCGGGCTGGGTGAGGACCTGGACGCTCATGAGACCTCTGGCCAATCTGGCCTGATCTTGCAGTGGAGGGGCTGTGGCGGCGATAGTGCCGACAGAGAAACGAACCGGAGATGCCGAGTCAAATGCTTCTCATCGGCTGTGGATATGTGGGCACTCGCCTGGCGCGCCAATATCTGAATCTGGGCCAGTCCGTGACCGGAGTGGTGCGCTCCGCGCCCGGCGTTGCGCGTCTTATGGAGTTGGGCATCCCCGCACTCGCGGCGGATCTGGCTCGGGACGACCTGAACGGGCTGCCCGTCCGCGGCTCCCAGGTCTTCCACATGGCCCCGCCGCCGGCATCGGGGACCCGGGACCTGCACACTCGCCGCCTGGTGGATGCCTTCCGCAGTGCCGGGGATCCGCGGCGGGTGGTCTACATCAGCACCACCGGGGTTTACGGGGATTGCGGAGGGGCCTGGGTGGACGAGACCTGGCCGGCCCGGCCCGCGGCGGATCGGGCGCGACGCCGCTGGGATGCGGAGCGGACCTTGACAGGCTGGAGCCAGACGACTGGCGGGGAGCTGATCGTGCTGCGGGTTGCCGGGATCTACGGTCCGGGACGCCTGCCCCTGGAGCGCATCCGCCAGGCGGTACCGATGGTGCGGGAAGCGGAGTCTCCTTACAGCAATCGCATCCACGTGGACGACCTGGCGACCGTCTGTATGGCCGCCATGGAGCGCGGCCAATCGGGGGCCGTCTACAACGCCTGCGACGGCAGCCCAAGCACGATGACGGACTACTTCCTGGCGGTCGCCGACGCGGCCGGACTGCCCCGACCGCCCCTGATTCCTATGGCGGGGGCGGCAGGCCCGATTTCGGAGGCGATGCTGTCCTACCTGGCCGAGTCCCGCAGGCTCTCCAACCGCCGTTTGAACGAGGAGCTGGGCGTGGTCCTGCGCTACCCGACCTTGGCCGAGGGACTGCCGAGCTGCCTGTGAGTCCGCAAGGATGCCTTGCCCCGGCCGCCTCCGGCCCTTGATCGGGCGCCTTCTCGCCCGTCGCCGGTCTGTATAGAATGGCTCCCAACCTGTCCACTCCGAGACCGGGGGCGACGGTCGCCCCGATATCAGGGCAGGCGCCGCCTTAGCGGATGCCCGCGTCCGCGACACGAGCCGCAATCACGAGCTGCAACCACGAGAGGGAAACGTTATGTACAAGAAGCATTCGCTCGCCGCTGCAATGGGGGCCGCTGCCGTCGCCCTAGTGCTGAGTCAACCCGTCGCCGCGGTGGACGACACCGATTTCCGCTTCGACAACACCGGCGACCTGGCCGCCGTGTGCTCGGTGGCGGCGGACGCCGCCGAATATGCCCTGGCCAATCAGGCTTGCCGCGCCTTCATCGAGGCCACGGTCCAGTACCACGACCAGATCAGCAACCGCAAGAAGATGAAGCGCCTGGTATGTTACCCGTCTTCCGCCACCATCGATGACGGGAAGGCCGCCTTCGTCTCTTGGGCTGCGGCGAATGCAGGCGACGCGAAGCTAATGGGCGAGCAGCCGGTGATCGGACTGGTACGCGCCCTCGCTGTCAAGTATCCCTGCAAGAGCTAAGCGCGGCAGACGTTGGACTGCGCCCAATCTATCCGTGGCGCGCGGGCAGACCGCGTGCAACAGCACCAGGAGCTTCGTACATGAAGACGATTGCGATTCCATTGATTCTCGTTGCTGCAGTTGCGCTAACGGGGTGCGGTACCACGACCGGCTCGCGTGCCGGCTCGGGTGCCATGATGGGTGCCGCCGGCGGGGCGGCCATCGGCTCCCTGAGCGGGAACGCGGGGAGAGGGGCGCTGATCGGCGCTGGTACCGGCGCCGTGGGCGGCTTCCTCTTCGACCAGCATCAGCGAGGAAATATCGACTGACATGAAGACTATCGCGCTCCCCTTGATCATGGCGGTCGCGGTCGCTCTGCCCGGGTGCGGCACGACCACCGGCACGCGAGCCGGCTCGGGTGCCCTGATGG
>JBGSOR010000099.1:0-3021 GCA_041738985.1 Chromatiaceae bacterium | reverse complement strand
CAGCGGCCAAAGCCCCTGCCTCCCCCGCCGCTGCGTTCCCTAAGGACCTGCTCACTGATAAGTTACTCAGTAAATGCCGCTCGTCTGCCCGCGCTGCGGCGCCGACCTGCGCATCATCGCCTCCATGACCGAGACCACCCCCGTGCGGCGGATCCTCGCCCACATCGGTGAGCCCGCCGAGCTGCCCCGGATCGCCCCCGCCCGCGGACCGCCAGCCTGGGACGACCCGCCGGTCGATCTCGTACCGGACTGGGAGGTCCTGGCGCAACCGTCACCCGAGTACGTCTTCGACCAGCAGGTGCAGTCGTAACCCCCTTCCGTTGCCTGATCGCGCAGAAGACGGACCACTCCCTGCACTCGTCGTGATCGTGACTCCGCTAAACGCCGCCCGGCATCCTTCCAAACGGCGGTTTGCTCTCCGCATCCCCCCCACGGGGCGTCGAGATGATCGCCAAGGGCCGGTACCGTCTGATGATCGAACCGGCCAGCGGCAAAAACCCGTCGGCTGCAGGCCGTCGTCGAAGGCATGGGGATCAGGGGCCAGGGTCAAATCCGATCCGTCGAGGCGTCCGCATTGTGGTGGCTTTCGGCCGATCATGGGCGAGAGGTCAATGACCGAATAGGGTCGTCTGCACCCACCCATGCTCACGGGCAGGGGTGACCGGAACCAGCGTGAAGTGATCGCTGGTGTGAGCAGCCCTTAGAGTCCGCAACGCGCGTTGCCCCGTCAGTCGACGAGCCCCTTTTCGCCGGCAGCTTGGGACGCGTTCCGGCCGCCGCTGACCCGAACGGCTGGCGGCTTCTTCGGACGATTTGCAGACTGTCGCGGTCTACCCTCTCGGCCACCAGCTCCGCACCCAAACGCCTCGCATGTGAGCCAGGCCCGCCGCATAGGGGAAGGCAACGAGCCCGAGGAACGTCGTTCCATCCCGTTGCTCCTAGAGCGATTTGGGCCTAATGTTGGCGCTCGTCGTTGCCGGTTTAGGCGGCCAAGCTGCGCCATTAGTGGTTTCGGCGGCCATGTTGCCGCCCAAACCACTCACGGTGCACCCAACGCGGCTGCCTAACTTCTTGAGAAACTCGGGTATCCATCGGCTACTGGCCCGGTGGACCCAAAATATCCGGACCGCTCGTCCGGAGAATACTCGTTCGGCCGCATGCGGCGAGGAGGAACGAGATGTCAGCGCAATTGCTCCAGATCAACTACAAGTTCGACGGCAGCCGTGCCGATTTCGAGCGCGAGCTCGGCCCAATAGCGGCCGAGATCGCGAAGGTGCCTGGACTGCGCTGGAAGGTCTGGCTGTTCAACGAGGCGGAGTCGAGTGGTGGGGGCTGCTACCTGTTTGACGACGAGGCCTCTGTACTGGACTACCTCGGCGGTCCGGTGGTCGCAGCTCTAAAGTCCCACCCGGCATTTAGCCATTTGTGCGTGCAAACGCTTGCTGTGCTCGATGGGCCGACCGCGGTCACCCGTGGACCCGTCGAGATCGGCAGCGGCGGCTGAGCAGGGGACTGGCCGAACCAGGCGCTGCACTCGGGCCGCATGTAGCCTTTCTGTGACTATGTTGTCTCTGGTGCGGCCCGGGTAGGTGAGCGGAGTCGTTCGACGTCACCGTGAAGGTTATCGAACACAATCGCGCCGCTTGGAATCGGGAGTCGACCCAGGGGAGCGAGTGGTCGACTCCTGTTACTTCCGAGGTCATTGCCGCAGCGCGCAAAGGCGTGTGGACCGTCATCCTGACCCCAACTCGCCAAGTCCCGGCATCCTGGTTCGGAGATCTGCGCGGAAAGGACGTGCTGTGTCTGGCTTCGGGCGGTGGACAGCAAGCTCCAGTTTTGGCCGCGGCCGGAGCGAATGTCGTGAGCTTTGACCTTTCCGATGATCAGCTTAAGAAGGATCGCGAGGTCGCCGAACGGGAGAACCTCCCCGTTCAATGCGTTCGCGGCGACATGGCTGACCTTGGCCAGCTTCGAGATGAGGCTTTCCATTTGATCTTCCATCCCATCTCGAACGTGTTCGTTCCAGACGTCATGCCCGTGTGGCGGGAGTGTTATCGGGTACTGAAACCGGAGGGACGCCTGCTCGCCGGAATGATGAATCCCTGCTACTTTCTCTTTGATCACGAAGCCGGACAAAGCGGTGTACTCGCTGCGAAGTACTCGTTGCCTTATGGCGAACCCGGCAGCCTCTCAGGAGATGCCAAACACCGATGGGACGAAAACAAATCGCCTGCCCAGTTCAGCCATTCCCTAGAGTCGCAGATTGGCGGACAGACCGCGGCAGGCTTTGCTATCGTGGGGCTCTATGAGGACTACTGGTCCGACGAAGCGACGCCGCTGAATCGCTTCTTTCCAGTTGCACTTGCCACTCTTGCGGTGAAGGTGCCGTTGAACATCGCGTTCCAGGGGAGCCGCAACAGCGGCGTTGCCGCTAGTGCGCTACCCTGAACGCGGGCGTTGTTATCCCTTGCACGCGTTGTCAGAAACGGGCCGTAACCGGGGTATCCGGAGGGTGACAGTCAATGTCCGCGAAGCGCGTTTCACGGTCAGGCCATAGGCCCTCGTTGAGCGGCAGTTCCTAAGACGAACCGGACGCCCAGCCCGGTTGCCCAGTGACCGGTTTGGGTCGGTCGCTGCCCCCGGCGGGGACGCCAAGGCTCGCTGTCGCTACCAGGTCCGCCTCGCGGTCCTCACCCTTAAGACCGCACCTACAGACGCTTCTGCCTGTTGGACAAAGCCGATCCCACAGGATCGGCATCGAGGCGACGGTCCACAGCCAGACGCCTTTGCCTTCTTTGCCGGCGCGGCTGTCATCCAACATGGCTGCCCTTCCCTGGAGGCTCCGGACAAGTGAGACCCCACAGAGCCGCCCGCCCAGGATGCGGCGTTGGGCGATCGTCAGGGCCTCCGCCAGGACCGGGCGCTCGGGCTCATCGAGGGCATCGGCGATGGCCTGGACAAAGACAGCGAAGCGCTCGCGGTCGGACCGGTGCGCCTTGCGGGCGGCGCGCGAGACGCGCC
>JBGSOR010000079.1:0-24591 GCA_041738985.1 Chromatiaceae bacterium | reverse complement strand
GCCCCGGTGCGCAGCTTGGGACCCGCCAGATCCATGGCGACCCGGCAGTTGCGCCCGAGTACCTGTTCGGCGCGGCGCAGGTTCTCGACCGCGCCGGGCGACGAGCTGGGCGGCGAGTGTGGCCAGTTGGGCGGGTGTGGGAGGCATGGTTGCTGGCGGTCTCAGTGGTGGACGGGGCGGCGCGCGGTCGGGACGATAAGGATACGACCTGTTCATTGCCGTTCGACGACCCCGGGCACCACCGTCCGGCTGCCAGTCAGTGGCGGGGGCGGTTTCGCCCGCGCTCCGTTCATCGCCCGGTCACCGCCTGACGGTAAGGTCTGCACCCGCGGCCCTCGGCCTGGCGTCGGTGGGCGGGTGTCGACCGGGAGCGCATTCGCTTGGACTCGGTAGCCAACTTCAGGAGCCCCGACATGCCCTTAGCCCCGACCGCTGCCGCCCCCGCAGTGGCGTCGCCCCTGGTCTGGACCCGCTCGCATCTGGGTGAGCTCAGCGCCGCCAACCGTCTGGTCGTCGACGCGGCGGCGCGGCTCATCAAGGCCGGGGCGCGCGATACCCTGATGCCGGCCTTGCAGGCCTGGCCGCCGACCCATGTGTTGGAGCTTTTCGTGCACCTGCCGCTCAAGCGCGCACGGGTGCTGTTCAGCTGGCTCGACCCCGAGCAGGCGCGCGTCATCGCCGAGCTGGACGACACCTTTCGCGACGTGCTGCTCAGCGAGGCCACCGTCGAGCGGCTGGTGCTGGTCATCGACGCACTGGAGCCGGAGGACGCGCGCAGTGCCCTGGCGCAACTGCCCAAGGTCTTGCGCAAGCGGGTGCTGCCCCTGTTGCAGGCGCACGCGACGATCGCCGAATTGGGGTCGTTCGAGGCCGAATCGGCCGGTAGCATCATGAGCCCCAAGTTCGTGGTGGTGCCGCCGGATTGGACGGTGGGCCAGACCATCGAGGAGATCCGCGCCCACGCCGACACCATCGGGCGGCTCTATGCCGTCTATGTGGTCGACGCCGAACGGCGACCGCTCGGCTATCTGCGGCTGCGCGACCTCTTGTTGCAGCCTGACGCCGAGCGCGCGGGCGACCTGATGCATACCGACTTCATCGCCGTCGGACCGGATACGGATCAGGAGGAGGTGGCGCGGATCGCCGAGCGCTACGAGCTTTCGGTGGTGCCGGTGGTGGACCGCGCCGGGCGCCTTATCGGTCGAATTACACCGCAACGCCTGGAACAGGTGATCCGCGACGAGGCGGCCGAGGACATGAAGCGGATGAGCGGTCTGCCGCGCGACGCCCGCCCGGACGAATCGATCGGGCGTATCGTCCGAGGGCGGGTGCCCTGGCTGCTGCTGGGGCTCGCCGGGGCCACCCTGTCGGCGGCCGTGGTCGGGGCCTTTGAGGACCAGTTGGCGCGAGCGGCCATCCTCGCCACCTTCATCCCGATCGTCATGTCGAGCGCCGGCAATGCCGGCATCCAGGCCTCCACGGTGGCGGTGCAGGGCCTCTCGACGGGCACCGTCACCTTCGACGACCTGGGTTGGCGTCTGGGCAAGGAGCTGCTCGCGGCCCTCGCCAACGGGGCGATCGCCGCCGGCGTGCTGATGGCCCTGGTGCTGTTCATGGCCCAGTGGGTGGAGGTCGGCAACCCGGTGCGACTGGCCCTCACGGCGGGTCTGGCCCTGACCACCGTCATTACACTAGCCGTGGCAGTGGGGGCGACCATCCCGCTGGTGCTCGACCGGTTTGGGATCGATCCGGCGATGGCGACCGGGGTCTTCATCACCACCGGCAACGACATCATGGCGGTGGCGATTTTCTTTCTGATGGTGAGCCTGTTCTATCTGTAGCCGCGGTCGCGCCGGCCTCGGGCCGGGCGCGCAACGCCGACTCGTTCACGCATCGAGCCGTTAGCGGTAGCGGCGATGAGTCCGAACAAAGCCTCCTCTCGGTTTGCCTAGGGCGATAACCAAAAAACCCTGCAAACTCAGGGTGCGGTTTCGAATCCGCGGGAGCTGACGGATCGGCTGCGATCGGATCTTAGTCGCACCGTCATATTCCAGCAAAGGTCAGACCATAAGCTACTGCGGCGAGCGTGTCGGCGTCGGCTCGGGTCGTCGCTGCCGCCGAATTCGGGATATAACCAACCGCGAGGCTCATTCGATGAAATTCTCCCCGACCCCTTTAGGCGCACTCGTATCTGCGATTCTGCTCGGCGCCGCCATGCCGGCGTCGAGCCAAGCCAACAGCCTGTCCTTTAAAGGTGTACCCGTCCCCGTAACCGCCGACGATGGCAGTGACTGGGAGCTCCGCGGCGTCCTTGCGTCGCAATCGGCGACCGTAAACGGAGAGAAAAAGAACATCGGCTATCACATCCTGATGCGCAGCGGCCAGGGTTTCGATACCCAGGCCAAGGAGGATGTGCTGCGCGAGCAACTGCCCTTCGGGACCCTGATCGACATCGAGGGTAAGCCGCTCCTCGCCAACAGCCACACGAACGACGGCGCCACAAAGAGCGCCGATGACGACAATCCCTTTCTGTCTAACGACATCGACTTCAACTCATTGCTCACGTTCGATGACAAGCTGTTCCTCATCTCGCACCTCGAGTCGCGGCCTGCCGGGATGTATATCACTGGACTCGACCAAAACAGCGAGACCGGCGAGCTGACGCCCCGCTGGACGCACCCCATCGACTTCTCGGAGGTGCGAGGCGGCTGGGTCCACTGTGCAGGTAGCAAGACCCCCTGGAACACCCACCTCGGCAGCGAGGAGTACGAGCCCGACGCGCGATTGGTGGACCCGGCAACCGGGGTCAAGGTCAAGGGAGACGGTTCCGTGGACACCTATTACGGCGCCATGTTTGAGTACTTCGGCGGCCAGGAGAAGGCCCCCGAGGTTAACCCCTACGACTACGGCTACCCGGTGGAGGTCAGCATCCAGAATGCGGCGGGCAAGACCAAGGTCGTTAAGCACTATGCCATGGGCCGCGTCGCACTCGAGCTTGCCTATGTGATGCCCGACAACCGGACCGCCTATCTCACCGATGACGGGCGGATGACCGGTCTGTATATGTTCATTGCCGATCAGCCCGGCGACCTCAGCGCCGGGACCCTTTACGCGGCCCGCTGGGTTCAAACGAGCCCGAGTGGCGTGGGCCTAGGCGAAGCCAATCTGGCCTGGATCAACCTCGGCCACGCGAGCGACGACGAGATTGCGGACTACCTCACCGGAAAGAATGGCAAGCCCAAGGTGACCTTTGCCGATCTCTTCGAGGCTTCGACCCCCACTTCTGCCCCCAATGGCGACGCGACCTGCCCCAAGAAACATACGCTGGTCGCCAAGGGACATGAGCAGACCGCCGGCGCGACCTACGCGGAATGCCTGGATCTCCAAAAAGGCATGAAGAAAGTCGCCTCCAGGCTCGAGACTCGGCGCTACGCGGCGCTGCAGGGTGCTACCACCGAGCTCACCAAAGAAGAGGGGATCACCTATGATCCCGACCTGAAGCGACTCTATATCGCGATGAGCGATGTCACCGACGGAATGCTCGACAATGCGTCGGCCGAGCAGTACAGCGGCAAACTGGCCGGGCCGAACGACGTCCGGGTCGCGCAGAACCGGTGCGGCGCCGTATACGCGGCGGACATCTCCAAGAAGCCGAACGACACCGATGGCAAGACGATCAAGAGTAAGTACGTCGCGGTAAACATCTATCCGCTGGTCGCCGGAAAAACGGTGGACTACACCGGTACCAAGTACGAAGGCAATACCTGCGACGTGGACGGTATCGCAAGTCCGGATAATCTGAGCTATCTGCCCAAGTACAAGACGCTGATTATCGGCGAGGACACCAGCTCGCATCGCAACGATATGGTCTGGGCCTACAACACCGAGAAGAATGAGCTGACGCGCATTCAGACCACGCCCTATGGCTCGGAAACCACCTCGGTCTACTGGTACCCGAACATCAATGGCTTCGGCTATCTGATGAGCGTCATCCAGCACCCCTTTGGCGAATCCGATTCGACTAAGTATAACGCGGGCTCCTCCGCAGACCGCGGCTACGCGGGCTATATCGGACCCTTCCCCGCTCTAGACTAATCGACTGCGTCGTCATGCTTGGGGCCCCGCCTTGCGCGGGGCCCTGGTTATCTGCGTGCCCGCGCGTCCGCGCCCGTCGGGCGGGGAACCCGGCGGTCGCTCGCGATGTCGTGGTGCCTCGGCCCCAGCCGCGATCGGCGGCTCAGGGTCTCAAACGAGCAGAGACCTCCTAGCACCAGGTGGCGCGAATCTGCCATGACGGAATTCCGCTTCCGGCGCCGGCCGCGCCGGCCCGGGTATCGCAGTCACGGCGTATCTTCGTTAGTCATTGAGCGATTGCCCCGACGGCCGCCCGCGCGGGCGGGACAGCTAACCGAAGGGCACGCACCAGAGGACCACTCCCATGCATAGACACGCGGTTGTCATCCCGCTTCTCGCCGCTGCGCTGGTTGGCGCAGTCGTCCCGTTGGCAGCAAGCGAGGGCGAAGGCCACGATCTCATCGGCCTGATGGGCCGGTTACAGTACTTCGCCCACAAGCTCGGCCTTGCAGTGTCGGCCGGGAATCAGGCCCTGGAGGGCTTCTATGTGCACGAAGTGCACGAGACGGTCGAGCGGATCGAGCGCATCGACCAGGCCGAGGGTATCGAGGTCGGCAGGCTCGCCAGGTCGAATCTGGTACCGGCCCTCAACGCCCTCGAGGAAGCGATCTCTGTCGGCAACCAGGCCGGGATCGACGTCGCCTACGAAGGACTCCTCAAGGGGTGCAATGCCTGCCACAAGGCCGCCGAGCGACCCTACATTCATATAGTCAGGCGCACCGACAACCCGTACTTGCAAGACTTCGCTCCAATACCCTGAGGATAGCGCCGGGGACCTCGCAATCCCGGTTATTCCCCAAGAGCTTGTCCGCTCACAGCGGATCGCAGGGGCGCGGGCTAGGCCTAGGCGGCGCGACCGAAACCCCGGTGCGCGGCGGGTTGGGTGCGCGACCCGGATTCGTCGCGATCATATTGGCTCGCGGCCATCTCCTCGTCCAGCGTCGGGTAATCCGTGTAACCCTTGGCGCCGCCCTTGTAGACGGTCTTCGAATCCCACGGCGCGAGCGGTGCGCCGAGGCGCAGGCGCTGCACCAGATCCGGGTTGGAGATGAAGTGCTTGCCAAAGGCGACCAGGTGGCCGCGGTCGTCCTGCAGCGCCGCTTCCGCACGATGGCCGTCGAAGCCGCCGCACAGGATGATCGTGGAGGGGAAGCAGGCTCGCAGGCGTTGCAACAGGTCGCTTTGCCGATCGTGTATCCAGCTCTCCGACTGATCGTAAAGGTGCAGGTAGCCGATGCCCAAGCGGTCCAGTGCGCGGGCGAGGTAGCCGAACGTGCGCAGCGGATCGGGGTCGGGTCGCATCTCATGTGCCGTGCCGAGCGGTGAGATGCGCACGCCGACCCTGGCCCTGCCGATTGCAGCGGCCGCGGCGGCGACGGTTTCCAGGAGGAGGCGCCAGCGGTTCTCCAGGCTTCCGCCGAATTCGTCGGTGCGGTCGTTCAGGTACGGACAGCGGAACTGATCGAACAGGTAGCCGTTTGCCGCGTGGATCTCGACGCCGTCGAATCCTGCCGCGACGGCATTGCGCGCAGCGCGCGCGAAATCGACGACGATCGCCTTGACCTCATCGGTCTCGAGGGCACGCGGCGGATCGCAGGGGGCGAGAACCGGCTCGTTGCGCTCGTTCAGGATGGGTACCCTGTCCTTCTCCAGGCGGGCCGTGCTCGGGCCCACGGGCGGGGAACCGTCCGCGCGCAGAGCGCCGTGGCCGACGCGCCCGACGTGCCAGAGCTGCAGGTAGATGCGGCCGCCACCGCGATGGACCGCCCTGGTTACCCGTCTCCAACCGTCGATCTGGGCCGGATTGTAGATCCCCGGCGTGCGGGCGCAGCCACGCGCCTGCGGCGACACGGGCGTGCCCTCGGCGACGATCAGGCCGGCCGAGGCGCGCTGTGCATAGTATGTTGCCGTCATCGCGCTCGGGGCCAGGTCCGTGTCTGTGGCACGATTGCGATTCATGGGTGCCATGACGATGCGGTTCGCTACGGTCAGGCCGCCGACGGTGCAGCGAGAGAAGAGTTTCTTGGGCATGATCTGTGGTACCTCCACAACCGCACTTGCAGTCAGTAATGGCGCAAATGGCGCGCCATGCTATCTTTAGCGATGGTTGGTAAGCTCAGAGCGCAACGGGATTTGCGGAATCAACGCACCGGACGGCGAGTTCTCCGCGACGCTTTCGCTCCGGGGAATCGCAGAGTATCTAGACATTCGGTGACGCTTATTGATTCCCAATGAGTCGATGATCGACCGTACGCGGTCGGAATCGCAGCTTGATGTCCTCAATAAATCGACGTGGTCTGTGGTTGCGCGCATGATGGCGTTCGATTGGAGTCGAGCGCCTTGCGAGGTCTTAAGACGATTCTACTCGCCGCGAGCCACAAGTGCCCTGACTATTACCCTTCTGCACGCTGCTGCGGGCGGTTCGGAGAAGCCCTTGCTGGTTGTTCGTGCCCCGCTATCGAGCTTGGTCGTGAATTCGCGGTGGTCGGAATTTGACCAATCTAACAAAATCGTAATTTTTTTGAGGGCTCAGCCGCATCGTAAGAAGCAGATCCACAGGGTTGTCCACAGCGGTAGTGGATAAGAATTCCGTCGTGTCATTTAAGGTTTTCACGCTTCGCTCGGGCCATGACACGAAATCGTAACGAATGACGAGCTGCGCAAATGATAATGTCACCCCACGTCGCCGGCATCCGAGTCGGTCCGCCTTTTCCGGACCCAGGCGTGGGCCTCTCCGCACCCAGCCGGCACACCCTCGATTCCTAACAGAGCGATGCGATGAACATTGATAACACGGGCATTGACGCGGCGGATTGGTTGCAGGCCGAGCTCGAGGACGCGTTCGACGAAGACATCGAGCTCGAGATGGCGGAGCCAGCGCTCTCCATGGAGCTGCGCCGGATCTACAAGCAGAAACACCCGGACACGATCGACCGCAAAACCTACTTCCAGGCCCTGCTGACCCTGCAAGCCGAGCTCATCAAGCTCCAGGATTGGGTGCAGCACAGCGGCGCCAAGGTGGCGGTTATCTTCGAAGGCCGGGATGCGGCCGGCAAGGGTGGCGTCATCAAGCGCATCACCCAACGGCTGAACCCGCGCGTGTGCCGGGTGGTGGCGCTGACCGCACCGACCGAGCGCGAGCGCACCCAGTGGTACTTCCAGCGCTACGTGCCCCACCTGCCGTCCGGGGGCGAGATCGTCCTCTTCGACCGCTCTTGGTACAACCGCTCGGGCGTGGAGCGGGTCATGGGTTTCGCGACTCCCGAGCAGGTCGAGCAGTTCTTCCAGGACGTCCCGGAATTCGAGCGGATGTTGGTACGCTCGGGCATCCGCCTGATCAAGTACTGGTTTTCGATCACGGACGAAGAGCAGCAGCTGCGCTTTCTGATCCGCATCCACGACCCGCTGAAGCAATGGAAGCTGAGCCCCATGGACCTCCAGTCCCGCGTGCGTTGGGAGGATTACACCAAGGCCAAGGAAGAGACCTTCGTGCGCACCAACATCCCCGAGTCGCCCTGGTTCATCGTCGAAGGCAACGACAAGAAGCGGGCACGGCTTAACTGTATCCACCACCTGCTCGATCAGATCCCCTACGCCGAGGTGCCGCACGAGCCCATCGTGCTACCCGAGCGCATTTTTAACCCGGACTACGAGCGCGAGGAGCTACCGCGGGAGCTCCACGTTCCGAGCCGTTATTGACTCCATCGGACGCTGGCTTCCCGGGCACAGCGCCCGGGAGGGGGCTGCGGGGGTACCCGAGTCGGCCCCCGCCTTGTTTTGCACGGCTGACTCAAGATTGAAGTGCAACACCCAGGGGAACTGCCTCTGCTACGTTTCCTATGGGGAGGCGGATTGGGGCTCGGACGCGGCGGCCGAGGCTCGCTCTTCGATAGCAGGGGATCGGGCGACCTAGGCCGTCTTGCGACGCTCTTGACGATCCTGGCAGGGTGCGCACCGCGTCGCGCTGGGTACGTGCACCAGGCGCTGCGCTGGAATCTTCTCGCCGCAGTCGAGACAGTGTTGGCGGCCCTTAACGAGGCTGGAACGTTTGCGGATCTCGGCGATCGCCAGCTCGGTGACTTGATCGATACGAAACTGCGCTAGATCGAGCTCGTCAGCAAAACGTTCCAATGTGGTCGCCTCCGGGTCAGTCGTCGCTTCGTCGGGATCATCGCAAACGGGTGTGACAACTGCGTGACCCGATGTGCCTGGGAAGCCCAGGGTCTGCTCGAAATCGTCGGGAGTCCACGACCATTGCCTGAGGTTGATTCGCTCAGCGTGCGCGCGTTTCCGTTTCGAGGACAAACCCCTTCTTGACCCATCTGAGTCCGAGCCAGGTCAGGCCGATCACGAAGGGCAGGGCGATGCCCATGCCGACCGTCGCGTCGACGGCGAGACCGCCTTTCTCCAGACCCTTGAGCGCATAGCCGACGAGTCCCACACCGTAATAGCCGATCGCGACGACGGACAGACCTTCGACCGTTTCCTGGAGGCGAAGCTGGAGATGCGCGCGACGATCCATGGACTCCAGTAGCCGACGATTCTGCTCCTGCATGGAGACCTCGACACGGGCACGCAGCAGGCTGGTCAGCCTGGCCGCGCGCTCGGCCAAGTCGGTCTGGCGCTGTTGGGTCGACTCGCAGGTGGCGATCGCCGGCGCCAGGCGAGCGTCCAGAAACTCGGTAAAGGTCTGCAAGCCCTCGATGCGCTGTTGACGCAGCTGCTCGAGCCGCTGCCGGATCATCCCGTCGTAGGCACGCGAGGCGTCGAAGCGATAGGTCGTGCGCGCCGACACCTCCTCGATCTCGACGGCGAGGCTGGTCAGCTCGGCGAGCAGGTCGCTCTCGAAGCTGGGGTCTGCCGCGGCGCCGCTCGTGGTCATGCGCGATGCCACCAGCGCCAGTCGGCGGTCGGCGTCGCTGAGTGTGGGGGACACCTCCCGCGCCAGCGGATACGCGAGAAAGGCCAGCGCCCTGTAGCAGTTCACATCCAGGAGCCGCTTGGCGAGCCGCCCTGCCTGGTTCTCGGACAGACTACAGTCGCGCACGAGGATGCGCACGAACCCGTCGGAGTGGATCCGCAAGTCCGACCAGGCGCGAGCCGAGCCACCGACCACCTCGGATCCGATAATCGGATTGCCCTCGAACAGTGCGGCGAGCTCGCGATTGTCGCGCTCCGGCATTGCACATGGATCGACGGCCATCGACACGGCGGAGATCACCTCGCCAGGCATCTCGCGCAACCAGTCCTTGGGGAGCTCCAGGAGCAGGGGCTCGGCGAAGGGATGCGCGAATGCCCCCTGTCTGCTGAAGGTGTAGGTGACAAACTCGACATGGCGCTCCCAGCGCACGCGCATCGGTCCCAGGTCGACCGAATAATGCCGATTGACCGTCTCCGGGATTGGCCGCCCATAGTGCGCCAGGAGACGCTTGAGATGCTCGACGTTACGGCCAGTCCCGCGCTCGCCGCACATGACAGCGAGGCGGGAAAGTCGCTCCGGGGCGCGCAGCGGCTCGAAGGCACGTGAATGAAGCTCGGCCGTGACGGCATGGCGCAACGGATGCTCGCGAAAAACAAGGGACATGATGTGGATAGTCCGTGCCGTGAATGGGACGGCGTCGATCGCCATCCCAGGCGTTGGCGCTGTCGATCGGGGGGCGTCGAAGGCGTGGTCTGCCGGAGACGGACGAGTCGGTTACGGGGGCCGACCCCCTCCAGCCGTGGCGTTGCAAACCGGTCGCCCCCGGCTCTGTCGCCGCTTCGCCAGGATCATCGCAGGCAGCTGTGACAACCGCATGATCCGTCGCGGCCGAGAGGATCGGCGCATCGCCCAGACCGATCGCCGCGCCCGCGGTTCCAGGCCGAAGCGGCGATCGCATTGTCCCTCCGCATTGGCGATGCGTCCGAGCCGAATCGAGGCAACTCCCATGCCGATCAGTACCCTGGATCTACCGCAGGGGCTCCAGGGCGTATTTCGTGCCGATGTCATTCCCCCGTCATCGAGGCGACACGGTTGCGGACTACCATCTGCTGCGGTGCAACATTGCAACCGCCTACCGGCCTGCCCCTGTCGCGTGCCAGACCCCAGCGAGGAGCCCATGACCGCCGAATTCATCGAGAACCGGACCTTCGACGAGATCCAAACCGGACAGAGCGCGGAGCTCCAGCGCACCCTGACCCGGGACGACGTGGCCCTGTTCGGAAAGGTCTCCGGGGACCTCAATCCCACCCACATGGACGAGGACTACGCCCGGGAGAGCGGGGCCAAGGGCGTCGTGGGTCACAGCCTGTGGGCCACCAGCCTAATCTCCAGCCTGCTGGCGAATGTCCTGCCCGGGCCCGGTACCGTTTACCTCAGTCAGTCCTCCAGCTTTCACCGGACGGTCGACCTGGGGGACACCCTGACCGCGCGCATCCGCGCCCGAGAGCGGCGCGACGGCGGGGTAGTGACGTTCGACTGCGAGGTGCGCAATCAACGCGGGGAGCCGGTCATGGACGGGGAGGCCGAGGTCATTGCCCCGACCGAGCGGATCCGCGTGCGCCGCATCGAGACCCCGCAGGTCTCGGTGCGCCATCACGACAGCTTCGGCGTCTTGTTCGACGCAGTGCAGACGATGGAGCCGGTCCCGACCGCGGTGGTCCACCCGGTCGACCAGGTCTCGCTGCAAGGTGCGATGGAGGCGGCCGAGGACGGATTCATCCAACCCATCCTCGTGGGACCTGCGGCACGTATTCGTACGGTCGCCGACGAGCTCGGGATCGACCTGGGCGGTACTGAAGTGGTCGATGTCGCGCACAGCCATGCCGCCGCCGAGCGCGCCGTGGCCCTGATCCGCGAGGGTCGCGCCGAGATCCTGATGAAGGGCAGCCTGCACACGGACGAGGTGCTCTCCGCCGTGCTCGACAAGGTCAACGGCATCCGCACCGCCCGGCGCATCAGCCACATCTTCGTCATGGATGTGCCCACCTATCCGAAGCTGCTCCTGGTCTCCGATGCGGCGGTCAACATCGCCCCGGACCTGGAGGCGAAGGCGGACATCTGCCAGAACGCCATCGACCTGGCCCACACCCTGGGGGTGGAATGCCCCAAGGTCGCGATCCTGTCCGCCGTGGAGACCATCCGGCCCAAGATCCAGTCCACCTTGGACGCCGCCGCCTTGTGCAAGATGGCCGAGCGCGGGCAGATCCAGGGGGGCGTCCTGGACGGCCCGCTCGCCATGGACAATGCCATCAACCCGGAGGCGGCGCGGATCAAAAAGATCGCGTCGGAAGTCGCCGGCGTGGCCGACGTGCTCATCGTCCCGGATCTGGAGGCCGGCAATATCCTTGCCAAGCAGCTCATCTTCCTGGCTAACGCGGAGGCCGCCGGGGTGGTCCTCGGGGCGCGCGTGCCGATCGTGCTGACGTCGCGTGCGGACAGCGTGCGCACCCGCCGCGCCAGCGCCGCCGTGGCGGTGCTCCACGCCCACGCCGTGCGCAAGGGGTTGACCCCGAAGGATCTGCCCAAGGGTCAATGAGGAGGCCGCCATGAACGACCTGATCCTCACCCTCAATGCCGGATCGTCCAGCATCAAGTTCGCCCTCTATGAGGTGATCGACGATCAGCCCGTCGTCAGCGTCAAGGGTCAGGTCGAGGGCATCGGCACCACACCTCACTTCGTCGCCAAGGACCCTTCGGGCAAGCTGCTCGCCGAGAGCTATTGGGAGCCGGTTCGGGTTGGGGCCGATGGAGCTCAGGGCCACACCCGGGCCTTTAAGCAGATCTGGAGCTGGCTCGCCGATGCGGCCCAGGGCCGACCCATCCTGGCCGTCGGCCACCGGGTCGGTCACGGGGGCGAGGCCTATGCGGAGCCGGTCCGGGTGGACGCACAGGTGTTGGAGACACTGACGGGCCTGATCCCCCTGGTGCCCCTGCACCAGCCGAACAACCTGGCCGCCATCCGAGCGGTCGCGGCAGACCACCCGAAGCTACCCCAGGTCGCCTGTTTCGACACCGGGTTCCATCGCGGGCGCGCTCGCGTAACCGAGCACCTCGGCCTGCCGCGGGCCCTGCTGGAGCGCGGGGTCAAACGCTACGGATTCCACGGACTCTCCTACGAGTATATCGCCGGGCGCCTGCGGGAGCTGGCCCCGGAGGTGGCGGAGGGCCGGGTGGTGGTCGCCCATCTGGGCAGCGGCGCGAGCATGGCCGCCCTGCAGGGCGGGCGCAGCGTCGAGACCACCATGAGCTTCTCGGCCCTGGATGGGCTGCCCATGGGCACCCGGTGCGGGGTCCTTGACCCCGGGGTGCTGCTGTTCCTGATGCGCGAGGACGGGCTTGGGGTCAAGGAGCTGGAGGACCTGCTCTATAAGCGCTCCGGGCTCCTGGGGCTCTCGGGGGTGAGCAACGACCTGCGCGACCTGCACGCCAGCGACGACCCCCGGGCGGCCGAGGCGATCGACTTCTTCTGCTACCGGATCGGCCAGACCCTGGGTGCGCTCTGCGCCTCGCTGGGGGGGCTCGACGCCCTGGTCTTCACCGCCGGGGTGGGCGAGAACGACGCGACAGTCCGCGCGCGCGTGTGCCGGGACGCGGCCTGGCTCGGCATCGGATTAGACGAGGAGGCCAATCTGGGGCGCGGTCCGCGGATCAGTCCCGCGGGCGCGAACCCCTCGGTGTGGGTCATCCCCACCGACGAGGAGGCCATGATCGCCAGACATACCCTGCGCGTGGTGCGCGGACGCTAACCGATACTGGGAGCACATCATGCTTGATGCGGACTATTTCAGCCTCGAAGGCAAGAAGGGCCTGGTGATCGGGATTGCCAACGAGCATTCCATTGCCTACGGCTGTGCCCGTGCCTTCCGCACCCTGGGGGCCGACCTGGCCATTACCTATCTCAACGAGAAGGCGCGCTCCTTCGTGGAGCCTTTGGCGGAAGCGGTCGAGGCCCAGCTCTTCCTGCCCTGCGATGTGATGGTGCCGGGGGAGCTGGAGTCGGTCTTCGATGCCGTCCGCGAGCGCTGGGGCCGGCTCGACTTCGCGGTCCATTCCATCGCCTTCGCCCCGCGGGAGGACCTGCAAGGGCGCCTCGTGGACTCCTCGGCCGAGGGCTTCGGGCTCGCGGTGAACGTCTCCGCCCACTCCTTCCTGCGCATGGCCCACCTGGCGGAGCCCCTGATGACGCAAGGCGGCTCGCTCTTCGCCATGACCTTCTACGGTGCCAACAAGGTGCTGCCCACCTACAGCCTGATGGGCCCGATCAAGGCCGCGCTGGAGTCGGCGGTGCGCTACACCGCGGCCGAGCTGGGTCCCAAGGGCATCCGCGCCTTCGCCGTCTCCCCCGGCCCCCTGCACACGCGCGCCGCATCCGGTCTCAAGGGCTTCGATGCGCTGGTGGACAGCGCCCAGCAGCGGGCACCCCTGGGGCGGCTGGCGGAGATCGACGACGTGGGGGCAGTGGCCGCCATGCTCGCCACCCGCACCGGCGCCATGCTCACCGGCCAAACCATTTACGTAGACGGCGGTTTCCACATCACGGGCTGAGGGCTTCATCGCGCCCACCGCCGCCAATCCCTCTACTGACAGGACAAGACAATGATCAACCTCCCCGATTTCTCCAAGCGGCCTGAGGTCGCGGACGCCTTCGCTGATCTCGGTCGGTCCTTCAGCGACAGTGGCGATGCCTATGGGCGCTATGCCAAGGATCTGGGCATGATCGCGCAGACCCACGGCGAGCGGGCGGCCCAGACGGCCCAGACCAACTACGAGCGCAACCTGGAGGCCTGGACCAGGGTCTCCCAGGTCCTGATGTCGCCACAGCTTGCCCCACAGTTGGCCCAGCAGTGGATCGCCTATCTCACCGACGCCGCCCAGCGCGCCGTGCTCTTCACCGATGCGATGCGCCAGCGCGGCAACTACTTCAACGAGCATGAGGAGGGCTCGAACAAGACGGTATTGAGCTGGGACCACGACCTGGTGATCGACGGCACCAAACTGGCCCGCCCGGTCAATTACTCCCTGGTGCGCATCCGGGCCCCCGAGGGTGTCACGGTGCGCGAGAACGGCCGCCCCTACGTCATCATCGACCCGCGCGCCGGCCACGGCTCCGGGATCGGCGGCTTCAAGCAGGAGAGCGAGGTCGGCGTCGCCATCCATCAGGGCCACCCGGTCTATTTCGTCACCTTCACCCGGCTTCCCCAGCCCGGCCAGACCATCGCGGACGTGACGGCCGCGGAGGCCGACTTCGTCCGTGAGGTGCGCCGCCGCCACCCCGATGCCCCAAAGCCGATCGTGATCGGCAACTGCCAGGGCGGCTGGGCCGCCATGCTGCTGGCCGCCACCAACCCGGACATTACCGGACCGATCGTCGCCAACGGGGCACCGCTATCGTACTGGGCCGGCCAGAAGGGCAAGAACCCCATGCGCTACATGGGCGGCCTGGTGGGCGGCGCCATGTCCATCAAGCTCATGAGCGACCTGGGTAACGGGCTCTTCGACGGCTCCAACCTGGTGTCCAACTTCGAGCGCCTGAGCCCCAGCAACACTTGGTGGGGCAAGTACTACGACCTGTGGCGGGAAGTCGACACCGAGATCCCGCGCTTCGTCGGATTCGAGCGCTGGTGGAGCAGCTTCTATTACATGACCGAGCAGGAGATCCGCTGGATCGTCGAGAACCTGTTCGTCGGCAACCGGCTGGCCCGGGGCTGCGCCAACCTGGACGCACGCACCCACGTGGACCTGCGCAACATCAACTCCCCGATCATCGTCTTCGCCTCCCACGGGGACAATATCACCCCGCCCCAGCAGGCCCTGGGCTGGATCCCCGATCATTACAAGGACGTGGAAGAGATCAAGGCGCGCGGGCAGCGTATCCTCTACACCCTGCACGACAACGTGGGTCACCTCGGGATCTTCGTCTCCTCCTCCATTGCCAAGAAGGAGCACAAGGAGATCGTCTCCACCCTCAAGGCGATCGAGGCACTGGCCCCCGGGCTCTACGAGATGGTCATCGAAGGGGCGACCGGCGAGGGGGTGGCGAAGCGTTTCCACGTCGCCTTCCGGGAGCGCACCATCCCCGAGCTGATCGCCGAGTGCGGCGGGGACGACTCGGACCGCCCCTTCGCCGCCGTGGCCCGCTACTCGGAGCTCGCGACCGAGGCGTACGAGCTGACCCTGAGCCCCCTGGTGCGGGCCATGAGCAACCAGGCGAGCGCGGACTTCCTCGCCAAGACCAACTCGATGCGCGTCCAACGGGCGATCCAGAGCGACCGCAACCCGTTGATGCAACCGGTAGCGGCCCTGGCCGAGCAGGTCCGCGCACAACGTCAGGCGGCACCCGCGGACAATCCCTTCCGCCAGCTCGAACAGCTCGGCGCCAACCTGGTGACCCAGGGGTGGGACCAGGTGCGGGACATGCAGAACGCCATGATCGAGATGAGCTTTCATCTGCTGTGGTCGCTTCCCCCGGTGCAGGCGCTGGGTGAACAGAAGGCCCAGCTCATCAGCGACGCCCCCCAGGAGGACCTGCGCACCCTGGTGCAGGTGCAGGACGCCCTGGACCGCATCGATCAGGGTGGATTCCCCGAGGGGGTCATCCGCATGCTGATCTTCCTGGCCCAGTCTCGCAAGGAGGTGCGCCGCTCCCGTCTGGAGCGCTCCAACCAGATGCTGATGTCGACCGAGCCCTTCGCGAGCATGAAGGCCAAACACCGTACCCGTCTGATCCATCGGGAGTCCCTGATCGTGGGCTTCGAGCCGGAGGCGGCGATCGCCGCCCTGCCGAAGCTGATACAGGGCGAGGAGGACCGTCGGCGGGCACTCGATCTGTGCTGGAGCATCGCCGGCCCGCGCGAGGAGATGAGCGCAGAGACCCTGGCCATGATGGCTCGCCTGGCCATGGCCCTGGGTCAGGAGGCGCCACAGGCTGTGCCTGCGGCCGATAACGTCCGCAAGATCGCCTGAGCGCGAACCGCCTTCAGAGGAGACCGCCAGTGCGTCCGGACCTGCCCCGCCAGCATCGCGCCGAGCATGGCAAGCTGATGACCGCCGCCGAGGCGGTGCGTCAGATCCGCCCCGGCGATACCATCGCCACCGGCGGCTTCGTCGGTATCAGCGTCCCGGAGGAGATCGAGATCGCCCTCCAGGAGCTGTACCTCTCCCGCGACGAGGACGGCGGAGAGACCCCGCGCCCGCGCGACCTGACCCTGGTCTATGCGGCGGGGCAGGGGGACGGCAAGGACCGGGGGCTCAATCACCTGGCCCCAATGGGTCTGGTCAAGCGGGTCATCGGCGGCCATTGGGGGCTGGTCCCCAAGCTCCAGCAGCTGGCCGTCGACAACCATATCGAGGCCTACAACCTCCCGCAGGGGGTCATCTCCCACCTGTTTCGCGACATCGCCGCGGGTAAGCCGGGGCACCTGTCGCGCATCGGGCTCGGCACCTTCGTGGACCCACGCTTCGGCGGCGGCAAGCTCAACGCCCGTACCACCGAGGACCTGGTGGAGCTGATGCAGGTGGGCGGCGAGGACTACCTCTTCTTTAAGGCATTCCCCATCGATGTGGCGATCCTGCGCGGGACCACGGCGGACCCGGACGGCAACGTCACCATGGAGCGGGAGGCCCTGACGCTCGAGTCCCTGTCGCTCGCCATGGCGGCGCACAACTGCGGCGGGCTGGTCATGGTTCAGGTCGAGCGGATGGCCGAGCGGGGCTCGCTCAACCCCCGACAGGTTAAAATCCCGGGGATCCTCGTGGACTGCATCGTCGTCTCCCGCCCGGAGAACCACATGCAGACCTTCGCCATCCCCTACAGCGCGGCCTTCGCCAGCGAGGTGCGGGTCCCGCTGGAGGCCGTGGAGACCATGGCGCTGTCCGAGCGCAAGGTCATTGCGCGGCGTGCCGCGATGGAGCTGCGGCCCAACTCGGTGGTGAATCTGGGGATCGGGATGCCGGAGGGGGTGGCCGCTGTCGCCAACGAGGAGCGAATCCTGGACCTGATGACCCTCACCGCGGAGCCCGGGGTGATCGGCGGCGTGCCCGCCGGGGGCCTGAGCTTCGGGGCCGCCATCAACGCCGCGGCGATCCTCGACCAGCCCTACCAGTTCGACTTCTACGATGGCGGCGGGCTGGACCTGGCCATCCTCGGTCTGGCCCAGGTAGACCGGGAGGGGAACGTCAACGTCTCCAAGTTCGGCACCCGTCTGGCCGGGGCCGGCGGCTTCATCAACATCAGCCAGAATGCGCGTAAGGTGGTCTTCGTCGGCACCTTCAACGCCGGGCATTCGGAGGTTTCCTTCCCCGACGGGCGACTGCAGATCGCACGCGAGGGCAAGGGTCGGAAATTCGTCGCTGCCGTCGAGCACCGCACCTTTTCCGGTTCCTATGCCGCCGGACTCGGCAAAGAGGTCCTCTACGTCACCGAGCGCTGCGTCTTCCGCCTGACGAAGGATGGCCTGGAGCTCACCGAGATCGCCCCGGGAGTAGACCTGGAGCGCGACATCCTAGACCAGATGGACTTTGCCCCCGCGATCCGCGAGCTGAGGCCCATGGACCGACGGCTCTTCCTGGACGTGCCCATGGGCATCCGCGGGGATCTGGTCGACCTGCCCATGCCCGCGCGGCTGGTCTACGATCCCGCCCAGGACACCCTCTTTCTGAATTTCGAGCGGCTGGAGGTCAAGGACCGAGCGACCATCGCCGCCATTCGCGACCAGGTTGCGGCCATCTGCGAGCCCCTGGGACACAAGGTTGCGGCTGTGGTCAACTACGAGGGCTTTCAGGTGGACCGCGACCTGGAGGACGACTACCTGCGAATGGTGGAGGCGGTGGTCGGCCGCTACTACCGCAGCGTCAGCCGCTACACCACCAGCCTGTTCATGCGCAGCAAGCTGGGTGCGGCCCTGGCCTCCCGCGGTCTTGCACCGCACATCTTCGAGTCGGCCGACGAGGCGCGCGCCTTTCTCGTGGAAGCCAGCTAAGCGCCCGTCGGGCCTATGCCCGACGGGGCTATCCGCTCCACTCATCCCCGACCGACAACCTTGAATCCACCCGATGCCGGCGCGCTGCGCGCCCTGCATTGGCCTTACTCCAGAGCTTGAATGAACCCGAATCCCACTCCCCAGCGCCGGCATGGGGGCCTATGTCCGACACCTTGATCTGGACCGCCTTCTGGATGGGCATCGTGAGCGCCGTATCGCTCCCCATGGGGGCGTTGGCGGCGCGCTTCTGGACGCCGAGCGACCGGATGACCGCGATCCTGATGGCATTCGGCGGGGGTGCGCTACTTGCTGCACTCACCATCGACCTGGTGGCAGCGGCCCTGGAGCGGGGCCACTTCAACGCGCTCGCCCTCGGCGCCGTGGGGGGCGGCCTGCTGTTCGTCTTTCTAAACCAGCTGGTCAACGACTTCGGCGGCTTTGTCCGCAAGACCTCCACCACGTTCTATCACCTGCGCTCCGTGGGGATGCGCCAACAGGGCATGGGATTCGGTCGCATCATCGGCATGTGGACTGCCTTGATGCTGATCACCGGGATTGGGGCAGCGGCGGGAAGCGTCTTCTTCGAAGGTGCCGAGCCCCACCTCTTCGCCATCGTGGAGGGGCTGGCGGCTGGGGCCATGCTCACCATGATCGCGGAGACCATGTTGCCCGAGGCCTACCTAAAGGGCGGCAATGTGGTCGGCCTATCCACCCTCGCGGGTTTTTTGATCGCGATCTTTTCCAAGACCCTGGAGCCGACCGACGTCGCCGGGCACGGTCACGCCAAGCCCCCGGCCTCCCAGGCGGTCCCGGGTTTGCTCCACCATCCCGACCCCGGTGGTCCGCAATGAGCACGAGTGTGCCCCTGCTCGGGCAGCGCAGACGGCCCTACCGCGAGTCGACAGCGTGAATCCGATCCCTTCTGCCATCTTTGAGCCCCTGCGCGGCTTCCTCGCCGAGGTGCGCGAGGCGAAGCGCCGCAAGCTCGAGTCCGGCTATCGCCACACACCCACCAATGCCCGCGAGGCGCTGGAGGTCATGACCCGGGCCTTCGTCACCCAGGTTCCGCCGATACCGCTTGTCCGTGACGAGCTGGTGCCGAGCCTCGATTATGCGGTGCCGATCCGGCTCTACCACCCGAACCCCGGGGAAGCCCTGCCGGTTGCCATCTTCGTCCACGGGGGCGGTCATGTTACCGGTAGCGTTAGCCTTTACGACCCCATCGCCCGCAAGCTCGCCCAGGCGAGCCGCTGGCTGGTGGTCTCGGTGGAGTATCGGCTTGCCCCCGAATGTCCCTATCCGAGCGCCCTACGGGACCTCGTCGCCGCCATCAAGGGCGTTTTCCCCCTGTTGGACTCGCTGCAGCCAGCGGTGCCCTTCGTCCGCCGGCTCGCCCTGGTCGGCGACAGCGGCGGGGGCGCCCTCTGCGCCAGTGCGGCCCATCTCTGCCAGTTCGACGCGGGGGTGGCCATCGAGCGCCTGGCCCTGATCTACCCCAGCCTCGACTACACCCTGTCCCAGCCCTCCGTGACCGAGCTGGGGGAGGGTCTGCTTCTGGAGCGCCAGCGCATCCTGTGGCTCTTCGACTGCTATTTCAGGCACGCGGAGAACCGCCGGGACCTGTCGCCGCTCTTCATGCCCCTGACCCCCGGCTTCCCGCCCACCCTGGTCGCAACGGCCGAGTTTTGCCCGCTGCGGGATGAAGGGATCGCCTATGTCCGCCGGCTGCGCGAGGCCCGGATCCCCTGCACCCACCTTGCCTACGAGGGTCTGATCCACGCCTTCCTCAACCTGGAGGACCTGGTTCCGGATCCCTGCGCCGACCTTTACCGTCGGATCGGCGCCTTTCTGGCCGCGCAGACGGAGCCGGTAGCCTAGCCGGCACGGCAGTCCTGTCCCGGCATCCGCGCGAGCACTAGGACACGGATGATCCCTGCGAGCGCCAACGCCTCAGGTCTGATCTGCGCCTACCGTCTGGACGGTCGGGGCGGGGCCTCCGACCTGCTCGACGCGGGGGCCGCGGAGCGCTCGCGTCTCGACGCGGGCGTCCTGTGGCTCCATTTCGATCAGCACCACCAGGGCACCGCGCGCTGGCTGCACCAGGAGAGCGGCCTCGATGCCGTCACCGCGGATGCGATGCTGGGGGTCAACCCCAGGCCCAGGACCCTGATCCGGGACAACGCGGCCTTGATCAGCCTGCGGGGAATTAGCGTCGATCCCGAGGCCCCCGGGACCACGCTCTCGGTCCAGCTCTGGAGCGACGGGCAACGCATCGTCACCTGTCGCGACCACCACTTCTGGGCCATTGCGGACATTCGCCGGGACCTGGAGCACGGACGGGGGCCCCGCGATGGCGGAGATCTGGTTGCCACGCTCTCCGATCGTCTGGTCGACCGAATGGACGACGTCATCGGCGATGCCGAGGCGCAGACCTACCGGCTGGGACATGCCGGGGCACAATCCGATACCGGCCAGCTCGTGGGCGAGCTCGCGGAGCTTCGGCGCCGCATGATGCGGCTCCGGCGCTATCTCGGTCCTCAGAGGCGCGCGCTCGCGGTGCTCGCCTCGGCCCCCGTCGATTGGCTGCGTGCCGAGGATCGCGACCGCCTGCGGGCGGTGGCCGAGCAGACCGCGGAGTATGCGGAGGGACTCGATTCGGCGCTCGCAATTACCGCCGTCACTCAGGACGAGCTGCTGCAGCGTTCCTCGGAGAAGACCGCGAAGCGGATGTATGCGCTGACCCTCCTGACGGGGATCTTTATGCCATTGACCTTCGTAACCGGACTGCTTGGGGTCAATCTGGCGGGTATCCCCGGCGCCGAAAGCGCCATGGCGTTTCCCGTCCTGATGGCGTTGCTGGTGATCGTTGTGCTTCTTCAGCTGCTCATCTTGCGCTGGAAACGCTGGCTGTAGCCCGGCCCGCGCTCGTTTCGGCGCTCATTAGCCTGTTGTGGGCCGTCCTGGGCCAGCGACCGCCGTGCTTCTGGCCGGCGTGCGTATTTCCGCGCGAAGTCGCGTGCTAACGCCACTTCACAACCTCTCGGTCAGGCTACCCGCCCCCCAAATTCATGGAGGGCGGGGTGGCGAGCTAAGGCTCGGACACTACATGCCGTTATGAGGTCCGCCATTTCCCGGCTTCTTGCAGATCTTGGATGCAAACCGTGCAACGGCAAAGTTGGCGTTATAGTTGACGACAGCCCAAGCGGTCTTGGCTCTGGGATCGATTCCATAAGTGCCCAGCTCGTAGCCCGATTTCCACGCGCCCCTCACGAACCTCTTGATCCCGCCGAAGTTGTTGTCGACGGCGTTGATCCAATTTCCTGCGTCATCCTTGGTAGCCAAACCGAACAGTCCTTTTCCCAGATGCTCTGGGGCCGCTTTCGCAGGGTCGTAGCTCATCGAGAGTGTATAGGTGTCGGTCCGGTCGGTGCCCAGATCGGCCATGCCCCAAAGGGTCAGAACGGCGCTCGCCGTGTCGTCGTGCTTACCGCCCTTCGGATGCCTGGGTGTCCATCCGGTATTGACATCCTTCGTCGTGGGGCGGCCATCGTAGAGCTGCACCGCACTCTCGTTCTTGCCCGCGAGGATCTTGGCGGCCGTGCCTTCGAACCTGTCCTCTACCACCGTGTAGTCGCCGCCTTGGGAAACTAGAAACTCCTGCCCGTTCAGGCTGTAGCCGAAAGTCTCACGCTTCTCGAACGCAAGCTCGGGCGTCTCTATGAGATCGCAGTCCACGCCGCCCTCGGCCAAAGACCCTCCGCAGCCGTTGTTCGAGGCATAGTAGTCCACGCTCACCCTCGGGCCATCCACGGTTACGATGTAGTAGCCGACGGTGTAGAGCTCTTGCACGATGGGGGTTTCGCGCAGAGGAGAATCGTATGTCTCGTCGATCGAAGGAAACTTGGGAATATAGAACTTGTAACTATTAGAAGCCGCGATAATATTCTGCACTTCCGAGCTGCCGTCGGGGCTGGCGACGATGGATCGCAGATGGTTGTGGTCATGCCCTCCGAAGTGATAACGCACCCCGTTTTTCCAAAGGCTGCTGGAGTAGTCATTCTGGGCGCCCGGGTTGGCCGCGGGATTGGCGCCAAAGAGCATGTCCACATGGTTGGCACCCATCAGATTCTTGTGGCTAAACGTGAAGCCATGACGGGCGGTCCCCTTTCCGGAGAGCATCTTATCGATCCAGGGCAGCTGATCGACGATGTTGTTGTTGCTGCTGTCCAGGTAATTGGTGCCGTCCGTGCGAGTGAACTGGTCTAGCAGAACGAAGCGGGCGTTGTCGTAGTCGAACGAATAGCTAAGCCCATTCAGAGTGGCGAAGGGGCTGCTGAAGTTCTTGGCGCCGCAGGTCTTTCCGTTGCCCGTGGTCTGAGGGAACAGGGTCGGGAGCTCCCCCGCCGCCGTGACTGAGCCCTCGTGATTGCCTCGCAAGGGAAAGAAGCATATTCCGGCATCGTAAAGCGTTTGGGCGGCCGCTGCCCGGGTGGGCATGGTTCTGTGCGACGGGTTGCCGTCGGTTTCCTTATCCACCAGGTCGCCGACTTGGATGACGAACTTGACCCTGCGCTCGACGAACTGGTCGTTGAGCTGCTTGATGATGCCAACGGCGACGGTGTCGGGGTTTTCACCGTCGAGATTGGCCTTCCACTGGGTGTCGGACATCACGCCGAAGCTCCAGGGGGTCGCCGCCGACGAGCCGGCGACGATGGCCAAAGCGAGCGTCGATGCCGCCAAGGCGAGTGGTTGTATCCGAGAAGTCGTTACTTCTGTGCTCATGGAGGAGTTGCCTTTACTCTGAAAGCCGAGCGATGAGAGGAGTTTGAAATAGCGCCATGCGGAAGGCGCTGGCGCGACGATTAAGCTAGCGACGGCGTATTTCAGAGAGATCGCAGGTTTGTGAACTTGGTTGGGCGCTTGATCTCGATCAAAAGATTGATCGCATACGAGCCCGGTATTGAGGGTGCAGTGGAGATGGCGATGCCAAGGACAAAGCGGCCGATGTGCGATCGCCCTAAGGCTGGAAGACTTTCCGCGTCGAGCATCCCAGGCGGCGCTTAGGGTGTCGTTGATCGGGATGTGTTTGCCGGGTGCAGCGCGGCGGCGGCCAATCTCTGCTGCGCTCAGCCCCGCGACCCGGGGGCTGGATGGGCCTTCGGTTCCCGGATGTCTGCCGATTGGGCCGCCGCTCGTGCCCGACTCAGCCGCACATCCAGCGGCTCCCGGGAGACCAGGTGGATGTCCCGCTGCGGGAAGGCGATGACGATGCCATGCTCCCGGAATATGCGGTCGATGGTCACATAGAGCTCGGTCGTCACGGCGAGCCGCCAGCTGGTGGTCTCGGTGGAGTATCGGCTTGCCCCCGAATGTCCCTATCCGAGCGCCCTACGGGACCTCGTCGCCGCCATCAAGGGCGCTTTCCCCCTGCTGGACTCGCTGCAGCCAGCGGTGCCCTTCGTCCGCCGGCTCGCCCTGGTCGGCGACAGCGGCGGGGGCGCCCTCTGCGCCAGTGCGGCGCATCTGTGTCAGTTCGACGCGGGACCCCAGCCTCGACTACACCCTGTCCCAGCCCTCCGTGACCGAGCTGGGGGAGGGTCTGCTTCTGGAGCGCCAGCCCATCCTGTGGCTCTTCGACTGCTATTTCAGGCACGCGGAGAACCGCCGGGACCTGTCGCCGCTCTTCATGCCCCTGACCCCCGGCTTCCCGCCCACCCTGGTCGCCACGGCCGAGTTTTGCCCGCTGCGGGATGAAGGGATCGCCTATGTCCGCCGGCTGCGCGAGGCCCGGATCCCCTGCACCCACCTTACCTACGAGGGTCTGATCCACGCCTTCCTCAATCTGGAGGACCTGGTTCCGGATCCCTGCGCCGACCTTTACCGTCGGATCGGCGCCTTTCTGGGTGGTGAGCCGGGCCCGGCGGCGTAGTTCCACTCGGTTACATTTCCACTCGGTTACAGTCGCGGGCAGACCGGCACTCAGCCCCGATGGATGACGGCGTCGCGCGCGACGCGTACTCTAGGTCGACCGGATGCCGCGCAGGGGCGCTTGCGCGCGCTCGACCGGGTGTCGGCCTCGATGCCTTCGAGCGCGCCAGCCACACCAGCCCGATGTCTCTGGCGCCGCTCGGCGTCGCTTGGTGAAACATGACCGACACCCATCCCGACATTCCATTCAAGAGTCCCACCCTGCCGGCCGCTTTGACGGGCGACTCGCGCATCCGTTTCCGCTGGAGCAGCGGGTGGAGACCCGCAAAGACCTGCGGGAGGGGCGAAAACAGGCAGAGATCGAGCGGCGGTTGGCAGCAGAGGACCGGAAGTCTGGCGAAGACGGGTGCGAGACCCAGTGCGGCGACCGTTGAGCGGAGAGGCCAGCCATGAGCGGGGCGTCCGACTTTAACGCCCTGCTTGCCGACCGCCTGGGCCGCGCCGCCGAGCTGTTGGAGCGGGTGCGCGCGGACGAGTCACTGCTTGCCGCGACCGCCGATGCTGCTGCCC
>JBGSOR010000049.1:0-3619 GCA_041738985.1 Chromatiaceae bacterium | reverse complement strand
TCGCCGAGGTGGACGCCGCCAAGCGGGTAGAGGAAGTCCTCGGCGGGGCAGTGATCGAGGTTCCGCTCGCTGCCGTCATGCACGCAGAGCTCGCCGCGGCGAAGGACGACAAGACGCGGCGCCGAATCGAGCGCTCGCTGGTCGAGCCGCCGCTCGGCTGGTCGCTGTCCAAGGCAGTCAGGGACGCCATGGACCGGACCATGGACCAGAGCGGCGGAGGACTCGCCGAGGAATTCGCTATCCTTAAAACGGTACTGGACGGCAATACTGAAGCCTACCGCAAGTGTAAGCCGCGGTAGCCGGTCGGCCGCTTCCGGTCCGACACAGCAAGCCTCCCCGGGGCCCATCTCAAACCCTCGAAGTTTTGCCAGGGTTAGACCACGAATCTTCCCGAAACACCCCGGCGCCATTTGCCGCACACTCCCTGCCACTCTCGGTGCGATGGCGTACAGACGGAGCGCGGCGTACCGGTGCATCCTTCGATTTGTCCTTCATTGGTCTGTGCGCAAACGAACAATAGCCAGCGATGAATGTTCTAGACTCATATCGGTGCGAGTGCAACAGCGAGGAGATCTTCCATGCCACTGATTCAATTGATTATCGTCTTAGTAGTCGTTGGAGTCGGCCTATGGCTGATTAACAACTTCATACCGATGGAGGGGACCATCAAGACAATCCTCAATATCGTCGTGTTGATTGCAGTGATCCTCTGGTTGCTGTCCGCCTTCGGAGTCTTGGGCTCCCTGACGGGAATACGTGTGGGCTAGCCGCTCGACAACCGACGTTTCGCCTGTAGGAGGAGATTAGATGAACGCACTCAGATTGGTAGCTATCGCGCTGATCGTGGCCGGAGGCTTAGGTTTGGCGTATGGCAGCTTCAGCTATACCAAAGAGACCCAGGAAGCCAAAATAGGCCCGCTCGAGCTCACGGTAAAGGACCAGCAGACCGTCAACATCCCGGTGTGGGCTGGCGTGGCCGCAATCGTGGCAGGCGCGCTGCTGCTGCTTGTCCCCAAGAACAGCTAGGCTCCGCGTCTCCGAGGCCGAAAAGCTCCCGTGCGGCGCAAGGAATAGGAGAATGCCATGAACGATCTCGGATCCCCAACGATTCCCGCAACCCCGAGAAAACTGGGTCTGGCCAGCAAAGTCAACAAGGTCGTCACCCTCTACAACCCCCGCACGTGGAAAGAGAAGGGGTTCTGGTGGACCGCGGCTCTGCTCTTGACCACCTACCTGGCGATCGTCGTCGTCCTCGGTATCTACTGGTCCCGGTCGCCTGGCCAGTTCGACGTGAAGACGCAGGCGCTTTCGCTTGTCAACGGCGATGCAACGAAGCTGGTTCCCGGTACCGCGACGACAGCCACTGTCATCCGTATTGGCGAGACCTTGCTGGACAAACCGGGCGGCTACCTGACCAACGACATCTCTTTGCCGGGTTTGTTTCTCGACAATATCCCCAGCTGGGAGTTCGGTGTCCTCACGGAGCTGCGCGATGTGACAAACACCCTGCGTAACGACTTCAGCCGAGCCCAGTCCCAGTCGGTCGAGAACAAGGATCTGGAAATCGCGCAACCCCAGTTCAATTACAACTCGGACTCCTGGATTCTGCCCTCCAGCGAGTCGGAGTATCGCAAGGGCTTGGACGCCCTGCATCGCTTCGGCGTCGGACTCTCCGACAAGAAGTCGACCAACGCCCAGTTCTTCGCCCGAGCCGATAATCTGACCACGTATCTCGAGGTCGTCGAAAAACGGCTGGGAAGTCTGGCGCAACGCCTGAGCTACGCGGTCGGTCAAGATCGCCTCAATACGGATCTGGCGGGCGATCCCAGCGCCCGGCAGTCCACGCCGACGCCCGCTCAGACGCCGAAGAAGACCCCGTGGCTCAAGATCGATGACGAGTTCTTCGAAGCGCAGGGCTATACCTGGGCATTGCTGCACACCCTGCAAGCGATCGAGATCGATTTCCGAGCCGTACTTGAGGACAAGAACGCCCTGGTGTCCCTGCAGCAGATCACGCGCGAGCTGAAAAACACTCAAGACAGCATTTGGAGTCCGATGATCCTGAACGGCCGGGGATTTGGCCCATTGGCTAATCACTCGCTCGTCATGGCCAACTATATCTCCCAGGTCAACGCCGCGGTCGGCGATCTGCGCAATCTGCTGCAGAAGGGTTGAACGCGGCCATAGTCCGTGTGCGGGCGGGCAGACGCCCGGCACGGCGCGAGGTGACGACGACGCTAACGCTAACCGACATAACAGGAGAATGGCGATGCCCCTGATCCAACTCGTGATCGTGCTGGTCGTCCTCGGGGTGATCCTCTGGGCGATCAATACCTACATACCGATGAACGCGACCATCAAGACGATCATCAACGTGGTTGTCATCCTTGTCGCAGTCCTCTACGTATTGACTGCCTTCGGGGTGCTTGGCTCCCTGTCGGGACTGCGCGTAGGGTGAGGACACGCTCAAGCACCGGAACATGTCCTGAGCAGGCAACAGCCATACCGGCACCCCGCCGGCCCCCACCATCGATCGGAGTAAACGCACATGTTGACTAAAGACGAATACGTTGCAGAAACGAAGAAGCGCCTTGACGCGTGGAGCGCGGAGATCGACGCCATGGAGGCGAAGGCGAATGACATCAAAGAGGATGCCAAGGTCAAGTATCAGGAGCAGCTCGTCGCCCTCCGCGCCAAACGCGAGGAGGGCGAGAAGAAGCTCGCGGAGCTCCAGGCCGCCAGCGAAACCTCGTGGGAGCACCTGAAGGCCGGCACCGAGAACGTCTGGGAGGCATTGAAGGATTCTGCGAAAGCCTTCCAAGCGCACTTTAAGTAGCGGGATTCTGCATCTGCTCCTGTAGACGGTAACCGAGCGGCGTCCCGACTAAGCCGAGGGTGTCGGCCGGCGCAAAGTCCGCTCTACAGGAGCTCTCGCGGGAATTGTTTGCAGATCACCGTCAAGAGAGTGAATCGCACAACTGCAAACAGATCCCTTCACCCGGACTCTGCCATGGTGTCGGTAAAGAACGACATGCGGAGCAAGTGATGCGAGAACGACTGCCATCGATATCCCGGCGATTGCGGAACGTCGGGCAGCGAGAAGCGGTTGAGATCGCGAGAGCAAGAATTCACGAGCTCGGAGTCCATTATGACTCCTGAAATCAGGAACAAGCTGGTCCCAGCGGCAGTTGCCTCCGCCGTCGCCGCCATCGCGGTACTGGTCTGGCTCGGCGTGCGACCCTCGGGCCCCGGCGCCGGCTTCGTCAGCGGAAATGGTCGAATCGAGGCCACCGAGATCGATGTCGCCACCAAGCTCGCCGGACGGGTCCAGGACATTATGGTCAACGAAGGCGATTTCGTGCGGGTCGGCCAGCCCCTGGCGCAGATGCAGATCGACGTGCTCGATGCGCAACGCGATGAGGCGCGCGCCCAATCCCAGCAGGCCGTCACCGCGGTCGCCAGTGCCTAGGCGCAGGTTGCCGTGCGCAAGAGCGACACGGCGGCGGCGGAGGCGATGGTGGGACAGCGCGAGAGCGAGCTGGATGCCGCGCAACGGCGATTTGCACGTTCGGAGACGCTTGCCAGGAAGGGGGTGACTGCACTTCAGGTGCTCGACGAC
>JBGSOR010000036.1:0-3359 GCA_041738985.1 Chromatiaceae bacterium | reverse complement strand
TGCGGGACCTGGTCCTGTCTCCGGGCTCCCGCTCGACCCCGGTCGTGCTGGCCGCCCAGCGCCAGGGGGCCATGACCCTGACCCCGATCCTGGACGAGCGCAGTGCCGCCTTCTATGCGCTGGGGCTCGCCCGTTCCTCCGACCGCCCGGTTGCGCTGCTGGCCACCTCCGGTAGCGCACCCACCCACTGGTTCCCGGCTATCGTCGAGGCGAGCGAGTCCGGGGTACCCCTGGTCGTGATCTCCGCGGACCGCCCGCCCGAGCTGCGCGGCTGGGGGGCCAATCAGACCATCGACCAGACCCGACTCTTCGGCGTCCATGTGCGGGCCTTCTTCGACCCGGGTCCGCCCGGCACGGGCTCCCAAGCGGACCGCACCCTGGGCGCCCTGGGCCTGCGCGCGGCATCGACAAGCCAGGGCCGGTGCCCCGGCCCGGTCCATGTCAATCTGCCCCTGCGGGAACCCCTGGTGCCAGCAGGCGATTGCGGCCCCTGGGACTCCTTGCCAGGGATCTGGGAGGCACCACGGGAGGACTGGCCCGGTCCGGACCAGAGGTCGGCGCGCCTGCCGCCGGGTCTAAAGCAGCGGCTGGCGGGGCGCGGGGCCATCTGCTGCGGACCGGAGTCCTTTCACCCGTCGTTCGCCCCGGCCCTGTGGCGTTGCGCCCAAACCCTGGGTATCCCGGTGCTGGCGGACCCGCTCTCCGGATTGCGTTTCGGTCCCGCACCGAAGCACCGGATCGTTCGCTACGACACCCTGCTGCGCAGCCCCGCCACAGCCCGGGCCCTGTGCCCGGAATGGGTGCTGCGCTTCGGACGAGCGCCGGTCTCGCGGACCCTGATGGATTGGCTTGCCGGGGTCCCGAGCGTGCTGGTGGACCCGGCCGAGCGCTGGTCAGACCCGAATCACGACCTGGTGCGCCAAGTCCGCATGGAGCCAACAGGGCTGTGCGAGGCCATCGCCGCCGACCCCTGGTCTGCGGCCGGCCCCGACTGGCTACAGAGCTGGTGCGCCGCAGAGGTGGCCGTTGCCGAGCTGGCGGAGGGGCTCCTGGCCGAGGCCCCCTGGTGCGAGGCCCACCTGATCGGGGACCTGATCCGCACCCTGCCGGAGGGGGACGGACTCTTCTGCGCCAACTCCCTCCCGATCCGTCAGCTCGATACCTGGTCCGGGTCCCGGGACGCGCCCCTCCGAATCTTCGGCAACCGGGGTGCGAGCGGGATCGACGGCCAGATGTCCACCCTCGCCGGGATCAACGCTGGCGGGATTCCCACTGTGGGTATGCTGGGGGATCTGTCCTTCCTGCACGATCTCTCGGGTCTCATGCTGGCCGAGCGGCTCGACCGGCCGTGCATCGTCCTCAATAATGGCGGCGGTCGGATCTTCGACTACCTGCCACAACGGGGGCTCCCGGACTTCGAGCGACTGTGGCGGACCCCGCGCCCGCTGGATCTGGGCGCCCTGGTCCGACCTTTCGGGCTCGCCTATCGCCGGGTCGAGGACGCCGAGGGCTGGCGCCAGGCGCTCGTCGAGTGGCTCGCGGGAGGACTCCGGGGCCTGATCGAAGTCAGCGTGAATGCCCCCCACAGCCGCGATCTGCACCAAGAGCTCTGGCGCCAGGTGCGCGAGCGGACATCGGTCGGCTGAAACAGAGCCGGGGGTCAGGACCGGCCGCATTTCTTGACCCTCGGCCCTTGGCCCTTCTTGTTTAATCCGCGGAGATCAGCAGACATGCAGCAGACTGAGGACCGGCCCAACCCTCGCTGGGAGACGCCGCCGGGGCCGGATTATCGGGACATCCTCTACCACCGATGGGAAGGGATTGCGAAGATCTCCATTAACCGGCCCGAGGTGCGCAACGCCTTCCGCCCGGAGACCATCATCGAGCTGATCGACGCCTTCCGTCGCGCCCACCTGGACCCGCAGGTCGGGGTTATCGTGCTCACCGGGGTCGGGGACCTGGCCTTCTGCTCCGGCGGGGACCAGCGCATCCGCGGCGACGGGGGCTACCGGGACGGCTCGGGCACCGAGCACCTGAACGTCCTGGAGCTCCAGCGCCAGATCCGCACCCTACCCAAGCCGGTGGTGGCCATGGTGGCGGGCTATGCCATCGGCGGCGGCCACGTCCTGCATCTGGTGTGCGACCTCAGCATCGCCGCGGACAATGCCCGCTTCGGTCAAACCGGACCGCGGGTAGGAAGCTTCGACGGGGGTTTCGGAGCCGGACTCATGGCCCGCACCGTGGGGCTCAAGAAGGCCAAGGAGATCTGGTTCCTGTGCCGCCAGTACGACGCCCGGGAGGCCCTGGAGATGGGGCTCGTGAACACGGTGGTCCCCCTCGCGGAGCTGGAGTCGACGACCCTCGATTGGTGCCGCCGGATGCTGGAGCTCTCACCCACGGCCCTGCGGATGCTCAAGTGCGCCTTCAACGCCGATACCGACGGGCTGGCGGGCATCCAGGAGCTGGCGGGCAATGCGACCGCCCTCTTCTATATGACCCCGGAGGCCCAAGAGGGGCGGGACGCCTTTCTGGAACGGCGGGCACCCGATTTCGATAAGTTTCCGCGGCGACCGTGAACGTCATGTGGCAGAAGAAGGGCCGAGGACCGAGGGCCGAGGGCCAAGGAGACGGGGCAACGCTCGGCCCGCGGCCCGCGTCACTCGGATCTTCCAGTCTGTCCCGCTGGGTCGCGGCGGCTCGGCCCAAGACCCTGCTCCTGGCCGCCACCCCAGTGATCGCCGGCATCGGGCTCGCGGTTGCCCAGACGGGACGGATCGCACCCTACGTTGCGCTGGCCACCCTGATGGCCGGAATCGCCATCCAGATCGGCACCAATCTCCATAACGACGCGGCGGACTTCGAGCGCGGCACCGACACCCCGGATCGGGTCGGGCCGCCTCGGGCCAGTGCCCAGGGTTGGTTCAGCGCCCGCCAGGTCCGCAACGCCGCCCACGTCGCGTTCGGCATTGCCTTCCTGCTCGGGCTCCTGCTGGTCATCCGGGGAGGTTGGCCCATCCTGGGGATCGGGGTCGCGGCGCTTGTCTGCGGCTACGCCTACACCAGCGGTCCCAAGCCCATCGCCTACGGCCCCTTCGGCGAGGTCTATGTTCTCGCCTTCTTTGGGGTCGCATCGGTCGCCGGGAGCCATTTCCTTCAAACCCTGGCCTTCGACTGGACCGCGGTGGTCCTGGGGGTGGCACTCGGACTTCCGGCGGCAGCGGTGCTGCTCCTCAACAACTACCGGGACCTGGAGACCGACTGGGCCGCGGGCCGACGCACGCTCGCCCATCGCCTGGGCCGGAGCCGTTCGCGGGTGTTGTACGGTGCCCTGCTGCTCCTGCCGCTGCCGCTCCTGACAG
>JBGSOR010000033.1:0-6627 GCA_041738985.1 Chromatiaceae bacterium | reverse complement strand
GCGCCAGCGCCAGCTGCAGGCAGAGGCGGACGCCATGGCCGTGGCGGAGGAGCAGCGGCTGGCGGAAGAGGAGGCCCAGCGCCGCATCGAGGAAGAGGCGCGTCTCCTGGAGCGGGAGGAGCGGCAGGCGCAAGCCGCCCGGGACGCCCAGCGTACCCGGGAGTCGGATATCGCCTCCAACCAGGTCTCCGAGCAGATCGAGCGCGAGGCGGACCGCTACATCCCGGCGATCAAGGACCGGGTCCGCCAGTATTGGGTGCGCCCGCCGGCCCTGGGCCGAGATTTGCTGACCGTGGTATCCCTGCGTCTGATCCCCGGGGGGGACGTGGTACCCAACAGCGTGTCGATTGTCGAGAGCAGCGGCAACACCGCATTCGACCAATCGGTGATCGCTGCCGTTTACAATGCCTCCCCGATCCCGGTCCCCTCCGGACCGCCCTTCGAGCGCTTCCGGGAATTCAACCTTCAGTTCACGCCCTGACCCGCAACCGGATCTGCCTCATGAGCACAGCCCAGCGCGCCGCGACCTTTCTCGTCCGATCGATCCTCCCGCCGATCCTGGTCGGTCTCCTGATCGGCCTGGGGACCGGCAGCGCCCAGGCACGCCTCACCATCGAGGTCACGGGTGGTGTCGAGGCCGCCCAGCCCATTGCCATTGTCCCCTTCGGCGTCTCCGAGGGCCTGATCCCCAAGGAAGACGTGGCCGCGGTGATCGCCGCGGACCTGGCCCGCACCGGAAAGTTTCGCCCCATGCCGACCCGGGACATGCTGGCCATGCCCACCACACAGGAGGAGGTGGACTTTCGGGACTGGAGTCTGCTCGGCATGAATAATCTGGTCTTGGGCCAGGTGGAGCAGGAAGGCACGGGTTACCGGGTAAGCTTTAAGCTGTTCGACGTATTCCGCAGCAGCGAGATCGCCTCCGACAGCCTCTCCACCACCGCAAGCGGCCTGCGCCTCACCGCCCACCGCATCGCGGACATGATCTACGAGAAGCTCACCGGCCAGCCGGGGGTGGCCGCCACCCGCATTGCGTATATCACGGCGAATGGCCGCGGCGAGGGCCAGACCGTCGCCTTGAGGGTGTCGGACGCCGATGGCTACAACCCTCAAACCATCGTTTCCTCCGGCGACCCGCTCATGTCACCGGCCTGGTCTCCGGATGGGCAACGGCTCGCCTATGTCTCTTTCGAGAACCGGCGTCCCGCGATCTATGTCCAGGACCTGGCCAGCGGGCGGCGGGACCTGGTCGCGAGCCACCCTGGGATCAACGGCGCCCCCGCCTTCTCCCCGGACGGCCAGCGGCTCGCCATGACCCTGTCCAAGGACGGTAACCCCAATATCTACGTGTTGGACCTCCAGACCCGGGAGCTCAAGCAGCTCACGGACCACTTCGGCATCGACACCGAGCCCTCCTGGTCCCCGGACGGCAGCACTATCGTCTTCACGTCCGACCGCGGCGGCAGCCCCCAGATCTACAGCATGCCCCCCGGGGGCGGACCGGCCACCCGCGTGAGCTTCGAAGGCGACTACAATGCCCGTGCCTCCTATTCGCCGGACGGCAAGAGCCTGACCATGGTCACCCGGGTCAACGGTCAGTTCCGTATCGCCGTCCATGATCTGGCTCGGGGCTACACCCGCCTCCTGAGCAACGGCGGTCTGGACGAGTCCCCAAGCTTTTCACCCAATGGAGCCATGGTGATCTACGCCACCCTGCACAACGGCCGCGGCATCCTGGCTGCGGCGGGCGTGGAAGGCGGCGGGAGCCAGCGGCTGTCCCAGGACTCGGGCGAGGTGCGCGAGCCCGCCTGGTCGCCGATGTTGAAATGAGGATGCCACCCGTGATCCCGAGCCATCCCCGGTTTCCCACACCCCTGTCTGCCGGTCGCCCGGCCCCCGCCGCCTCGCTCGCGGCTCCGACGGTCCTGCTGGCTTTGTTGGGTCTGCTGGCCTTGGCCGGCTGCTCTACCGCCCCCGAATCGGAGGCGCCCCAGCCCCAGATCGATGCTCGTCCCTTGAGCCAAGACACGGCTCCGCGCTCGGTGGAGGTCCGCCCGACCTACCGGGGCCCCTGGGAAGACCCGTCGAATCCGCTCTACAACCGCATCGTCTATTTCGACTACGACAGCTCGGCCATTAAACCCGAGTACATCGGCGTGATGCGCAACCATGCCGCCTACCTGGGCGCCAACTCCGGTACCCGGGTCACCCTCGACGGCAACACCGACGAGCGCGGCACCCGGGAATATAACCTGGCCCTGGGAGACCAGCGGGCGGACGCGGTGCGCAAGTTTATGGTGGCGGAAGGCGCCCGCCCGGATCAGATCGCCACGCTGAGCTACGGCGAGGAGCGTCCGACCAATCCCGGACACAACGAGTCCGCCTGGTCCCAGAACAGGCGGGTCGTCATCCAGTACTGATGCCTTGGGAACGAGAGCGACCGAGACCATGACCGACGCACGCCCACTCCTGATCCTGCTGGCTGGCCTCGTTGCCCTCCCGGCGTCCTCGCTTGCTGCTCCGACTGGCGCGCTTCCCGGGTTTGCCGCGGGCGGCGCCCAGTCCGGCGGTGCCCTGCTCGACGACCGGGTTGCCCGCCTGGAACGTATCCTGGAAAACCAGAGCGCCTCCGACCTCATGCTTCAGATGCAGCAGCTCCAGCAAGAGATGCAGGAGCTTCGTGGCCTGGTCGAGACCCAGCAGTTCCAGCTCCAGAAGCTTCAGCGTCAGCAGCGCGACCAGTTCATGGACATCGATGCCCGTATCAACGACGGCGAGCCGGGCGCCGCGGACGCTGGGGCCGGCGAGCCAACGGACGGGACCCAACCTGGAACCCCAGCCGCGCCGGGAGCCGGTGCCCAAACCCCCGCTCCCGAGGGCATCGATGTCCGCGGACTGGACCTTAAGCCCCCCGCCGGCAACGAGCCGCCACCCGCGGTGACCGCCCCCACGCCATCCTCCCCCCGGGCGGTCGGGATCCCCTCGCTCCCCAGCCCCGAGACCACGGGTGGCAGCGAGCGCGACGCCTACCGGGACGCCTTCGATCTCCTGAAGCAGCGTAAGTACCCACAGGCCGTCAACGCCTTCAACGATGTCCTGCGCCGCTTCCCCCAGGGGCAGTACGCTGACAATGCGCGCTATTGGCTGGCCGAGACCTACTATGTCCAGCGCAACTACCCGGCCGCCTTGGCCGAGTTCGACCGTCTCGTCCGGTTGAGTCCGGCGAGCGCCAAGGTCCCAGGGGCACTGCTCAAGATCGGCTACATCCAATACGAGCAGGAAGCGTACGACCAGGCCCGTGCTGCGCTCCAGCAGGTGGCGAGCAAGTACCCGGAGAGCACCGAGGCCCGGCTCGCCAAGAGCCGCCTGGAGCGTATGGGGCGGGAGCGCCGATAGGGGTATCGCGCGAAGGCGAGCATGCACGAAGGGGACTCTCGCGTCCGCGCGAGATCGTCGGGATGCGTCGTCGGGTCGTCCGATCGCTGCCGCTGATCGCGGCGCCCGCCTGCGCCGGATCCGCCAGACACCCTGAAGTAGGCCGGTCGGGCACCGCATACGGCAACCTGGTGCTTCAAATCCCCGTCGGCCCCGCCTATACTGACGAGTCGCGGCGCCCTTAGCTCAGTCGGTAGAGCATCTGACTTTTAATCAGGTGGTCGCGCGTTCGAGTCGCGCAGGGCGCACCAAAATAGAACAAGGGCTTAGGAGCGATCCCCGGCCCTTTTTCTTTCCGGGAATTCGAAATAGGTACCGCTATAGGTACCTCCTCCAGGCGGGGCTTGCGAGGACACCCGGCCCACCCCTCCCGTGCCAGCTCGGGCGCGAGGGCCTGACGGGCGGCGGACTTGTGGAAAATTTTCCACAAGTTGGGGGCTCCACGCGCGCGCGGGCCTGACCTGGGCACAAAAAAGCCCGGCCGAAGCCGGGTCAGCGTGCGCACGACGTGAGGCGGGTCGCCCGCCCGCGACACCGACTGCTCTACGGTGAGCCAAAGCCGCGGGGCGCAACTCTAGCGGTTCCACTGCCTCTTGGGGACTTCGGCCCCCAGGTTTCTCTGTCTGCCGATCCCCGCTCACCCCTATGCCGTCGCGCTAGGATAAGGATGTCCGCAACCGCTCGCCTGGTCCTCGCCTGCTCTGCCTGCTGCCGAGACCTTCACCGGCAAGGTCGTCCGCGTTCTGGACGGAGACACTATTGAAGTCTTGGGCGACCTCACCCCGCGGCGGCTCCGTCTTGCCGGTATCGACGCGCCGGAGAAAGCCCAGGCATGAGGGGGTCGGCTCCAGCGCGAATGCCACGTCGACATTGCATGTGGGCTTCCGCAAGTCGCCTGCTAGCGCACTATCGAGAATGCTTCGAGTCGTCCACGAACAGGGGTGTTGTTGCGTCGTACGCAGGGTGAAATAAAGCGGGCATGTCCCAAACTGACGTCGCGCTTATATCTTAAACGTTCCAGCGTGTCCTCTCCTGGCAAATTACCTGTGGGTCATCTATCCTACCCCAACGCGGTTTTGCCTGATCGAGTGCGTGCGCCAGGCATCTGGCCGTCTGTGGCCAACAACACAATAGCGTGGGGTTTTTGGTGTGTCTGACAAACTCCCGAAATATGACGACCCTCCGGTCGTAGAAACGGTGCTAGGGGTACAGTTCGATCCGCTTCAAGGATATACCGCCGCGCATGCCGGGTGGTTTTGGAGACAGTATCTTAGCGATGGATGGCCTACTGTCCTCGAGACCCATCCGATCCCTGAGCAATTTGAGCGCTTCGGTGAGGATGAGCAGTGGGAGCCTAAACAATTGAGGTTTTCTCACGGATTGCCATCCCCTAGAATCCAGTTCGTCAGTCAAGATCAAGAACGGATGATTCAGGTCCAGAATAACCGTTTTCACTACAATTGGCGGAAGCGTGATAGGCTGTACCAGAACTACAACAATTCCGTTCAAGCGTTCGAGGAAACCTGGCAAAATTTCATAGTGTTTTGCGGTGAAGCGATTGCCAGTGGTCCGAGACCCAATCAATGGGAAATCACCTACATCAACCATATTGCCAAGGATAGCCTGTGGTCTGCTGTTTCGGATTGGCCTGTCGTGTTCCCGGATATATCAATGCCAGCAAGCAAGATTGAAGAGCTGGAGGCAGCAGGATTAAGCGCAAATTGGCGCATGAATATCGGAGAGGCGGGCCGCCTTCATATCACCTTGGAACATGTTAGGGTAATCGGAACGGAAGAACAGGAAGCCATACGTTTGACTCTGACGGCACGTGGACCGATCTCCGACCGATTGGACACGAGTCTCCGGAATGGTCTTGATCTCGGTCATTCTTTGATTGTCCGGGTATTTACCGGCATGACTTCAACCACAGCGCACCAATACTGGAAAAGGAGGCAGTAATGTATTATGACTGGAGAGCAGATGAAGCATTCATGCCTCAGCCTGGATATGCGGCAGCGACAACCACACCGAGCGCCGCATGGTTTTCCACGAAGGAAAGCATTTGGTTGACAATGCTCCGGCAGTTCGAAGCGCTGTGGTCCCTGCAGGATGGGTGGGATGGAGATGATGCTAAAGCGCCAACCGCTGATTTATTGGGCAGTGTGCGCATACTTCTTGATGCGTTTAAAGAGGTTGCGCCAGCACCGACTCGAATCTTACCAATGCAGGATGGCGGTGTCGTAATCGAATGGCGGAGCCGCGGCCGTTATCTGGAAATCGAGATCGAAGAGCCGTACTGCGGCGAGATAATGGAGATTCGCGAGGGAGCCAAGACTAAGCACGATCAGCTATGTTGGCGGGAGCAAAATCCAAGCAACGTCACGGCTTTACCAAGTTGGCCGGACGCTCGCGTTCATTATCTTGGTAAGCACGCCCCAGAGTGCAACGGTGCGCGGCTGTAGCATCTAGCGCGAGGTTTGTCTGGCCGAGAATGCCGAACGAAACGGATCCCGTATGCGACGATGAGTTCGTATTTCGTCGAGTTCTCAAAAAGTACTATGACAATTGCCCTTCTAGCCCAGATGCGCGCGTTGACAAATTAGCTTTTAGGCCGACTGACCAAGATGTCGACGGTCTGTCTGTATACCGAGCGCTTTTCGTCAGTCCCGATGAGCTTGATCGGGATCGAGAGGGCAAGCCAGGACGCTATTACGTGGCGCGACTGGCTGTGCGAATGATAAAGGAAATAGGGCTTTCGGTCCGGGCAAATCCGGCCAATGGGCTAGCTGGGCATTCCTTGATTCCGGAGATACGAAACGGACTTAAGGGAGATGATAAAAAATGCTCAAAAGAACTCCAATTCGCGCTTGCTCGGATCGCTAGCGCAGACATCGTTTACTCCCCTCCCGACTGAGCGCCAATCGGCGACCCTGTGCCTCGATACGCTTCAGGTGCTCCTCCGGAGACTCTTCCACGAAGCGCCCGGGGGCAGGACTAGGATCAGCGGACTAGGGGCGGCTCGCGACGCTGAAGCGCCCTGTACATGGTGCTGCGGTTGACGCGGAGCGCCCTGGCGGCCGCCTGGACCGAGCCGTAATGCTCAAGGGCCTCCCGAGCTTGCGCCGGGCTCAAGGGCGGGACCTTGCCGACGGTGAGGCGGGCTGGTCCCAGCTCGGCCAGGGCCCGGGCGGC
>JBGSOR010000030.1:0-3221 GCA_041738985.1 Chromatiaceae bacterium | reverse complement strand
CGCCTGACAGGCCTGGCGGACGGAGGCCCGGGCGGAGCTGAGCGTCTCGGCTCGACGACCCGGGCCCTTCCCAGCGGGAGACGGGCCGCCGGTACCGTCTCGGCGTGCCCGCCAGTGCCAGATCAGGGTGCCGACCCAGCCGAGCCCGAGAATCAGGGCCAGCCAGGGCCAGGGGCCAGCATCAGCAAGCCAAGCCAAGGGACCCTGGGCCGGCTCGGGGGCACCGTCAGACCCGACCGACGACGACCTCCCCTCGCCTTCTCCGGAGACCGACTGTGCCTGAGTCCCACCGGATGTCTGGGTCGCCGGCTCCGTCGCTGGCTGCACCTGGGCCTGCGGCTCCACGGTCCTGGCCCCGTCCGCCGCGGGCTCCACCTGAACCGTGCGTTGGGGGATGACGGCCACCCGCGCCCTGTCGGCGACCGTGTCCCACCAAGGGAGCCGGATCTCGGGCAAGGTCAGCGGACCGGTCCGGGTCGGGACCAGGGCGACCTTGAGGGTCTTGAGCGCGGTGGGCGCGCCGCTCCCGGCAAGGTCTTCGATCTTGGCGGGCTCCGGATACACCTTGACCCCGTCCGGCGCGCCCGGATCCAGGGTCGGGAGCTGGCTCCCCGTGGCGCCCTGGGCCGTGATCACTAGGGTGCGGGTGATGGGCTCGCCCACCCGGAAACGCGGCGGCGAGGGGTTCCACTCGTCCGTGAGCGCAACGGACTCCGCCGGGAGCCAAGCGCCGGTCCCGTCCGGCTGGGGCCGGACCTCCACCGTGCGGTCCGCCCCCCGCTCGATCACACGGCGCCCGGCACCCAGATCCGCCAGGTTCGGAAAACCCTGGAACATGGGCGCCCCGAAGCTGTCCTCGAAATCCGCGAAGGGGCTACGCCGGGGACCCTGGCGCTCGGCCGGGAGCACGGCCTCCAGACGCGGCCCGCGGATAGTCAACGGGCCACTGCGCTGCGGCACCACCCTGTAGGTCCGCTCGATCACGGTATAGCGGCGTCCGTCGACCATCTCCGCGTAGCTCTTGTCCTCCCCGGCCTGCTCGAGCGTGGCGCCATCCACCTCCGGGCTGCGCAGGGTCGCTCGCCGGGGCTGCTCCCGATACAGCACCCGCACCCGGTAGATGAATGCCTGCTGCACATAGGGGTCCTTGGCGTCGACCCGCGTATCGACGAAGACAGGCTTGGCCGCACCGGCGGACACCGCCTGGTCTCCGGTCGCGACCTCCACCTGGATGGGCCGGCTTTGGGACCCGCCCAGGCTAAGGGCGGGGACGGTGAGACGCCCGGCGCGCCGGGGGGCGAGCACAAGCGTCCATTCCCTGGTGTGGCTCACGGCCGCATTGACGATGCTCATGCTCGTGCCCGTGGACTGCCCCAGGATCTCGAAGTCCTTGTCCAATGCACCGAGGTCCGGCTCGCCCTTCAGGTCCCCGTCCGCGACCAGACGCAGGCTCAGGGTCTCGTCGGCCCCGATCCGGGTCCGGTCCAGCTCGGCCGAGAGCCCCCCGGCGCGCGCGGTCCCCGACGCCAGAACAAGGAGGACGCACAGGGACAGCCAGGGGATGATTCCGTTGCGCATAGGGCAGTCTCGCTCGGTAGGGGTCTTGGCTGGTTGGAGGACCGTCGAGCCCTTAGGCGATTGCCGGAAAATTATGTACCGGATCGCGAAGGATTTTCGTCTGCCTTCACGGAGCGCCGCCAGGAGCATAGCTGGGCTATGTGACTGTCGGTGCGACGCCGAAGGCGGGCGAAAAGACGAGCGAGGTGGTACATGATTTGACAGAAATCGCCTTAGGACAGGCCAGTAGGTCGGGCGCGATCAGGGCAGCCGCCCCTCCCGTCGCAGGTGCTGGAGCAGGAAGCGCTGGCGCAGCAGTCCGGCCGGGTCGTCCGGGACGCGCTGAAGCTGGGCCTCCATGGACTGTTGTCGCTCCCGCTCCTGGGGCGTCAGATCCGCCTCCCCGCCCACCGCGCCGACCGCCATTCCGTCCCGCTGGGGACCTTCGGCCTTGGCGCCCCCTCGGGCGGCAGCACCGGGCTCGGCCGTCTCTCCCGGGCCCTTGAGGTCGACCTCCGGGTCGTCGCTCAATGCCTGTTTCCCGAAGTCTCCGGCGTCCGGGGTCTGGCTCGGGCCGGTGCTGCCGGCATCGGAGGACTGGGCTGCCTGGTCGCCATCCTGACCCGAATTCGCGTCGGCACCTTGGGAATCGCCTTCGGCGCCCTCTCCCTGCTGACCATGATCGCCCTGGGCACCCTGCCCCGTTTCGGAGCCTTGGCTGGCTTGATCCTTATTGGAGCCGCCGCCCTCGCTTTGTTCCCCCGACTGGCCCTGGCCTTGCTGAGCCTGATCCTGGCCCTTCTCCTGCCGGTCCTTACCCTCGCCGTTCTGGCTCTGGTCCTGACCTTGCTGATCCTGGCCTTGACCCTCTTGATCCTTATCTTTGGACTGGTCCTGCTGCTCTTTGAGCCGTCGAGCCAGTGCCAGGTTCTCCTTGGCGTCCGCGTGGCTCGGCTCCTGGGCCAGGGTCCGCTCGTAGGCGACGATGGCCTCGTCCAAGCGGCCCTGCCGGATCAGGGCGTTACCCCTGTTGTAGTCCGCCTCGGGGCCGGTTGCGCCGGTCAGGTCTTCCAGGGCGCCCGAGTAATCGCCTGCGCGATAGCGGGCCGCGGCGCGCCAAGCGGGGTCCTCGAAGCGGGCTGCCGCGGCAGCACTGTCCCCGTTGGCGAGAGACCGCGCGGCCTGCTGGTCCGGTCGCGCCCAGAGATCGTCCCAGCTCAAGGCGTGAGCCGGGTCCTGAGGCAAAACGGTCGCCAGGACCAACACCGGAAGCAGCCACCCTCGCCGGAATGCGAGCGCGGCCAGTGGGATCAGGGCGATGAGGAGCCAAGGCCCCTCCTCCCGCCACTGGTCCGCCACCAGTCCGGGCTGGGCAATGGTCTCCTGCTGACCGAGGCCGGACAGGGCCATCAGTGCCCGCGTGTCCTTGTCCCCCGGGTCGGGCTCCAGATAGAGCCCGTTCCCGGCCGCTGCCAGGTCCTCCAACCCCTTGCGGTCCAGGCGGGCGATGCGGACATTGCCGGTTTTGTCGTTGGAGAATCCCCCGTCAGGACCCGGCTCCGGCGCCCCCTGGGCCGTTCCCACCCCGAGCACCGAGACCCGGACGCCGGACCCCGCCAGGGCGCGGGCGGCGGCGATGGCGGGCTCGCCGTCGATGCCGTCCG
>JBGSOR010000003.1:0-1890 GCA_041738985.1 Chromatiaceae bacterium | reverse complement strand
GCGGGTGCGGGGATCCCGGCGATGGCGGCCCGCACCGGGTTTCCGGCAGCAACGGCCTGGCGCGCGTTGGGAAAGCTCCCGGGAAAGGCCTCGAAGACCCGGGTGGCGATCCGGGCCAGCCACTGATTGGTCATGCCGGGGACGGAGTTCTGCTCGTGGACGACGAGCGGCAGCCCCAGCGTCCGGGCGGCCAGTCCCCCGGGTCCGGAGGCGAATCCGCCCATTCCCAGGACCACCCCGGGATCGCGGCGACGCAGAATGGCACGTGCCTGTGAGAGCGCCGCAAGCAGCCGGAAGGGCCCCACCAGGCGCTTGGCCAGACCCTTGCCCCGCAGACCCTCGATGTCCACCCACTCCATCTCGAACCCGTGCTCGGGGACCAGCCGGGACTCCATGCCACGCCGAGTACCAATCCAGAAGACCCGCATCCCCTGAGACCGCAGGGCGTCCGCCACCGCGAGTGCGGGGAAGACATGTCCGCCGGTTCCGCCCGCCATGACCGCGATGGAAGTCGCGAGTAGCGAGTGGCTAGGGCCGAGGGGAAATGACCCCGGGCCGATACCGCTCGCCAATGCGCCTTTGTCGCTCACGATCCTGAGATCCCCTTTGCTAGTCACTCGCCACTCGCCACTAGCCACTCGCCACTTTACTTCCATGGAACCCCTCGAACCGGACGCGGTGTGGGGTCGCCCTGACGTAGGTTGGCGTCGATTCGCAGGAGGATGCCGATGGCCATCGAGACCACGATCAGACTGTTGCTGCCGTAGCTCAAGAAGGGCAGTGTCAGTCCCTTGGTCGGCAACATGCCCACGTTCACCCCGATGTTCACGAAGGCCTGGAGTCCAAGCCAGAGCCCTAGCCCCTGCGCCGCATAGGCGGCGAAGCGTTGGCCGGCTGCCTCCGCCCGGGATCCGATCGAAAAGGCGCGCCAGGCAATGAAGGCAAAGGCCGCGATGGTCGCTAACATCCCCGCGAGTCCCAGCTCCTCCCCGACCACCGAAGCGATGAAATCCGTATGGGCCTCCGGGAGGAAATACTGCTTCTGGATCCCATTGCCGAGACCTACCCCCAGCCACTCCCCCCGCCCGAACCCGATGAGTGCCTGGCTCAGCTGGTATCCGGACGCGAAGGGGTCCTGGAAGGGGTCCAGGAACGACAGTACGCGCTTCATCCGGTACTCGGAGGTCAGCACCAGAAAGCTCAGCCCCGTGAGCACGGCCCCGAATAGGACCGCGAATGGCATCAGGCTGGCCCCGCCCAGGAACAAAAGACCCATCACCGTGGCCAGCATGACCGCGGTGGTCCCGAAGTCCGGTTGTTTGAGGATCAGGGCGGCGGCTATACCTACCAGGATCATAGGCTTGACAAAGCCGCTAAGTTGGTTTGCCACGGCGTCCGCATGCCGCACCAGGTAGCCGGAGACATAGATCACCGCAAATAGCTTCATGAGCTCCGAGGGCTGGAGGTTAAGCGGCCCCAAGGGAATCCAGCGCGTCGCCCCATTAACGTTGCGTCCGATCCCAGGGATCAGCAATACGACGAGTGCGACTGCCCCGAGCAGGAAGAGCCAGACCCCCATGCGCTCCCACCACTGCACCGGAACGCTGAAGGCGACGGCCCCCGCGGCGAGTGCCAGGCCCAGGGCCAAGGCGTGACGGGTCACAAAGAAAAAGGGATCCTTGCAGCAGCTGTCCGCGATGGTCATGGACGCCGACGAGACCATGACGAAGCCGAAGGCCATGAGCCCGAGGGCGCAGGCCAGGAGGGCGAAGTCCAGGGGTGCCGGGCGCTCGCGCCGGCGCTTGCCCACGGGGACCTGACGGGCCGCCGCCACGCTCATGGCTCCAGCCTCCGCACCGCTTCGGCGAAGACCCGCCCGCGGTGCTCGTA
>JBGSOR010000588.1:0-12915 GCA_041738985.1 Chromatiaceae bacterium | reverse complement strand
CACGCCGCCGATCGGAACCCTGCCGCCGACGCCGATCACTCCGACGGTCCCGGGCGCGGTGGCCCCGCCGATCGCCACCCTGCCGCCGGAGCCGATTACTCCGACGGTTCCGGGCGCGGTTATGCCGCCGATCACGACCCTACCCGAGGCGCCTTCCACCCCTGGCGGCCGACCCGAGATCGATCCGAGCGGCGCTACAGCCGGGAGATATGTCCCTAAACCGCCTTGTCGTGACGGCTTCACGACAGCCCCGGGCACCGCAGCAGGCCAGATGTCCGATTGCCATAACCCCTACGCCAGCGACGAGGCAACGGAGTTGCCACTGACTCCCGGACGCGAGCTGATCGGTGGTCGCCCTTGGAATGTATGGGTGGACGGTGACGTAATCTACATCAATGATAAGCGGCATGACCTCGATACGCGAGGCGACACGAGCGTCATCTCGTTTGGCCTAGATCGTTTGGTCGGAAAGGATTTGGTTGCCGGATTACAGGCATCCCTCACGCGGACAACTAGCGATGGTTTTGATGGCGATTTGCAGACTGACTCGACGAGCTATTCAATCGGACCCTATTTCTCCTACGGATTATCGCCCCAATGGCTTATTTATGGTTCGCTCGGATTCGGACAACTGAGCATCGACAACCAGATTCTCAACCTCGCTGGCACTTCCGAGTCCAACCAGTATTCGCTGAATCTGCAAGCAGAGGGCCAGTACCAACTTGGATCGGCGCTTGCTCGTCCGAAAATTCAGTTGTCCCAAACACGGACCAGCGGTGACGCCTATCAACTGCACGGCACTATTCTGAACAGGCCGGTGACGCTAGACATGCGCAACGACAGCTCCGACTATGGCGTAATACAGACCTCGCTGGAGATCAACCGGACCTACGACCTTGGCTACAACAGGCTGGTCATGCCCTACATGGAGGCAGGGGTTTCCTACGAATACGCCAGGGCCGAGTCCGGGCAGTATCTGACGGGCAACCTGACTTACGCAGAAGCGAGTCCTTGGGCAGGTATGCTGCGCGCGGGTGCCCGCTCATTATTTGGCAAGTCAACCATGGCGGACCTCGCAGTGGCCTATCAAAGCCTGGGTGTCAATGATTTGTCGATCTGGGAGATACGGCTTCTGGTTTCGCAATCGTTCTGAGCCTATGGGCGCCCAGGGCAAGACCCTGTTCGACCCGGACTTCGACATCGACGACGGCGGGATGCCACACCTGAAGTCGGTGCTGCCCCAGCCCTGAGGCCATTCTCTCGCCGCCGATTGCGGGGACGGTCCGGGCATTGGCAACGCAACGCGCTAAGCCACTCAAGCGTTACCCCTGATTTGCGCTACCTTTTTTCTGTCACCTCGGTGGAGTTGCACGGCGTTACCGCGTGAGTAAACTGCCACTCTTACCAGGTAAGAAGAGGGCCGTCGGCGATGTCGACCGTGACTGTTTCGGACAAGGGCCAAGTGGTCATCCCCGCTGCCATCCGCCGCCGGCTGGGTATCGAGCCTGGCACGCGCCTGGACTTCGAGCTGGAGGGCGACACGATCCGGGTCAGACCGTTGCGGGCCATCAGGCGGACTCGACCGGAGGACGGCTACGGAATGCTGACCTGCGAGCAGCCGGGAGAAAGGCGGCTTGCGGACTTCGATGTCGCCGCTGCCATGCGCGACACCGACGATGATCGCTCTTGATACCAATATCCTGGCCCGCTTTTACGTCGACGACCCCGGCGACCCCGAGGCCGCCAAACAGCGGCCGGTGGCTTACGAGGTGGTTGCCGAGAGTCGCAGTCTTTTCGTGCCCCTTACCGTCGTCTTAGAGTTGGAATGGGTGCTCCGGGCCTTCTATCGATTCGATGCGGCCCGGGTCATCCAGGTCATGGAGCACCTGCTGGGGCTCGCCAACGTCAACGTGGAGGAGGCCGGCCGCGTCAGCCAAGCCCTGAGCCTGCTCGGCCAAGGTGTGGATTTCGCGGACGCCCTGCGTCAAGACCATCTACGACCCCGCCTGCGGCACCGGCGGCATGCTCTCGGTGGCGGAGCGCTACATCCGCGATCTCAATGCCGACGCCGATCCCCACCTGTTCGGCCAGGACTGGAACGACGAGTCCTGGGCCAGTTGCAAGGCCGATATGCTGATCAAGGGCGAGGACGCCGACAACATCGAGAACGATTGGCTCGAGGCCGTGGTCGCGCTCCCCGACCAGCTCTTCTACAACACCGGCATCTCCGCCTACATCCGGGTGCTCACCAACCGCAAGGAGCCCAGACGCAAGGGCCGGGTCCAGCTCATCGACGCCCGGAGCAGAAGATCCTCGACCCGCTCGCCGAGGTGACCGGGAGTCATGGGGCCGCTGGCTGATTGCCCGGCCAGTAGACGCTGGCCATCGGGTCATTTACCATGAAATACCGTCACGCGACGAAGCATTTTCATGGTATTTTTCCCTCATGAAGATCGAGCGCCTGGGTGTCCTGAACGCGATCCGCACCGCACTGTCCCGCAACCCGGTCACGGTCCTCACCGGTCCCCGGCAATGCGGCAAGACCACCCTGGCGCGAGAGCTGCTGCACGAGGATTCGGTCAACTATTTCGACCTCGAGGACCCAGCGAGCCTTGCCCGCCTGGATGAGCCGATGACCGCGCTGGCTTCGCTGAAGGGTCTCGTGGTGGTCGACGAGGTCCAGCGCCGACCCGACCTCTTCCCGCTGCTGCGGGTGCTGGCCGACCGGCGCGATAACCCCGCGTCCTTCCTGATCCTTGGCAGCGCCTCCGGCGAGCTGCTGCGGCAAAGCTCGGAGAGCCTCGCCGGACGCATGGAGCGCATCGCCATCGGCGGCTTTTCGTTGGGCGAATTAGGGGCGGCTGCCGGCGACCTGCTGTGGCTGCGCGGCGGCTTTCCGCGGGCCTATCTGGCCGGCACCGAGCCGGACAGTCTGGCCTGGCGCAGACAGTTCATTCAGACCCTGCTGGAGCGCGACCTGCCCCAATGGGGGGTACGCGCACCGGCCAGCGCCCTGCAACGCTTCTGGACCATGGTCGCCCACTACCACGGCCAGACCTGGAACGCCGCCGAGCCCGCCCGCGCCCTGGGCGTCAGCGAATCCACCAGCCGTCGCTACCTGGACCTGCTGACCGACGCCCTCATAGTGCGCCAGGTGCAGCCCTACCATGCCAACCTCGGCAAACGCCAGGTCAAGTCGCCCAAGGTCTATGTGCGCGACAGCGGCCTGCTCCACCAACTGCTCGGCATCGCCGATGCCAAGGCCCTGCACAGCCATCCCAAGCTCGGCGCCTCCTGGGAGGGTTTCGTCATCGAACAGGTGCTGGTCGCCGAGCCCCATGACGAGGCCCGGTTCTGGGGGACCCACCAGGGCGCCGAGATCGACCTGATCCTGCGCCGCGGCGAGCGCCTGCTGGGCGTCGAGTGCAAGCGCGCCGACGCCCCACGGCTCACCCCCTCCATCCGCATCGCCCTCGCGGACCTCGGGCTCGCGGCCGTGGCCGTCCTCTACCCCGGCACCCGGCGCTATGCCCTGGCCGAACGGGTTGAGGCCGTCCCGCTGCATACCCTGGCCGAGCCCGGACGGCTGTTCGATGAGGTGGCGTCATGAAATGGCTCCCGTGAGCATCAAAACTTGGCGGGTCGGATGCAGACCGCAATGCCCCGAAGGGGCCACGTCACAAAGCCCGGGGGCGGCCCGAGGAACGAGGGCCTACCCCGGGACATCAAGCCATAGGAAAATAAACCCCATCGGGGTTGTGTATCGAGGGGTGAGCGAGCGATGCCACAGTCCCGTCCGCCGTCCAGACTGGCAGCTCTGGGTCTCGTCGTAACAGCGCTCGCCTGGTCAATGGCAACGGCCTTGACGGTTAACGCCGAGTCGCTCATTCAACCGGACTCACAAGGGTTTCTCGAGTTCAGCCCGCTTCGCACGGCACTATATCCGCTAATCCTACGCATCGTTGCGTCAACCTCCGGGTCCGCACTGAACACGATCTATTTGCAGATCGGCATGGCTGGCGTGGCGGCGCTGTTTCTGGCCTTTTCGGTATGCCGCTGGTCGGGACGCTGGTGGCACGCCTACGCTGTTCTGATCGCCGTGCTGGCCAATCCCTCTGCCGTCGCACTGCACGCGCAGATCTTGTCGGATTCGCTGTTCGTCAGCACCTTGTGCCTGTTCCTTGGCGTGCTCTTGCGCATGGATCGGGAGCCAGCGCTCCGTCACTATTTTAGCGTGTCCCTGCTGACCGGGATCGCTATTGCCCTGCGGCCGGCCTCCTACGCGATATTGCCCCTCTGGCTTTTTATTCTTTGGCTCTACCCGGTCGGGCGCACACGCGGGGAGCTTGCGGCCGCACTGATTTTGATCACGGCCCCCGGGGTTCTAATTGTGTCTTCGGAGCGTCTTTACCACGGTCGAGTACATGGTCCGGAGGCGGCCTCGCTACTGGATATTCACCTGTTTGCCCGGGCGGTTGCCATGGACGATGCCTGGCCCGCTGCCGCTGCCGCTGTCGACCCGGTGCTGCGCCAGGCGATCACGGCCTTTAGGGCCGATACGGATGTCATTTCAGCACGGATCGCAAGCGTTTTCGATCGCCGCTATTACCTCATGGAGCGTGAGGTCGAGGCCCAATATCGCTTTCCGCCTGGTCCGTTGCTCGGCGTGGCGGGTGGGTTGGGGCTTCCGGTCCACCGCTACCAACGGCGTTTCGGGCTGGCGACCATCGTGGCCAATCCGTTACCCTATGTGCAGCTCGCCGCCAGCCATTACGCCATGTCCTGGGTCCTGTTTACCGACGACGGTGCGCTCTCGTTCCATAAACGCATCGTTCGGTTTGGCGTCATATCGATCGGCGTGGCCACCTTGACACTTGCGATTGCCGGTTTCTTCCTGGTCGCCCGCCGCGCCATGCCGCATTGGCTGCGCGTGCCTTGGCTTAGCAGCCTGCTGCTTCATGGCAGTTTCCTGCTGATCGGGCTCGTCGGGGTCTATGGGTCGCGCTATACCTCGGGTTATTGGCCGGCCATGGTGATTGCCGTGCTCCTACCTGTACTCAATCTGGTCCGCCCTGCCGCACGCTTACGGCAAGGCGCGAACGAATCGACGACGAGCGTCTGACATGATGATCGAGCTTTGCGACGATATGAAGCATGGTGCCGCGGCACATTGCCGATATGACCGGGCGCTTGCGGTTGCGGTGTTGGTGCCTTGTCATAACGAGGAGGTGTCGATCGCCAAGGTGGTCGGCGCGTTTCGCGCGGCCTTGCCAGATGCGACGGTCTATGTCTACGACAATAATTCGACGGATGCAACGGTCCACGTGGCGGCCGCGGCCGGGGCCATCGTCGGGCACGAAAAATGTCAGGGAAAAGGCAATGTAGTGCGGCGGATGTTTGGCGATATCGACGCCGATATCTATGTGCTGGTGGACGGGGACGATACCTATGACGCCAGTTATGCCCCCGTCTTGGTTAGACGCTTGATCGAGCATCGCTTGGATCTGGTTAATGCGGCGCGGGGGGGTACGGCGGAGTCCTATCGATCCGGCCATCGCCTTGGAAATGCGATCTTCAATCGCATCGTACGGAGCTTGTTCGGTGACGGCTGCAACGACATGCTATCCGGGTACAAGGTCTTTTCCCGTCGCTTCGTTCGATCGTTTCCCGCTCTGTCGCGGGAGTTCGAGATCGAAACGGAGTTGACCATCCACGCCCTGACATTACGTTTACCCTTTGAGGAGGTGCTGACGCCCTATAAAGAGCGCCCACCGGGCTCCGAAAGCAAGCTGCGGACCATTCGCGACGGCAGTAGAATACTAACGGCGATATTCCTTATGCTGAAAGAGGAGAGACCCTTCCTGTTTTATTCTTCCTTCGCACTCGCCTTGTCGCTTGGATCGTTGTTCTTGGCGATGCCGGTGATTATTGAGTATCTCGAGACGGGGCTGGTGCCGCGTTTTCCGACGGCCATCCTGAGCACCGGGCTGATGCTGTCGGCGTTTTTGAGTCTCGCGAGCGGATTGATCCTCAGCACCGTGACGCGCGGACGCCGGGAGGCGCAACGGATGGTCTACCTCAGTGTGCCGCCGCTGCCAATGGGCAGGGTCATCCAGTGTAAGGGCAACGGCGACCAGGCCCTCACTTGTGATTAGACAATTTCTCTCGTTCGCCGCGGTCGGCGTAGCCGGATTCGTCGTGGATGTGGCCGTGCTCTATACGGCGCTGTTAACCCTCGGTCTTGGCTATCTGTCCGCGCGGCTGTTGTCGTTTCTCGCCGCCGCGACCTTTACCTGGTATCTCAATCGCGCCCTGACCTTTTCGGATTGCGATCGCTCGCGTCCTTTAAGCCAGTTATTGCGGTTCCTGGCAGTCAATGGCCTGGGAGGCGCCGTGAATTACTCGGTATATGCCCTTTCTATGCTTGGATACGCGGGAGATCCGTGGCGGCCTCTCTTGGGGGTCGCACTGGGTTCGGTTGCGGGCCTACTGCTCAATTTTCTTGGCTCTCGCCGTTTGGTTTTCGGGCGATCGGGGCGCGGGATTAGCGGGGGTTGACTCCATTCTCAAACGGCTGTGAGAGCCTCGATCATAACTCCCGTTCGCAGGTCGTCTCGACCGATGGCTACTCTTTTCGGCCGCGACAAATGCCATCGCGGAGTCGCCGGAATCACGGCGCAAGAATCAGTTCCTTTCGGACCCTGTGCGCCAGAGGCTCTTATCAGCCATGGAGGCTCATTCGATAAGCAGCTCCCGATGCCGCGCCCGAAGCTTGGCGACCTTCGGCGAGATGACCGCCTGGCAATAGCCCTGGTAGGCGTTATTGCGGTAATAGTTCTGGTGGTAATCCTCGGCTGGATAGAAGGTCGGCACCGGGGCCAGCTCGGTGACGATGGGATCGGGCCAGATGCCGTCGCCCTCGAATTGGGCGATGAGCCGCTCCGCGGTCTCCCGTTGCTCGTCCGAATGCCAATAGATGACGGAGCGGTACTGGGTGCCCTGGTCCGCGCCCTGGCGATTTAAGGTGGTCGGGTCATGGATGGTGAAGAAGACCTCGAGCAGCGTACGGTAATCGATGACCGCGTTGTCGAAGGTTACCTGGGTCACCTCGGCATGACCGGTGGTGCCGGTGCAGACCTGGCGATAGGTCGGATTGGGGACGCTGCCCCCGGCGTACCCGGAGACCACCGACTGGACTCCCCTAAGGTCCTGAAAGGCGGCCTCCAGACACCAGAAACAGCCGCCGCCCAGGGTCGCGGTCTCGATCGCCATCGCTCGGCACTCCCGTGATTGATCTGGCCCGGAGGTGCCGCTCCAGCGAGGCGAAATCAACCGGTACGCCGGATTTGGCCCGGGTCCGCCCTAGCGGGCACAATGGCCGCCCCACCCGCGGACCCGCGCCTATGTCCCAGCCGCCCACCCAGCACCGCTTCCGTCTCATCACCCTGGACCTGGACGACACCCTCTGGCCCTGCGAGCCGGTGATCCGGGCGGCCGAGCTGGCCATGCTCGACTGGCTCGGGACGCGCGCCCCGCGGATCGTGGAGATCCACGACCCCCTGAGTCTGCGCGCCCACCGCGTCCAGCTCATGGCGGAGCGCCCCGAGATCGCCCACGACCTGGGCCGGGTACGACGGCTGTCGCTCGCCATGCTGCTCGAGGAGCTGGATTACCCTTGGGAGCGTGCCGACGACCTGGCGCGGGAGGCCCTGGCGGTCTTCATGGCCAACCGCAACAGCATCACGCCCTTCGACGACGTGGAGCCGGTGCTGCGCCGGCTCGCGTCCCGATTCAGCCTGGTCTCCATCACCAACGGGAATGCGGACCCCGAGCTCACGCCGCTACGGGGGATCTTCGACCACCACGTGACCGCCGCCCGGGCAGGCGCGGCCAAGCCGGATCCCACGGTCTTCGAGCTGGCCTTGGAGCTTGCGGGCTGCGCCACCGCGGAATGCCTGCACATCGGAGACGAGCCTTACCTGGACGTGGAGGCGGCCCGCGCCTTGGGGATCGAGGCGGTCTGGGTCAACCGCCAGGGGCGTACCTGGCCCATGGACCTGGCACCCCCGGTCCTGGAAGTGACCGACTTTCATCAGCTGGCCGATTGGCTGGAGAGCCAGTCGGAACCTGCCGGAGAATCGAATGGACTTTGAGCGCCTGAGCGCCGACGGACTCGCCCGTCGCGGACGCCTGCACTTTGCCCGCGGTGTCGTGGAGACCCCCGCCTTCATGCCCGTGGGGACCTATGGCACGGTCAAGGCGATGACCCCGGAAGAGCTGATCGGACTCGGGACGCAGATCGTCCTGGGCAACACCTTCCATCTGATGCTCCGCCCCGGCACCGAGATCGTCCGGCGTTGCGGCGGGCTGCATGGCTTCATGCACTGGGAGCGGCCCATCCTCACAGACTCTGGGGGCTTCCAGGTCTTCAGCCTGGGGGAGCTGCGCAAGATCTCCGAGGAAGGCGTGCGCTTCCGCTCACCGGTGGATGGCAGTCCCGTCTTCCTGAGCCCGGAGCTGTCCATGGAGGTCCAGCGGGAGCTGGGCTCCGACATCGTCATGATCTTCGACGAATGCACGCCCTATCCGGCGGACTTTGAGACTGCCCGGGTCTCCATGGAGCTGTCCCTGCGCTGGGCCGCGCGCTCCCGGGAGGCCCACGGGGACAACCCAGCCGCACTCTTCGGCATCGTTCAGGGAGGGATGCACGAGACCCTGCGGGAGCGCTCGCTGAGCGGGTTGGTGGAGATCGGATTCGACGGCTATGCGGTGGGCGGGCTCTCGGTCGGCGAGCCGGAAGAAGACCGCCTGCGGGTGCTGGACTTCCTGTCCGACAAGCTGCCCGCCGACCTCCCCCGCTACCTCATGGGCGTCGGCACCCCGGAAGACATCGTCGCCGCCGTCTCCCGCGGTATCGACATGTTCGACTGCGTCATGCCCACCCGCCATGCCAGAAACGGCTGGCTCTTCACCCACTCGGGCACGGTCAAGATCCGTAACGCCTGCTACCGCACGGACGAGGGGCCTCTGGACCCCCTGTGCGACTGCTACACCTGCCGCAACTTCAGCCGCGCCTATCTCTATCACCTGGACAAGTGCCACGAGATCCTGGGCGCCCGGCTCAACACCCTGCACAACCTGCACTATTACCAGACCCTGATGGCGGGGCTTCGGGAGGCGATCGACGCCGGGTGGCTGGAGGGTTTTCTGGCGGACTTTCGGAGGCTCCGCGAGGACGGACGCGAGATCGAGCGATCAAGTCGGGCCCTGACCGGACGGATCGAGGCGAGCCGGGTCGAGGCGTCTACCCCTCGGGCTAAGTGAGCACCGACAGCAGGTTGTCCAATGCCGGTGGCTTGAGCAGATGTGCGTCGAACAGCCCGGGGTCGCCATGCGATTCGGTGACCCGCTCCCCGTACCCCGAGACGGCGATCACCTTCATGGCCCGGCGATCGGGCAAGGCGGCGAGTCGGCGGGCAACCTCGATGCCGTCGATGTCCGGCAGGCCGATGTCGAGCAGAACGACATCGGGTGCGTGTCGGGCGACCATATCGAGTGCGGCAGCCCCGGTGCCGGCGCTGGCGACCTCGTAGCCGTAGAGTCCGATCAGCATGGCGAGCGAGTCAAGGATGTCCGGGTTGTCGTCGACCACCAGGACGCTCCGCTTTCGGTCCGATGGCTCGGCCGCGGGCGGCGGGGCCTTCCGCGGCCCCTCCTCCGCCGGTACTGCGGCCTGACCGAGCGGGATATGGACGACGAAGCGGCTGCCCCGGTCGGGACCCTCGCTTAGGGCCTCGACCCGACCTCCGTGCATCTCCACCAGGCGCTTGACCAGGGTAAGCCCGAGCCCCAATCCACCCTCGGATCGGCTCAGCGTGCGGTTTCCCTGACTGAAGAGATCGAAGATCTCGGGCAGGTTGTCGGGCTCGATGCCGCGGCCGTTGTCCGACACTTGGAGGACGGCCATGCCGTCCTGCTCGCTCAGGGAGACCCGGATATGACCCCCATTTGGCGTGTACTTCATGGCGTTGTTAAGCAGGTTGGCGAGCACCTGGGCCAGGCGGGTCGCGTCCCCCTCCAGTAGCACGGGCGCTTCCGGCAACTCCAGCTCCAACCGATGTCCGCGCTCGTCGATCATCGAAGCGATCGCTTCGGCCGTCTCCCGCACCACGGCCCTCAGGTCCAGGGGGCGCCGCTCCAGGTGGATGCTCCCGCGCTCGATGCGGGCCACGTCCAGGAGATCGTCCACAAGTCGCTCCAGGTGTGCGGTCTGGCGATCGATGACCCGGTAGGCCCAGTCCGCGGTGCGGGCGTCCCCGGGCCGTGAGCCGAGCAGACGGACCGCGTTGCGGATGGGGGTGAGCGGGTTGCGCAGCTCGTGGCCGAGCATGGAAAGAAACTCGTCCTTGCGCCGGTCCGCCTGCGCCAGACGCTCGGCCTGGCTCCTCAGGCTCGTCTCCAGTACCTCGCGGTCGGTCACATCCATGGCCAGCGACAGTACCGAGACCAGCTTCCCGGCATCGTCGCGCAGGACCGAGTTGTGCCATTGGCAATAGACGACAGACCCGTCCTTGCGGCGGTTGCGGTTGCGCAGCGTGTTGCGCGCCGCCCGCTCGTGCAGCAGGGCCTCGATGATGCCGCCCACGGCCTCCCGGTCCTCTTCATGGATCAGGCCAAGCGCGTCCAGGGAGCGGCCGAGCACCTCCGGCTCGGCCCAACCGAAGATCCGCTCCGCCGCGGGGGACCATCGCAGGATGCGGGTCTCGGCGTCCCACTCGACGCTGGCTACGGGGGTGTTGTCGATGTGGAGCTTGAGGCGCTCCAGTGTTTCCCGGTGACGCCGCTCGACCAGCCTGGATTCCGTGACGTCGGCGAAGGTGCCGACGCAGCCGTTGACTGACCCCAGCTCGTCGCGCAAGGGGGCGGCATAGGTGATCAGGAAACGGACTTCGCCGTCGTCGAAGCGCAGCTCCTCCTCGAAGCCCTCCACCGCGATACCCTGGCGGGCGGCAAGCTGCATCGGCAGCTCCTCGGGGGTCAGCTCGCGTCCCTCGTGGAAGACCCGGAACGGTAGTTCAGGGGCGTCTGGGCCAGACTTGGATGGGTTAACTTGGTCCGGGATGCGGAGCATCCGCGCGCCCGCCCGATTCATCACCATGTTCCGGCAGTCGGGATCCCGTCCAAGAAAAATGCCGATGGGCGCCGCCTCGAGCAGGGCATGAAGCTCCGCGAGCCGCGCCCGGCTTTCCGCGTCGGCTCCCTCCAGCTCGCGGATCCGGTCCTGGAGCTGGCTCGTCTCCGCGTCTTGGGGCTTCTCGGACATGGGTTCCTCTCCGCAATCCGGGCGCTGTCCATCCTGCCGGGGACGACAGGGTCTAAGGGTTCCCCGGATGCGGGCTCACTCTATCGCGTCCCCCGCGGGGAGGAAACCGAGGGTGCCCGAGAATTCGTTTCCGCATGCGCTGCGCGCGCTTGGTCGGCTCCGCCCCGGGGTCCTGGCTCGACGAAAGCTGCTATCCTCCCGGACTTCGATTGGCACGCCGATGCAGGCCCGATTGCACCATGAAAGCGACACAAATCGACGACATCGACAGCTACATGAACGACTTAGGTCGGCGTGCGCGCGCCGCCTCCCGCGACCTGGCGCGCGCCAGCACCCGGGACAAGGATCTGGCCCTGACCGCCATTGCAGACGCCATCGACGCCAGCCGGGAAGGCATCGGCGCGGCGAACCGCAGGGACCTCGAGGCGGGCGCCGCGAAGGGGCTGGATGCGGCACTCCTAGACCGGTTGGAGCTGACCCCGGGCCGCATCGACTCGATGATCGAGGGCCTGCGCCAGATCGCCGCGCTGCCGGATCCGGTGGGCGCCATCACGGACCTCAACTATCGGCCCTCCGGCATTCAGGTCGGACGGATGCGGGTGCCCTTGGGGGTGGTCGGCATCGTCTACGAGTCCAGGCCCAACGTGACCGCGGACGCGGCCGGCCTGTGTCTGAAGTCCGGCAACGCGACTGTGCTGCGCGGGGGCACCGAGGCATTCGAGTCCAATCAGGCGATCGCCGCTTGTATTCGACAGGGTCTGGTCCGGACCGGGTTGCCGGCGGAAGGGGTCCAGGTGGTCGAGACCACGGACCGGGCGGCGGTGGGGGCCATGATCGCCATGCCCCAGTATATCGACGTGATCATCCCCCGCGGGGGCAAGGGCCTAATCGAGCGCATTGGCCGGGATGCCAGGGTGCCGGTGATCAAGCACCTGGACGGCATCTGCCATGTCTACATCGACGCCGCGGCGGATCTCGACAAGGCGTTCGTCATCGCCATGAACGCCAAGACCCAGCGTTACGGCACCTGCAACACCATGGAGACCCTGTTGGTGGACGCACCGGTCGCAGAGGCCATCCTGCCCCCGCTCGGCGCCGCGCTGAAGGAGAAGGGCGTCGAGCTGCGTGGCTGCACCCGCACCCGGGACATCCTACCCGATGCCCTGCCCGCCACGGACGAGGACTGGGACACGGAGTATCTGGCGCCGATCCTCGCCATCCGGGTCGTGGACGGGCTGGATGCGGCCATGGACCACATCGCCCTCCACGGCTCCGCCCACACGGACGCCATCGTCACGGAAGACTACAGCCGAGCCCGCCGCTTCCTGCGGGAGGTCGACTCCAGCTCCGTCATGGTCAACGCCTCCACCCGTTTTGCCGACGGGTTCGAGTACGGGCTGGGAGCCGAGATTGGCATCAGCACCGACAAATTCCACGCCCGCGGACCCGTGGGGCTGGAGGGGCTCACCTCGGTCAAGTTCGTGGTACTGGGTAACGGGGAAGCTCGCGGTTAGGACGCTAGGCGGCGAGCGGCACGGCCAGGAGACACCAGGACGCGCGGCGCGCGGGCTCGGCAGTCGCGGCCGATTGCC
>JBGSOR010000561.1:0-13308 GCA_041738985.1 Chromatiaceae bacterium | reverse complement strand
ATCATCGGGGCAGTCTCCTGTTTAGTCGCTGTAGGGGCCTGGCTGGCTCGTCGCTGGCGGGCACGGGGGTCGTTGGCGCCCGATCCTTGCTCCCGATGTGACCGTCGGGCGACGCATTTCAAGCGTGTCGCCCGCCCGGCGAATACCGCAGCGGAGACCCCATGAGCCGTAACCCTCGTCCGCGCCTCCACCTCGCCTTTCCGACGGCGCTCCTCGCCCGCCTGGATCCGCCCTTTCGAGACCGCCGGAGCTGGACGAGACTCGCCTCGCCAACCCGCCCTTCGGCACCGAGAAGGGCGGCGGCCCGCCGACCCGCGGCGACTTCACCCTCCCACCAGAAACAGAACAGCTCCGCTTCCTGCAGCGCTGCCGAACCGTAATCACAGGAACGGAGGGCTGAAGCACTGCTCTGATTTCATCCCCGCGCTAACGGGAGACAGCTGGCGCCAACAACCCTTCGATAATCTCCCGGAAGGCTGGAATGTCCAGCGGCTTCCTCATCACGGCTCGGACGCCTGCCGCGCTCACCCGCCCCTCGGCGAGATGCTCGCTGTAGCCCGTGTAGAGGATCACGGGCAGGCCGGGGCGGTCGCGGAGCAAGCGCTCCGCAGTCTCCAGCCCGGTCATACGGGGCATGGTCTGATCGAGGACGATCAGGTCGAATCCGTCCGGCTCGGTGCTGCAACGCTCCCAGGCATCCTGCCCGTCCTCGGCCAGGGTCACCGAGAGTCCCCAGCTCCCGAGCAAGTCCTCCATGAATTCGCGTACCGCGGCCTCGTCTTCCGCGACCAGGACGCGACCACGAAGGTCCGTACCGAAATCGTGCATTGCGCCGCCTGCCCCAGTCGGCTCCGCATCTCCGGGGGCGGCGGCCGCGGCAGGGAACCAGGCCGGGAGCCAGACCCTCACCGTTGTGCCCTCTCCAGGGTGGGTGTCGACCCGGATATGCCCGCCGTACTCGTGGACGATGCCATGGACCATGGCAAGCCCCATGCCGCTCCCCTCCCCCACCTCCTTGGTGGAGAAAAAGGGCTCGAACATGCGCTCCAACACAGGCTGGGGGATACCCGGCCCCGTGTCCGCGACGGCCAGCTCCACGAATGCGCCGTTGACCGCCTGATGGCAGGAGTTACAGACGGCCCCCGGGCTGCTCGCGGTGCGGAGCGAGACGGCGAGGGTCCCCTGTCCTTCCATGGCATCCCGGGCATTGATGCAGAGGTTCATGAGGACCTGGTCGACGTGCAAGGGATCCAAGTGCACGCAGGGGATATCCGCCGCAAAGGCGGTGCGGATCTCGACGCTCGAGGGCAGGCTGGCCTTGAGCAGCTTCACAGTCTCGTCCAGGTGGGGCGCGAGCCGAAGCGACCGGGGTGTGCCGCGCTGGCCGCGGCTGAAGGTAAGCATCTCCGCGATCAGCTCCCGGGCGCGCTGACCGGAGCGCTCCGCGCGCTCCAGATACCTGGCCAGGGTCGTGTCGCCGTGCCCCTGGGCGCGCTCCCGGGCCATCGCCAGATAGCCCAGTGTCCCGGTCAAGATGTTGTTGAAGTCGTGGGCGATCCCCCCGGTCAGCTGGCCGATGGCCTCCATCTTCTGGGCCTGGCGGAGTTGGCCCTCCAGGCGGATGCGCTCCGCCTCCCGCGCCTTGCGCTCCGTGATCTCGCGGGTCACCGCCAGGATGCGGTCCGCGCCGCCGACCTTGACCAGCTTGATATAGACCTCGTCCCAGTGAAGGCTTCCGTCTTTGTTGCGCCGGTGCCACTCCATATGCACCGGGCCGCCGCGCTTCGCCCGCTCGATCAGGGCCACGGCGTGCTCCAGGGTGTAGGGCGGCTCCCCCGAGCTGAGCCGGCCGACGTCGATGGCAAGCAGCTCGTCGCGGCCGTAACCGTAGACCTCGCAGGCCTTGGGGTTGACGTCGAGGATCGCTCCGGTGTCTCCATCGTGGACAAAGAGGCAGTCCTCCGCCGCCTCGAAGATGCTGCGGTAGCTCTCCTCGGAGCGGCGGCGGGCCTCGTCGACCGTGCGCCGCTCCAGCTCGATGGCGGCCCGAACCGAGAAGATCTTAAGCACGCACTCGGTGAGGACGCGATCGCGCAACGGCTTGCGGTCGATCAGAGCCATAATCCCCATGGATATGCCCAGGGAGTCGAAGAGCGGGATGGCCGCGTAGCCCACGCCGCCCACCTCCTTGACGTGGGGATCCGGAAACAGCTCCTGGATCCCATCGGCATGGTAACGGAAGCGCTGACCCACCACGTGCTCGCAGGGGGTGCCTGCCAGGCCGTACACGAAATTTGGCTGGATCTGGCCCCGGTCGCAGACGGAAATGCTGCGGACCCGGTCTCCCCCGCCGTCCTCGAGGATGCCGATCAGGGCCAGGTCCACCTCCAGTGCGCGGGCGGCGCCCACCACCAGGACCTGGAAGATGTCCCCGGCATCGACGGTGGCGACTGCCTCGGCGACATGGCAGAGGGCCTGACAGGCGGCGCGCTCCGCGGCGGTCTCGGGCAGATCGGCCAGGCTGGTCGCGTGCATGGACCGAACCGGCCGCTAGGCGCGCAGCGGGACGTACATATAACCTACGCCGCGAACCGTTCGGATACAGCGGGGGTTCTCCGGATCCGGCTCGATCTTGCGCCGGAGTCTCGCGACTCGGATGTCGATGCTGCGATCATAGGGATCCCAGTCGCGGTTCTGGGTGAGATTCAGGAGCTGGTCGCGGGTCAGGGGTCGATTGGGTCGCTGCACGAGGACCTGGAGCAGCTCGAGCTCCATTCGGGTCAGCGGGATCTCGGCGCCCTGCGGGTCGAACAGGAGACAGCTGTCCAGGTCCAGCACGCAGCCGCCGACCGACACCCGCCGGCCTTCGGTTTGAGCATCCTGGGCCGGGGCACCTTGGGCCCTGGACGGAGACTCTCCCGCAGGATCCCGCCGATAGCGGCGCAGCACACTCTTGAGTCGCGCCTTGAGCTCCCGGAGATCGAACGGCTTGGCGATATAGTCGTCCGCTCCGACCTCCAACCCGACAATCCGGTCCAGGGTCTCCCCCGCCCCGGAGATCATGACGATCCCGATATCCAGCCGCTCCCGGATGAAGCGGGCCAGGCTCAAACCGTCCTCCCCAGGCAGACCCACATCGAGCAATACCACCCCCGGCGGGTCGCGGCCTTCCAAGTAGCGGCGCGCCGCGGTGCCGCTCTCCGCGGCGATCACCCGGTAGCCCTGAGCGGAGAGATAGTCGTTCAACAGGTCGCGCACATCCGGGTCGTCGTCGACCACGAGCACTTGCAAGGTTTCGCTCATCGGACGTCCTCACGAATCCAGCGACATCCCCGAATATAGCAATGCGTCTTTTCCGCCCAAACCCGACGCCCGCGAGGGTTCGGCGCATCCCTGCGCCATCGGCCTGGGAAGGGCGCTCCCGATCAGGTCGCGGAGAGGATGCTGCCCCTGACCGGGGGCTGGATAAAGGTCGAGGCCACCAGGCGCCAGGTCAGCGGCCGACGACGGTTCCAGGGCAGTAAGGAGAGCATCCGTGCCATGGGGCAATAGTCGAGCAGAACGGCCATTGCGGTCCCGGCCAACTGGATCCAGTGAAAGAAGGCCAAGGGCGACCAGAGTCCCGCCAGCATCCAGACCAGGTAGCCAATCCGGACCTGCACGGGAAAGGCCCGCGGGGACCGCTCGCGGACCCCGAAGTGCAGAACCTGCACCGCCGCGAGTCCGATCGCCGGTGCCATCCCGAGGGGACAACCGGAGAGACCCGCCGCGAGCAGGACGCCATTCGCGAGCCAATACCACCAGGAGACGCGCTGGATGCGGTTCATGGTCGAGCACCTCGATTGAAAGTTGATCGTTAGCAGAATCTGGCGCGCCGACCGACTGCAGGTCGCGTGGGACCCCCGCGCCGATCGATGGCCTGATGGCCGAGCGCCATCCGGCACAGGAGCGAGTTTGCGGCAAAGGCGACCAGCGCGAGGGCAACGAGCCCCATGGTCTTGGACCTCGGCGAGTATTGGCTCATGGCACCCTCGGTCGGCTGAATCCGCTCCGCTCCCTCGCGGAGGGACGGATCGGCAGGGTTGGTGAAATGAACGGTCGACGGCAAAGGGGGTCGCGGGCGGGGGGCGGTCGGGGCATCCATAACGCCCCGTCCGCTCTCCTTGGCGTCAGGCGGTCTCGCCCGTCGCGTTGCCGGTCTTGGCTCCCTGACCGAGGCGGGGGATCAGCATGGGAACCCGCTTGCGGTAGTTCGCGTACTCCGGATGGGCATCGATCAGGTCGCGCTCCTCGAAGCGGATAGCGATCAGGATGTAGCCCGTGCAGAGCACCGCGAACACCAGGTGCGCGATCGTCATGGTCGGGGTTGCCCAGAAGGCGAAGAGCCAGCCGACATACAGCGGATGGCGTATCAACCGGTAGGGTCCCGGGGTCGCAAAGCGCAGCGGCCGGTATTCTTTCCCGACCAGGTATAGCCAGACCTGACGCAGGCCGAACAGGTCGAAGTGGTTGATCAGGAAAGTCGAGACCAACACCAGCGCCCAGCCGAAGGCAAAGAGCCCATAGAGCAGGGCGCGCCCGGTCGGGTCGTCCACCTGCCAGACGGTCCCGCCGATGGGCTGCCAGTGGACGAAGAGCACGATCAGCAGCAGGCTGGAGACCAGCGTATAGGTGCTGCGCTCAGCCGGCTTGGGGATGAAGCGGGTCACCCACTGCTTGAACCCGGGCCGGGCCATGACGCTGTGCTGGACCGCGAAGGCGCCCAGGAGCAGGCTATTCACCGCCAGGGCCATCCACAGTGGCGCCTGCGGCACCGAGTCGATGGACTTCGGGACCCAGATGTTGCCGACGAACCCGATGGCATACAAAAAGGTACCGAAGAAGATGGCATAGCTCGCGACGCCGTATACGAGCAACGTGATGCGTTTGAACATGGGTAGTTTTCCTCAAAAGGAATGAATTGGAAAGCCGGGCAGGGTCAGCCATTCCAGGCCATGTTGGCCAAGACATCGACAAGCATCTCCTCGAATAGGCGGCGCAGCGACCGCCCGCAATCGACCATCCATTGGGGCTTGACTGCAGCGCGCATGTCGGACCTCCGATCACGTGGACCCGGGGGTGGCCGCCCCCGCTCGGCTTTCCTGGACTCTCCCGGTGCGGAGGATCCCGCGCCGGTTGAGGATCAGTCTGCTCGACCGATGTAACAGGACCGATCGGGCTCCGTTCGTGCTTTGTAACGGGATGGTTTCAGGCCGGACACGGAGGCCGGATCGCGGGTCGCCAGGTACCGCGAGACGGTCAGAGAGCCCCGATTCCCTATCCGGGATCGACACCAAGCGCTCGGACGGCCCCCGCAAAGCGCGCGTCCCGGATCGGAAAAATGTCGAAGGCGGACGCTGAGCACAGCGCTGTTGGAGTCCGTCGTCCACAATCTGCTGGATCGCCACCTCACCCTGCATCCGCGCCAGCGCGCGGGCCGTCCCTGGACGCGACTTAGACAGGCGACCCCGAGCGCGAGACCGGTCTCATGGCTCCGGGACACGAGGATTCCCTGACAATGGGGCGCCACCGGTCGCCCGGAATCTCCCCCTGGGGAATACGACAGTGGACAGATGTCGTCTTCTTGGCACACTTGCTCTGTCGACGCACAGACGCCTTCCCGTCGGTTCGCACGCTGTCGAAACCGTGTTGGGCAGGCTGGAACGAATAACCAAAACGGACCTTGGATAGAATGAAGACGGTATCCCGAGCGGGTCCAGAAGGCCCCGCCGCACGGAGACGGCTCAAGCTCCTGTTGTTACCGGGGCTGGTGCTTGCCCTAGGCCTGAGCATGACCTATGGCCTCTGGCAGACCGCCCGGGAGGAGGCGACGCGGGCGATGGAAGAGAGCCTGCGATTTTCGGCGAGCGAGATCGCCTCCCGAATAGAAGACCGACTCCGCGACTATGTGCAGGCGCTGGGAGGCGTCGTCGGTCTGTTCAACGCCTCGATCTCTGTCGACCGCCAAGAGTTTCATCGCTACATCGCCTCGCTCGGGCTGGCGGAACGGTATCCTGGCATTCAGGCGATCGGCTTCTCCGAATTCATCCCCGCGGACCGCAAAACCGAGCACATCGCCGCGGTCCGGCGGGAAGGATTTCGCGATTACGATATCCGCCCCGCAGGCGAGCGCGACTTCTATACCGCGGTCGTCTATATCGAGCCGTTCGGCGGACCCAATGCGCGCACCTTCGGCTATGACATGGCCCCCGATCCGGTACGCTGGGCTGCGGCAGTACAGGCGCGCGACCTCGCCCAGGCGGCTTTTTCCGGCAAGGTCGACTTGCAGCAGAGCGACAGGTCCGACACCCAGCCGGGCTTTCTTCTGTTCTTGCCCGTCTATCGCCCCGGTGCGCCCCAGGACACGCTCGAGGACCGGCGGTCGAGCCTGATCGGCTGGGCCTATTCCGCCCTCTGCATGCGTGAGCTGATCGAGGACGTGCTAAAGACCGTCGAGCTCGACAAGCTGCACCCGAGGCTCCAGGTAGAGATCCACGATGGCGACCGCCAGACGCCCGACACCCTGCTCTTCGCCCTGGAACAAGCCGCGACGGGAGCCGCCCCAGAGCCGGCATACCGGCAGGTTCGGCGACTCGACATCGATGGTCACCGGTGGTCCCTGGCGTTGTCCTCCGCACCCGTCGATGCCTGGCGACCCAACGACAAGGCAACCCAGGTCGTGCTCGTCGGGGTTGCCGCAAGTCTGCTTCTGGCCCTCTTCGTCGGTGCGCAAACGATCAGCCAGATGCGCATCGCGTCCCTTCTGAAGAAGACGGCCCGGGCCAACGACCAGCTCGGCGAGCGGGAGCGGGACCTGCTCTGGGCGCAGCGTATCGCTCAGCTCGGAAGCTGGCACTACGACCCGGTTAGCCAGCAAACGACCTGGTCGGAAGGGATGTTCTCGATCTGGGGGCTGGATCCCAACCAGGGCGTCCCGGACGCCAAGCGGCATCGCGAGCTCATCCACCCCGAGGACCGGCGTCTTCTCGACCAGGCGATGAGGGTAGCGGTGGAGCAGGGCGAGCCCTACAACCTTGAGCTCCGCATCCGCCGCCCGGACGGGGAGACACGGACTATCATGACGATCTGTACACCGCAAAGCGACGCGCGAGGCCAGCTCGTCAGACTTTCCGGAACCGATCAGGACATCACCGAGCGGGTGCAGCTGCAGGAAGCGTTGCGCGAACAAGCGATCCGCGACCCGCTGACCGGGCTGTTGAATCGCCGCTTTCTGGACGAGACCCTGCCGCGAGAGCTCGCGCGCTGTCAGCGGACGGGGGAGTCGCTGGTCGTGGCCATGCTCGACTTGGACCGCTTCAAAGCGCTCAATGACACCTACGGCCACGAGGCCGGCGATCAGGTGCTGCGGGCGGTCGGAGAATTACTGCGACGCTCCGTGCGCAGCGCCGATCTGGCGTGTCGCTACGGCGGCGAGGAGCTGACCCTCATCCTGCCCGGCACGAGCCTCGAGGATGCGTGGGAGCGATTGGATGCCCTGCGCAAGGCGATCGCGCAGGTTCGTATCCGCTACCGGGAGGGGGAGCTTCCAGCAATCACGGTATCGGTGGGACTTGCGGCGGCGTCAAGGAACGAAAACGACGCGGCGGCCCTGGTGAGTCGCGCCGATACGGCCCTGTATCGGGCCAAGGCACAGGGTCGCAACCGGGTGCTGGCGGCAGCCGGTTGACAGGCGGGCCGTCGACCGCCCGCGGAGGAGCCGCGCAGCAGTACCAGGCGACGAGGTCGGCTATTGCCAGGTACCAACCTTATCGGCCCGCGCGCTCGGCAGCAGCTCCCTCCCGGTTTCTAATGCGCTACAGCCCAAGCTCCCGCCACCTCCCTTCGACCCGCTTGACCGAGACCGGGTAGGCGGTGCCGAGCTGCTGGGCGAAGAGGGAGACGCGCAGCTCTTCCAGCATCCAGCGGATCTCGTCCAGGCGCGGGTCGCGGCGGCCCGCCGATGCGGCGGCGGACTGCCGTTCCTTCCAGCGCGACTCCAGGGGGGCAAGCTCGGTCATCCGCTCCCGATCGCGGGCGGCGGCATGGAAAAGGCGCTCGGTGCGCTCGCCCATCGCACGCAGATAGCGCGGGTAGTCCTTCAGGTGAACGTAGGGGACGACCTGGAGGAAACCGCGGTAGACGAGCCGGTCGAGCTGGGAACGGATGTCGGTCACCGCGGGGAGCCAGTTGGCCTGGGTGATGGCGGCGAGACGCTGACGCAGGTTCTGGTAGGCGTCGAGGATCTGGACCGCCAGCGCGCAGACCTCTTGGGCCGTCTTTGTGAGCCGGCCGCGACGACTGGCGAGTCGCTGCGCAAAGGCGGCCTGCCCCCGGATGGGATCCAGACCCTCGACGAAGGTCAGATCCAGGATCAGCGCGATCAGCTCGTCCGCCAGGTCCGGGTCCCGGCCTCCCTCCCGAACAAGGGCGCCAGCGGCCGCCTCCCCCACCGCAGGCTTCGGGGCTTTCGCGTATTGCAGCCGCATCCGGTCGAGTCCAGGCAGGCTTTTCTTGAGGGTCCGCAGGTCGGCGCCAAGGTGCAGCATGAAGAGCCGCCTCAGTCCCCCGCGCATGGCGAGCGCGGCGCTCTCGGCGGAATCCAGGACTCGGATGGCAACCGCATCGCCTTGGTCCACCAGGGCCGGGAAGCCGCGCAGCCGGATGCCGGCCCGGGTCAGGTCCACCTGCTCCGGCAGGTCCCCGAAGGTCCAGCGGGTGACGCCGTCGCGCTCCAGCCCGCTCGCCGGGATCTGGGCGAACGACTGCTGGCCCCGGCCCGCATGCTCGCGCTTGAGCCGCACCGGGTCGTCGCCGATGGCGATCTGCTGGCCGCGGTCGTCCACCAGTCGCACCTTCATACGCAGGTGCTCCGGGATTGCCGTCTGGTCCCAGGCGTCCTCCGGGATCTGGATACCGGTGAGGTCCTTGATAGTCTCCCCCATGGCCTGGATCAGGGGCCGGTCCGAGGGGGCCATGCGCGCAGCGATCCGAGCTGCGGTGTCCGGGATGGGGACGAAGCGGGTCCGTAGCGCCTTGGGCAGGCCCCGCAGCAGGGCGACGATGCGCTCCGCGATCAGGCCCGGCACCAGCCACTCCAGGCGCTCGGGGGAGACCTGATTGATCAGCGGGAGCGGCACCACCAGGGTCAGACCGTCCGCCGCGTGCCCGGGGTCGAAGTGGTATTCCAGGGGCAACCGCGTGGCGCCGATCTGCAGATTGTCCGGGAAGGCCTCCGCGGTGACGGCGTCGGCCTCGTGGCGCATGAGGTCGGACATGCGCATGTGCAGGCACTTGGGGTCCTTCGCGGTGGCGGAGCGTAGCCATTGCTCGAATTGGGCCTTGGAATAGATCCCCTCCGGGATGCGCTCCGCATAGAAGGCATAGATCGCCTCCTCGTCCACCAGGATGTCCCGGCGGCGGGACTTGGCCTCCAGGTGCTGGACGTATTCGATCAGCTCCCGATTGTGACGCCAGAAGGGGGCCCGCGTATCGAAATCGCCCTCGACCAGACCGAAGCGCAGGAATATCTCCCGGGACTCGGCCGTGTTGATCGGTCCGTAGTTGACCCGCCGCTTGGGCACCAGTGTAACGCCGAAGAGGGTGACGCGCTCGTAGGCGGCCACCTGGCCGGATTCGGACTGCCAGTGTGGCTCGGAATAGGTCCGCTGAATCAGGTGCCGGCCGGCCTCCTCGATCCAGGCCGGCTGGACCCGGGCGACGATGCGGCCGTAGTGGCGGCTGGTCTCGATGCGCTCGGCGGCGACGATCCATTTCGGCGACTCTTTGAAGAGTCCGGAGCTCGGGTGGATCACGAAGTGGCTATTGCGGGCACCCTGGTAGTCGCGCTCGTCTTTGAATCCGATGTTGCACAGGAGGCCGGTCAGCAGTGCCCGATGGATCTCTTCTGGGGTACCGGGGGCTGCGCCCTCCTTCAGACCCATCTCCAGAAGCTGCTCCCGCAACTGGCTATGGATATCGTGCCACTCCTGGACCCGATTCCAGGACAGGAAATGGGTCTGGCAGAGCTTGCGGAACTGGCTCTTGGAGAGTGCCTTGCGCTCCTTCGCGATGAAGCGCCAGAGATTGAGAAAGGTCAGGAAATCCGAGTCCGGATGATTGAATGTGGCATGGATCTGGTCCGCCGCCTGCTGGCGCTCCTGGGGGCGCTCGCGGGGGTCCTGGACGCTCAGTGCGGCCCCGATGATCAGGACCTCCGCCAGGCAATGGCGGTCCGCGGCGGCCAGGATCATGCGCCCGATGCGCGGGTCCACCGGCAGGCGGGCGAGCTTGAGCCCGAGCGCGGTCAGCTCGCCGCGCTGGTCGATGGCGGCCAACTCCTCCAGGGTGCGGTAGCCGTCGGCGATCAGACGCCCATCCGGCGGGTCGAGGAAGGGGAATGCCTCGATGGCCCCGAATCCCAGCATCTTCATCTGGAGGATGACCGAGGCCAGGTTGGTGCGCTGGATCTCGGGCTCGGTGAAGGGTGCCCGCGCTTCGAAGCTGTCCGCCGAATAGAGCCGGATGCAGACACCGGCCGCGACCCGCCCGCAACGCCCCTTGCGCTGGTTGGCGGAAGCCTGGGAGATACGCTCCACCGGCAGGCGCTGGACCTTGCTGCGGTGGCTGTAGCGGCTGATGCGGGCGAATCCCGGGTCGACCACATAGTGGATGCCCGGGACCGTCAGCGAGGTCTCGGCCACGTTGGTGGCCAGGACCACCCGGCGCGTGGCGTGGGACTTGAAGACCCGCGCCTGCTCCTCCGGACCCTGGCGGGCGAAGAGCGGCAGGATCTCGGTCGAGGGCGGGTGGTGCTTGCGCAGGGTCTCGGCGGTCTCGCGAATCTCCCGCTCGCCGGAGAGGAAGACCAGCACATCGCCGCGGCCCTCCCGCGCCAGCTCGGCGACCGCCTCGGAGATCGCCTGCTGCATGGCGTCGTCGCGCTCCCCGGCGTTCTCGTCCTCGACCGGCGGGCGGTGGCGCACCTCCACCGGGTAGGTCCGACCGGAGATCTCGATCACCGGGGCCGGAGTGCCGTCCGGGGCGGCGAAGTGCCGGGCGAAGCGCTCCGGATCGATGGTGGCGGAGGTGACGATGACCTTCAGATCCGGACGGCGCGGCAGGAGCTGTTTGAGATAGCCCAGCAAGAAGTCGATGTTGAGGCTGCGCTCGTGGGCCTCGTCGACGATCAGGGTGTCGTACTCCAGGAGCAGACGGTCATGCTGGATCTCGGCGAGCAGCATGCCGTCGGTCATCAGCTTGACGCCAGTCTCCGGTCGCACCCGATCATGGAAGCGAACCTTGTACCCCACCAGGCCGCCGGTTTCGCCGCCCAGCTCCTGGGCGACGCGCGCGGCCAGCGTCCGTGCGGCGATCCGCCTGGGCTGGGTGTGTCCGATGCGCCCGAAGGAGCCCCGGCCCAGCCCCAGGCAGATCTTGGGGAGCTGGGTGGACTTACCGGAGCCCGTCTCGCCGCACAGTACGATGACCTGGTGACGAGCGATCAGCTCCGCCACCTCGTCGCGCCGCTCGCTCACAGGGAGCTCCGGCGGATAGACGATGGTCGGCACCAGGCCGCGGCGGCGCGCCACCAGCTCCTGGGATGCACGCACCGCCTGCCAGAGCCTGGCCAGGCCCTGGTCCAGGGGCTGACCCTCCCGGGCACGGCGGCGCAGGCCGCGCAGCCGCTGACCCAAAGCGCGACGGTCTGCGCAGAGACAGGTGGCGAGGTCGGAGTCGGAAGGAAACTGGGGAGGGCTCAAGGTCAAGATGGGGGTTGCGGGCGCTATACTGCCGATCCCTGGGGGCGACAAGGCCGCCAAGGGCACGCATGGTAACGCGATAACCGGGAACCGTTGCAGTCCGCAAGCAAGCGGCCGACCCGACACGCAGCCACCCCCGGACCAACAGAGCCACAACAGGCGGGGTTCATTCCCTGGCCTTTTAAGGACCGACCTCCATGATGCGACAGCACCTATCCCCCGCTCCTATGGGCGTCGGCGCGACGGCCGCACGACCTTGGTCCGCCCTTGCACTGTCACTGACCCTGACCGGGCTTGCTGCCGTGTGCGCGGTCGGACAAGCCCAAGAGCCCCGGCCCTCGAGTCCTGGCGCCAAGCCGATGGCCACGATGCCCGACACGGGCGGAACGCCAGATGCAGCGGACACACCTTCGACGGCGTCCCAATACTCCGATTGGCAGGCAAGCCCCAAGTCCGACGATGCGGGCGCAGCAGCCGGGGACTCTGCCGAGGACTCTGCCGAGGAAGATCTGCGAGCCCGAGCCATGACCCCATCGATGGCATTCGAGCAAGCCCCTGGAGTTCTAGGGGTCAGCAACCGCTCGAAGCGACTCGAGGGGGTCCGCGCCTATGCCACGGAGCCCCTGGGGTTGACCGCCCTCGGACTGGAGGACGTGGGCCTCCCTCCGGTCAACAAAAAGGACCGGATCGAGGTGAATCTGGGCGAGCGCATCCGCTTCGACGAGAAGAGCGACCGGATACCGCCCGCCGCACATCGGCAGTTGGACGGCATAGGCCGCGTCCTGGCAGAAAACGTCGAGACCGGGGTCGAGATTCGTGTCCACACGGACGACCAGGGCGACGCGGGATTCAACCGCGCCCTATCGCAACGCCGGGCGGACGCCATTCGCGCCTATCTGATCGGCCGGGGCGTCGACGAGGGACGCATCTCCGGGGTCGGACTGGGTGAATCGGCGCCCCTCTCCTCCACCAAGGGGCGCTCCCTGAGCCGGTCGGAGCGCGCCAAGAACCGGCGGGTGGAGCTCGTCATCGTGCCGCGGGAGATCCCGGCAATCGAGACGGCCGCTGCGTCCGAGCTCGATACCGTGCTGAGCCCCCAAGCGGAGCCTGGCATCGACAGCGAGTCTGCACCGCCGACCGATCCTCCGGTCGAACCGGAGCAGACCGAAACAACTCGGCCCTGAGACCCCATCGGAAGGCACCGTGATCAGGACCGCACGGCACCAAGCCGGCGGTCGTCAAGGCAGTCGACGTATTCGGCGCGCCGCCGGGCGGGAGGCCAGGGATGTGGACGCGCGTGCCTGCGGCGCGAAATTCCCGGATGTGCAGCACGCTGCACCCAGGGTTGAGGGCTCCGCGAGTTTGAATTCTCGGCAAACCTTTTTGCGATCGCTACACCCGCCATATCTCAGTTGCGCACGCGATTAGTCTATCTGGAGGACCCCCGCCCGCAGGTCCCGGCACCGACCGGGCGCGGGCGCCCGCCCACGCGGGCGGTGGCGCAGACCCC
>JBGSOR010000557.1:0-3574 GCA_041738985.1 Chromatiaceae bacterium | reverse complement strand
ATCATCGGGGCAGTCTCCTGTTTAGTCGCTGTAGGGGCCTGGCTGGCTCGTCGCTGGCGGGCACGGGGGTCGTTGGCGCCCGATCCTTGCTCCCGATGTGACCGTCGGGCGACGCATTTCAAGCGTGTCGCCCGCCCGGCGGCGGAGCGCTGTACAACCTGGTCGACCATCGCAACAACCACTACCATGTGGCGCCTTTCGCTGCTGATCGTTTGTACAGTAGACTGAGCCTTCGCCTGCGGTGCGCCAAATCCTCCGCGCGTCGAGGCACCTGCCCATCGGGAGCCCAACACCGTGATCGAGATCGAATACGTCGTCAAAGACCAGAAGGGGGTCGAGAGATTGCGCACGACCGACAAGAAGGCTGCGGATGCCTACGACAAGGCCCTGGAGACAGCGGAGCGGCTGGCAGACCTGCTACGCCACGATCGGGTCCTGCCCAGCCTGTCGGAGCACGACATGGAGGACCTGACCATCTACCTGGCCCGCAATGCCCGCAACGTGGAGCGTATCCTGAAAGGCAAGGGGCCTGAGCTCGATGCCGCCCCCGAGCCGGAGGCGGTCGAGGCAACCGACAAGGTCACGCCTTTGCGGGCCGCGGGTTAGCGAGCGGATGGGCCAAGACGGCCGGCGTCGCGTCCTGTCGGTTGATCCTAGATCCGGCAATTGCTCACGCCAAGTCACAAAGACGCGAAGCAAACAGAGGGATGCGCGGAGCATCCAGGTCAACCGCCGGGTAAATCACCCAACGCCGATAACGCATTCAAAACCTTGGCGAGCTTGGCGCCTTGGCGTGAGAACGGCTCTTTCTGGGGTGACCGTTCCAAAGCACTGGGACCTTCGTACCTTTGAGAAAGACGGCCTTGGCGGCTAGACCGGACTCAGGATGAAGCGGCGCCCGCCGCTTCATCCTTTGTCAGCCTCCTCTCGCTCTAAGGCTCATACCTCAGCGTCAGATAGAAGGCGCGCCCCGGTTGGTTGTAAAAGGCCGCGGTCTCGTAGTCCTCGTCCAGCACGTTCGCCAGCCGACCCTGAATGCGCAGGGAGGGGCTGAAGGCGTATTCGGCGCGCAGATCCAGGAGGGTATAGGCGTCCAGCTCCAGATCGTTGGAGAGGTCGTCGTAGCTGCTGCCGGAGAGGAACAGGGTGGCGCCGGCGGACCAACGCTCCAGGCGGCGGTCGGCTGTCAGCTCTAGCATCTCCTGAGCTCGGCGCGGCAGCAGATTTCCGTTGTGCGGGCCTTCGGACTCGTTCCTGGGATCGAGCAGGGTCAGGCTCGCCCCCAAGTCCCAGTCGAGCAGGGTGCCGTTGGCACTCAGCTCCAGGCCGCGGATGCGGGCGCTGTCGATATTCGCCGGGGCCTGCGTATAGGCGTCGAAGGCGATCATCTGGTCGATGTCGGTCTGGTAGAGGCTTAGGGTCCAGCGCCCGGCAATCAGGTTTCCAGGAAGCGGGCCGTTCAGTCCCAGCTCCAGGCTGCCGGACTCCTCCGGTTGGAGGTCCGGGTTGCCGAAGAAGGGGTAGTAGAGCTCGTTGAAGGTCGGGGCCTTGAAAGCGGTGCCATAGGACAGGGAGACCTGCATGGCGTTGGCGAAGCGGTAGCCGACGGCCGCATTACCGGTGTTGTGGCTGCCGAACTGCTCGTTGTCGTCCTGGCGCAGGCTCAGATTCAGATCAACCGGACCGAAGACCCCCTGGTACTCGCCGAAGACGCCCAGGTTGTCCCGAGAGTCCTCCGCATATTCCACGCTACCGTCCACCCGGTCGATCTGGTAGTCGAGGCCCAGGGTCGCCAGATGGTCCTTGTGGATTCGGACATCGTTTTGGAAGGTCAGCGAGTCCCGCTCCGTGTCGAAGGTGCCGGCCGGCAGATCCCAGACATAATCGTCCGTGTAGGTCACGTCGTAGTTGTCCCGGCTGCGTCCGGCAGCCAGCGTCAGGGTCCAGGGGTCCAGGGGGACCAGTCGGGCGGTGGCCCCGATCACCTGCTGCTCCGCCACAGAGTGGTTCCCCGAGAACATGTCCCCGTCGAAGTCCACCTCGTTGTTGGCGGCCAGGTAGTTAAAGTCGATCTCCGCACGCTCGCCGAAGCGGTACCCGGCGCGGGCGCTGCCGCCGATCTGGCGGTAGCCGTCCCGGTCCGGCTCCACGACCCCACAGCCGGCGAAGGGGAAGACACGCCCGGAGCAGTTGTCGAATCCGTCGCTCTGCTCGAAGTCGCCGCTCAGGTTGAACCAGCCATTGGCGCCGCCCCCCGAGATGCCGCCCGAGATGCTGGCGGTATCGTAGGACCCGGCACCTAGAGTAAATCGGGGCTTAAGCGCGCCGCCGCCGCGGCGGGTGAAGATCTGGATGACGCCGCCCAGGGCCTTGGAGCCATAGAGGCTGGAGCGCGGTCCACGGACCACCTCGATCCGCTCGATCTGATCGATGGGGAGGTCCTGCCAGGGACTGGTGCCCAGGGTGGCCGAGCCCACCTTGACCCCGTCCACCAGGACCAGGACGCTGTCCGAGTCCGTGCCGCGCAGAAAGACCGAGGAGACGCCTCCGCTGGTGGAAACGGTCACGCCGGGGAGCCCGCGGAGGGCGTCCGGGACCGAGCGCAGCTGGCGCTGCTCGATGGTGGCCCGATCCACCACCGAGACCGAGGCCAGGGTCTGCTCGGCCCGAGTGGGGGTGCGGGTGGCGGTGACAACCACTGGGTCCAAGGTAGTGGAAGCGCTTGCGGATGCGCCGGACTCCTCGGCAGTGGTTTCGCCAAACGCGACATTACAGAACGGCAGCCCGACGGCTACCAGCAACAGAGGGGATCTCATCTCGACTCCAAAGGCTTGGGACCCGTGCACACCCGCACGGGTCGACCGTAGGAAGGGCCCTGGGAGGCGAAGGCATGGGAGGCGCGACGGCGGCGAAGCGACGGGGCCGGCATCCCCGGCCGGCCGCACCCCGAGGCCCCGGTGACGATCGCTCGGCCGGTCTCCGGGCTCACGAGCGGGAGCGGTCTCCCCGGTGCGGCGCCTTCCCACGATCGCTCGCACTGGCGTGATGCCGTACCTCGACTCGTCTACCGTTGCGGGGGCAGCGCCGGGTTTATGCCTCGTCGCGCGAGGACGCACCGGCTTCCCGTTTAACCCGCGGGGCGAGAGGCCCCTCGGGCACCGAAAGATCAGGGGCGGCACTCTAGGTCGACTCCCCCGCCCCGTCAATCCGCACGCGTCGGTCCATCGACGCTTTCGATCCTCGGATCCGACCAGGCGGGGCGGGGCCGAACCCGCTCCGCGCAAGGCGTGAACCGCTACCATCCCGATAGACAGGCCCCCATCGATAGGTCAGGATGGCGCCGCCTGTACCCTGGTCCGGCGTTCGCTCGGGGCGCGCGGCCGCGGGGACTGGCCGTCTGCGTCCTGTAGCGATCTCGGTTGCCGATGGCGCGGACGTCAGTCCTGTCCTCAACGCTAGCGATTCGAAGGAGAGCTCCCGATGACACCGATGTCCGCGCGCAGACCGGCTGGCCCAGCCGCCCGGAGGCTCACCTGCGCCACGCTCGGCGCCCTCGCGCTGCTCGGGCTTGTGA
>JBGSOR010000521.1:0-9069 GCA_041738985.1 Chromatiaceae bacterium | reverse complement strand
TGCTGCGATTGCAGCACCTGCTTGGATTGACCCGCCGCCCGACTGGTCCCTTGCCGACGATGCTCGATAGCATCGCGGGGCCAGTGGACCGTGCCTGACCCGACAGCCGGCCAGCCGAGCGTCGGGCGTTGCGGCACCGTGGCCATCGTCGGGCGGCCCAACGTGGGTAAATCCACCCTGCTCAACCGCATGCTGGGCCAGAAGCTCGCGATCACCTCCCACAAGGCCCAGACGACCCGTCACGCCATCTTGGGTGTCAAGACCCGGCGCGAGGGGCAGATCCTATTTCGGGATACCCCCGGAATCCACCGGCGCGGGGGCGATGCCCTCAACCGCTACCTGAATCGCGCCGCCCGCTCTGCCGTCGGCGAGACGGACTTGGCGCTCTTCGTGGTGGAGGCCCTGCGCTGGACCGAGGAGGATGCCTTGGCCCTCGATGCCGCGGCGGCGGCCGGGGTGCCAATCATCGCCGTCGTGAACAAAGTCGACGGCGTTGCCGACAAGGGCGCGCTGCTGCCATACCTCCAGGCACTGGCCGGGCGCCACCCCTTCCTCGAGCTGATTCCAGTCTCCGCCGCCCGGGGCGATGGGATCGAGGCCCTGGAGCGGGCGACGGTTGCCGCCCTGCCGGAGGGGGATCCCCAGTTTCCGGAGGACCAGATCACCGATCGTTCGGAGCGCTTCTTCGCTGCGGAGCTCCTGCGCGAGCAGCTCGTCCAGCGTTACGGGGCCGAGCTCCCCTATCGGACCGCCGTGGAGATCGAGCGCTTCGAGGACGAGGGCGGCCGCTACCGGATCAACGCCCTGATCTGGGTGGAGCGCCCGGGGCAAAAGGCCATCCTCATCGGCCGCCAGGGCGACGCCATGAAGGCGACGGCAACGCAGGCGCGCCTGGAGATGCAAAAGCTATTCGGCTGCCCGGTGCACCTGGAGGTCTGGGTCAAGGTCAAGAAGAGCTGGTCGAGCGACGAAGGCGCCCTGGCGAGTCTGGGCTATCGGGACCCCTGAGGGGTTTCAGAGCTGGCAAGCGGGCATCTTCGCGCGCGCCCCACTGGCCTCACGTTGGCGACTGACAGTCTCTCCAAACGCGATGACCGAGCGCGGACTCTTTCAGGCCTTCGTGCTGCATCGGCGGGCCTACGGCGATACCAGCCTGCTCGTGGAGGTCCTGGCGAGCGGTCCAGGCCGTTTCCCGGCCATCGCCAAGGGGGCACGGCGCGGGCGCAGCCCGGCGAGCGCCCTGCTGCAACCCTTTCAGCCATTGTGGCTCGGAGCCGTGGGTCGGGGGGATGTTCGTACCCTCACCCGGATCGAGGCGGCCGGGCGTCCCTTCGAGCTTCCCGGCCGCGCCCTGCCTTGCGGCCTCTATCTGAACGAGCTCCTGGTCCGGCTGCTGGCCCGCAACGACCCCCACGAGGCACTCTTTGCCTTCTATCATGCTGCACTCTCGGCGATGGCATCGGGTACCGACCTGGACTGGACTCTGCGGCAGTTCGAGCTGAGGCTGCTTGGCGAGCTGGGCTATGCGCCGCCCCTGGATCGGGAGGCACAAGGGGACCGCCCCGTGGACCCAGCCTGCGTCTATGTCATAGACCCAGGCCACCCGCCCCGCCTGGCAGGCGAGGGGGATTCGGAGACGCTGGTCTCCGGGGCGACCCTGTTGGCCCTGGCTCGGGGCGCGCCCCTGGACCCCTCCCAGCGGCGGGAGGCGCGCACCCTTCTGCGCCGTTTGCTCGAGCCCCATCTGGGACCCAAGCCATTGAAGAGTCGAGCGCTGTTTCGGAGAGTGGCGAGTAGCGAGTAGCGAGTTTCGAGAGGACAATGCTCGGCCTTCGGCCCTCGCCACTTCCTCTACAGGAGTCCCCATGAACGACACCCCAGCCACCGAGGTCCTGCTCGGCGTCAACATCGACCACATCGCCACCATCCGCCAGGCGCGCGGCACGCGTTACCCGGATCCCATCCAGGCGGCGCTGGTGGCCGAGCAGGCAGGGGCGGACCTTATTACCCTACACTTGCGGGAAGATGGCCGTCACATCCAGCCGCGGGACGTAGAGATGCTCGCGACTATCCTTCAGACCCGCATGAATCTGGAGATGGCGGCCACCCGGGAGATGGGCGCGATCGCGGCCCGGATCCGGCCAGCGGACTGCTGCCTGGTGCCCGAGCGGCGCGCCGAGCTAACCACCGAGGGGGGGCTGGACGTGGCCGGTCAACGACCCCAACTCAGGGACTTCTGCGCCATGTTGGCAGAGGCAGGGGTTCGGGTGTCTCTCTTCATCGATGCCGATCCTGTCCAACTGGAGGCTGCGCGGACTGTGGGTGCGCCTGTCGTGGAGATACACACTGGGCACTACGCAGACGCGAGTACCCCCGGGGAGCGGGTGGCGGCGCTTCAGCGCATCCGCCAGGGCGTAGAGCTGGGGCTGTCACTGGGGCTCCAGGTGAACGCGGGGCACGGGCTGGACTATCACAACGTCTCGGCGGTGGCGGCCATCCCCGGGGTGCGGGAGCTCAACATCGGGCACTCGATCGTTGCACGCGCGCTCTTCGCGGGCCTGGACCAGGCGGTCCGGGACATGAAGCGGATCATCGATTCCGCCTCCGCGCGAGGTCGCTCAGCGACGGGCGCTTAGAGCCGACATCGAGCTGGCTCGGAGATTCGCCAAGGCAGAACCGGAGCCGGAGCGACGCCGTTGCCTCGCAAGGTAGGATCCCCCGGCGCGCTCGACAATAATTGGCGACGATAATGGATCAAGCCCGGAATACCGGGTCCGCAACGACTACCATCACCGACACCGACCACCCGATGGAGCTGCCCCGGCCGCCATGCCATCCGCAACCCTGACCCTCGTCCTCGCCACCGACCGTGGCGCCGGACTCGATCCCCTTACCCTGCATCGCCCGAAGGCCGCCGTCCCCTTTGGGGGCAAGTTTCGGGTGATCGACTTCACCCTGGCCAATTGCCTCCACTCCGGCCTGCGCCAGGTCCTGGTCCTGACCCAGTACAAGAGCCACTCGCTTCACAAGCACCTGCGCGACGGCTGGTCCATCTTCAACCCCTCGCTCGGGGAGTTCATTACTGCCGTGCCCCCCCAGCAGCGCGAGGGCGCTCACTGGTACGGCGGCCCCCGGGACTCCATCCGCCAGAATCGCTATCTCCTGGAGCGCAGCGCCGCGACCCAGGTCCTGGTGCTGGGTGGCGAGGCGGTCTATCGCATGGACTATGCGGAGCTGATCCGCGCCCACCGGGAGGCCGGCGCCCAGGCGACGCTTGCCGTGCGCGGAATCCAGGATCCCGGCTCCGGGGTCCAGCCGACCCTGTCCCTGGATGGAGAGGGTCGGCTCCTGGCCGTCGTCCCCTACGAGCCCGTTCCGACCCCCCCGGGGCAGACGCAGCCGGTCCAGTCGGATGCGCTCGCCAGCATGGGGGTCTACTGTTTCGACAAGGCCTGGCTGTTGGAGGCTTTGGAACGGGCTGCCGAGGGGCCAGACCGTGATCTGGGGCTGGACCTGATCGCCCCGGCGCTGCCCGGCCTGCGTGTCCAGTGCTACCGCTTCGGTGGGGAGCGTGGCCGGGTGACGCCGGACCGCTACTGGTGCGATCTGGCATCGCTCGACGCCTACTACGATTCCAACATGGCCCTGCTGCGGGCCGACCCGCCGCTCGACCTCTACCAGGCGGATTGGGATATCCGCACCTTCCAGGGCCAGTATCCGCCGGCCCGCACCGTCCCCGGCGCGGCAAGCGGCACCGAGGGCATCTTCGTCAACTCCATGCTCGCCTCCGGGACCGTCATCAGCGGCGGCGGTGTCAACCACTCCATCCTCTTCCCGCGGGTTCGGGTACGCGACGGCGCCATCGTGGACGCTTCCATCCTGTTCGATGGCGTCGTGGTGGGCGAGGGCGCGCACCTGCGCAACTGCATCATCGAGAAAGACGTGCGTATACCGCCCAAGGCCCAGATTGGCATCGACCGCAAGGTCGACCGGGAGCGCTTCACCGTCTCCGAGCAGGGCGTCGTGGTGGTGCCGAAGGGCTATAAGTTCTAGCGGGCCTTGGCACACCCGACGATTGCCCCGGCCTTGCGCCGCCGTATCCGGGATGTCTACGAGACCTTGGACTTGGCCTACGGCCCCCAGCACTGGTGGCCGGCCGAGACCCCCTTCGAGGTCATGGTCGGGGCAGTCCTGACCCAGAATACCGCCTGGACCAATGTCGAGCGGGCGCTCGCCAGGCTCGCCGCGCGCACCCGCCTGGACGCCGAGTCGATCCTGGGGCTGGACGAGGCCGAGCTTGCGGATGCCATCCGCCCGGCGGGCTATTTCAACGTCAAGGCCCGCCGCCTGCGCGCATTCTGCCGGGGTTTGCTGGACGCCGGGGGGATGGACGGGCTCGGCGCCCTGGATACCGCGGACCTTCGCCGAGTCCTGCTTGCCATCAATGGGATTGGCCCCGAGACCGCGGACGACATGGTCCTCTACGCCTTCGAGCGCCCGGTCTTCGTGGTGGACGCCTATACCCGCCGGATCTTCGCGCGCCTTGGCTTGCTCGCCGGCGACGAGGGCTACGAGACCGTTCGCTCGCTGTTCGAGCGGGCGCTTGGCCCCGACGTGCCCGTCTGCAATGCCTATCACGCGCTCATCGTGCGTCATGGCAAAGATGTCTGCCGCACCAAGCCCAATTGCGGCGCGTGCTGCCTGCGGGCCGACTGTCGTCAGGGCGGCGAGCCATAGGCTGCGACGAGCGGGCGAGCTGCATATCGGTTGCGGCTCGTCTGCGCCTCCGGGCCCCCGCGCATCCTCACCTCCAAGATCCGCACCGATTCCGGTTGGGAGCGCGTCGGCATCGCCGCCACCGCGTCGGCGTGCCGGTGAAGGTTGAAGGGTCATCGAAATCCATTGATTTCGACAGGTTGAGTCCGTCAGCCCCAGCCGAAAGGTCCGGGGAGTCGTGGTGTCAAAGAATCAACCGAGGCGCTTGATCGGCTTGATCGGGTCGCATCGCGTTGACTATCCCGGCGGAGCCGAAAGGAGGACGCCATGGCCTATGTGGTTACCGAAAGCTGTATCCGCTGCAAGTATACCGACTGCGCAGCTGTCTGCCCCGTGTCCTGCTTCCACGAGGGGCCCAATTTCCTGGTCATCGATCCCGATGAGTGCATCGACTGCGACGTGTGCGTCCCGGAGTGCCCGGTGGAGGCCATCTATCCCGCCGATGAGCTGCCGCCGAGCCAGGCCCAGTTCCTGACGCTCAATGCGGAGCTCGCCCGGAAATGGCCGGTAATCGATGCCAAGAAGGATGCGCTGCCCGATGCCGAGCACTGGGCGAAGGTGCCGGACAAGCTCCAGTATCTCGAACGCTAAGGCGAGCCCGGTCCCCAACAGCGAAGCTCTCACCTGCGAAGCGGCGAACGCCTCCCCTCCCGCCTGCGGGCCTTGACCATCCACGTTGCAAGCCGGGTACTCGCAAAACCGGTCGGTCGCGCCTCGTCTCCAGCGGCAGCAATACGCAACTTCCGGTTATTGCCGCGCGAGGACGCAGAATTTTCGCCGGTTCCCATTGTCTTCAAGTCCTAAGCGGTCATGCAGCACAGGACTCTTTCTGGCGGCTACAGGATTCGAGCCAAACTGCGAAACAGCGTGTTACGGGGGTACGCAGACCAGCACTGCAAGATCCGCGAATCGGAAAAGCGACTACCGGGAGGAACAACCGTGAGCAAGATTCTCGACGAGGTTCTCGCGTCCAATGCCGAATATGTCCAGGGATTCGACAAGGGCCACCTGCCGATGCCCCCGGGGAGGCGCTTTGCCATTCTCACGTGCATGGATGCCCGGTTGGACCCTGCGAAGTACGCTGGCCTGGCGGAAGGTGACGCCCACGTCATCCGCAACGCCGGCGGGCGCGCCAGCGACGACGCCATCCGCTCCTTGGTCATCTCTTACAAGCTGCTCGGGACGCGGGAATGGTTCGTCATCCACCACACGGACTGCGGAATGGAGACTTTCACCGACCAGGTGATGAGGGGACTGCTCGCCAGCAGCCTGAAGACGTCGAGCGTCGATGCATCCGGTTGGCATGATTCCGGCGAAGGCCCGGGCTCCACCGAGGGCAACTACATCGACTGGCTGACCATCGGAGACAACGCCGGGAGCGTAGTCGAGGACGTGACCCGAATCCGTCGACACCCGTTGGTCCCGAAGTCGATCCCGATCTACGGGTACATCTACGACGTAAAGAGCGGGAAGCTGGTTGAGGTTCCGGAGGCGACAACCGTGGGACTGGCGAGCTAACGAAGCCACGACCCGCATGCGTCGGGCGGGTGCCCGGCGATCCGCCATCTTCGGCGCATTGACTGGCGGAACCGCTGCACGTTCCGCCCGCGAGCTAGGCCGCCGAATGGTCCTTGAGCCACTCCCGCAACGCCGCGCTCATCCTGGTTTGCCAGCCGCTCCCGCCCGCAGTGGATGCCTCCAGGATGTCGTTATCGACGCGCCGGGAAGTCGCCGTCTTGTCCGATCCTGCCCGGGCGCCCCCGCGCCCGGCGGGTGTCTTGCAGCTCTTCGGCAGAGACCTCGGCATCGATGCCGAGCTGTCCAAGACCGCGGACAAGCCTTTTCACCCCTCGACCCCATACCGCTTGAGCTTGCGCCAAAGGGATACCCGGTCGATCCCCAGGATTTCGGCCGCGCGGGTACGGTTTCCGCCGGTCTGCTCAAGGACCCAGCGGATGTACTCGCCCTCCTGGGCCTCCAGGGTGGGGAAGGTGCCAGGCTGCCAGCGGTAGGCGCGGACCTTGAGCTCGCGCAGGTCGTCCGGCAGCTGCTCGGGGCCGAGCCGGGTGCCTGGGGCGAGCGCGACGCCGCGCTCGATGAGGTTGGCCAACTCGCGGACATTGCCGGGGAAGTCGTAGGCAGTCAGCAGGGCCAGGGCTTGCGGGTCGATCTCGGTCACCGGCTTGCCCATGGCGGTGGCGAAGCGCTTGAGGAAGTGCTGGGCGAGCAACGGGATATCGGCGCGTCGCTCGGCGAGCGTCGGGAGGCGCAGGGACATGACGTTCAGCCGGTAATAGAGGTCCTGGCGGAAGCGGCCGCTGGCGACCGCCTCCGGCAGGTCCCGGTTGGTGGCGGCGATGAAGCGCACATCCACCGGGCGGGTGCGGGTGCTCCCCAGGCGCAGGACCTCGCCTTCCTGGATCACCCGCAGGAGCTTGACCTGCATGCCGAGCGACATCTCGGTCACCTCGTCCAGGAATAGGGTCCCACCCTGTGCCGCCTCCACCAGTCCGGCGCGGCCTTCGGTGGCGCCGGTATAGGCACCGCGCTCGTGGCCGAAAAGCTCGTTGGCCAGGAGCTCTTCGCTTAAGGCCCCGCAGTTGATGGCTACGAAAGGTCCGGCGGCACGTCCGCCGTGCGCGTGCAGGTAGCGGGCGAGGAGCTCCTTGCCGGTGCCACTGGCCCCGGTGAGGACGACGTTGCAGCCGGTGGGGGCGACCTGTCGGGCGGTCTCCAGGAGCTTGAGCAGCGCCGGGTCCTGGGTGACGGGCCGGGCCGGGTCGGACTGTGCCTCGACCCGCTCGCGCAACGCCCGGTTTTCGCGCCTCAGTCGGGTCTGCTCCAGCGCCTCCCGCACCACATGGCGGACCTCGTCCAGCCGAAAGGGCTTGGCGACGTAGTGGAAGGCGCCTTCTTTCATGGCGTCCACGGCGGACGAGACCGTCGCATGGCCGGTGATGACGATGACCCGGGTGTCCGGGCAACGCTCCCGGCAGTGGCGCAGGATGGCGAAGCCGTCTACCTGCTCCATGCGGAGATCCGTGACCACCAGATCGTATTCCCCGCCGGCGAGGGCCTTGAGCGCTGCGCCGCCGCTCTGGACGCCTTCGACCAGGTAGCCCTCTCCGCGCAGGACATGGACCAGGTTCTTGAGCGCGATCCGCTCGTCGTCGACGGCGAGGATGCGCGGGGCCTGGGTTGTCGGATCCATATTCAAGCCTCGTCCTTCTTGGGTGCGCTACGCGGCCCGAGCATCGTTGCGGGGTGGGGCTCCATCGCCTCGTCGGGCAGCGCGACGAGGAAGCGCGCGCCCTGGCCTGGCGGGCTCTCGACCCCGATGCAGCCCCCATGCTGGTGGACGATCTCCTGGCTCACATAGAGTCCCAGCCCTGAGCCGCGGCCCACATCTTTGGTGGTAAAGAAAGGGTCGAAGACCCGGGGCAGAACGGCCTCGGGGATCCCGGGGCCGTTGTCTTCCACACCGATCAGGACCAACTGGCCGGTCGCGGTCTGGGGGACCCCGGAGCGTCCGCAGACACTGTGGCCCGGGAGATGGAACCCCTCGGCCTCCTGTCGTTGCGCCCACACCCGGACCTGAGTCGGGCGCCGGGCGGTTTGCTTTGCCGAAGGGCCGGGGTCGGAATCCAGTGCATTGCCGATCAGGTTGACGAGCACCTGCTGGAGACGCTGGGGGTCTGCGCTCACCGCCAGGTCCTCCGGGATCCGAACCTGAACGGACGCCTCGTCTGCCCGACGCGGGACAAGCCGCAGGGTCTGCTCCGTTAGGGCACGCAGGTTCACCGGCTGCTTTCTGAAGTCCCCCTCCCGGCTGAAGTCGAGCAGGGTCCGGACGATGATCCGGGCGCGCTCGGTTTCGGTGTCGATCTGGTCCAGCCATTGCCGCAGGCCCTCGGCCAGCCCCGCAGGGAGTGCGGTCCGCTCCAGCTCCTCGGCCAGGATCTGGCAGGAGCTGGAGACATTGGAGAGCGGGTTGTTGAGCTCGTGCGCGACCCCGGAAACAAGGGTCCCCAGGGATGCAAGCTTCTCCGACTGCACCAGGTGGCGGTGGCGGACATCCAGATCGTTCAGCATGCGGTTGACGGCTTGTGCGACGGCCAGGATCTCCCGGTCTTGGGAAACCGGGGCGACTTGCTCGTAGCGTCCTTCCGCGATAGCCCCCAGCCGCTCCACCAGCAGGCCCAGGGGCCGGGTCGTGCGCTGGGCCAGCCACCGTGCGGCGAGTGCCGCGAGCAGGACCGCCAAAACCCCGGTGGCCAGAAGCGCGGTCCGCGA
>JBGSOR010000506.1:0-12244 GCA_041738985.1 Chromatiaceae bacterium | reverse complement strand
GACGTTACGGCCAGTCCCTACGCGGTGACGGTCACCGCCACCGACGGTGCTGCCCTTACGGCGAGTCGCACCTTTTGGATCGCCGTGGAGGCGTCCCCCAGCGGCGCTCGACTCGATGCGTCGATCGCCACCCCGCCGCCGAGCAGCACCTTCGATCTCAGCGCCGAGGGCAGCGCCGACTGGGTCCACTGGGGTCTCGCCAGCGCCACCAGCGTCAACCGCAAGAGCGGCGTGACGCCGCAGATTGGAAGCCTGTTGCAAGTCGGGGGCTCTGCGGTGTCCTGGACCAAGGCCCCGAGTACCCGCATGACGTGGGTCTGGGCCGATGGCACGCCAACCGCCAGCGCGTCTACGCGGACATTCTTGGCCCAAGGGGACACCACGGGGAAGACGGACAGCTCTGCGTACGTTGGCAGGGGCTTCCAGTTTGCCGTACCGGCCGACACCAGCGAACGCACGCTGACGGTCTATCTGGGAGGAGCCCGTTCCCGGGGACGCCTGGAGGTGTCGCTCAGTGATAGCAGTGCTCCGGCTATCCGTCAGACGATTGGGAACCTGAGCGGTCCATATGACAACCGCTTTGAGATCAGCTACCGCGCCGCCAGCGCTGGGCAGACCCTCACGTTGAAGTACCTGCAAGAGACCGTCAGCGGGAACATCATCCTTGGGGCGGCAACCCTGCAGGGGGCAGGGGGAGCCGGTGAGACGTTGCCCTTCACCGACGACTTTTCGGATGGCGACATGAGTGGTTGGTTCGTTCTTGATCAAACGAGCACCCGATCCGATTGGACCGTGGTCGGAGGCAGTGTGAGGCAGAACGTGCCCATTCGGTCTACGCAGTCATACGACCAGAGTTTTCAACTCGGCTCCTATGCTTATTTGGGCGGGGGAATTGGGTTGCGGGACTATCGCTTCCGTGTTGATGCGGAGTACCTCGCCGTCGGAACGGCCGATGACATCGGCATCCTCTTTCGATACCGCGATGCCGGCAACTTCTACCGGCTGAGTATCAATTCTCGCTACGGGTTCACACGGCTCGAAAAGCGTGTTAATGGTATTTACACCCCACTGCGCACGGATTCCCGCGGCTATCGCCGAGGCGAGGTGCTGACTCTTGAGGTCGAAGTGCGTGGCCCGCAAATTATTGTTTGGCGGAGTGGTGAGCCGGTGTTCGCCCTAGCCGACGACAGCCATGTTAGCGGTTCGGTCGCTCTTTACACGCAGGATCGTGCCCGTTTCGATAACGTACGCATCGATCCCCCCTCGTCGGCGCCGATGATCGTATTGAGCTCCCCCCTCGCTTATCTGACACGCTCGGAGTCTTCGATTCGGGCGAGCGCCATTGCCTTGAACGCCCCAGTGGATGCCACGGTGGAGTTCAGCCTCAATGGTTCCAAGCGAACCGTTGATGCAGCGCCACCCTATGCGGTTGACTTTGCGGCTCTGACGGGCGGTAACTACGAGGTCGTCGCCATATTGCGTAATGGGGCGGGCATCGAGGTCGCGCGAGATACCAACCCGGTGGTCGGTGTAGGCGGAGAATACTTCGTTGGCATCGGTGACAGCATTACCAACGGTACCGGGGATTCTTTTTCTGGAGACAACTCTTCCACGCTGCGTCGGGTCGTTGGATTTCAGGGATACGAGGGGTTTCTAACCGACCTGCTCGATCAAACGAGCCCCGCGCCCACCAATCTGGTATTCAATGAGGGCATTGGCGGGGACACGAGCTATAAGGCCGCGTTCCTGCGTGTCGACTCCATCAAGGGCCGCCATGCCGGTATGGATACCGCCCTCGTGCAGCTTGGTACTAACGATGCGCTCGCGCTGATTCCGTCCGGGCTTGGTTGCAATGGTACGAGCTGTAACGGTACTTTTAAGCAGAATATGCAGGCGTTAGTTGACAAGCTCGTCGCTTCGGGAATAGAGCCCTTGGTGGCCTTGCCGCCGCCGGCATTCAATTCGACGTCTCCTTATACGTCTGCGACGAATAATCGTATCCGCGAGTACATTACTGTGCTTGAGAACGAGGTTACGGGCATTGCTCTGGGTCCCGACTTCTTCACGTTCTTCATGCCAAGCAAGACAGCGCTGTACCGGAGCCTGTTCTCGGATACGCTGCATCCTAACGGCCTCGGCTATCGTGTGATGTCATACTTGTGGCTCAATGCCCTGAGCCCCGCGGCGCAGCGGGCAGTGCCATTTTTACTGCGCAATCTCAGCCTATCGACGGGAAAGCTCGCGCAGCAGAATTTGCTTGGGCTCGGGAATAACTATTACATCGATCAGAGTTTTACCCTGGGAAGTATCCCAGCGATCCTGGCGGAGGGTCGTTGGATTATGACAGCAAATGCCGACCGTAACGGAGAAGCTCCGAGCTATGTGACCTTCGACGTCGATAGAAACGCCGATGTCTACGTTGCCTATGATGCGAATGCAACTTCTCTTCCCGGTTGGTTGAGCGGATTCGTCGACACCGGAAAGGCGGTCGGCACGAGCAATCCCAGTGCGCCGAGCTTGAGGCTCTACCGCAAACCGGTCTACGTTCCGAGCGGCACGGTCAGGATCGCGCTCGGCGGAAATAATGGCCTCACCACGGGAGCGAGTAGCAATTATGTGGTCATCGTCGTCGAAAAGCCCGAATAGGGTCTGGCGTTCCCGAATCTGGGACAGCAATAGGCGCCTCCGAAACTGGGTGGTGGCGGGCTTGTTCCTGGTGAGTCTGGGGGTGAGCAGCAGCGAGACGTCCCAACTTCGCGAAGAGGCGCAAGGGCTTCTCCAAAGTTACTTCAGCGCGCTCCAGACCGGCAACGTGGCCCTTCTTCGGGAGGTATTAGGAGGCGAGCTCGGTGCGGATCGCGCGAGTCTCACGCAGAATCCCGAGTACGGACTGGAGCTCGTCAGATCATACGCCGGAAGCGATTTCGAAGTCATCGATTTGCAGGTACTCGAATCGGGGGATGTCGTCGCCACGGTGGATACCTGGCTGGATGCGTCTGAATCGATACGGAATCGTTTCACTATAAGGCGGTCCTCGGCATCCGAGGGATTCCGTATCGTACATAGCGAGGTTCTTCCGTAGCGTCTAGTCCACGTCCGCGCCAGGAGCCAGAGGAGCTCGGAAGGCTCTTGACTCTTAAACGTACATGGTCTGCGGCGCGACATGAGAGAGCGGCCCGCTGATCGAAAGAAGGGGGCAGTAGCGGCCAAAAGAACTGGCGCCGTTGTGAGACGGTTGACCGTACGGCCCTGGTCCTTAATGTATCTCACCATGCGCCGACTGCCGAAGAACGGCCGGAGCGGACACGTATCGTATATCAGTCGCACGCGCGTCAGGTCCAGCTCCGACCAAGGCTTCCTCGTGGCGCGGCGTATACGCCCACGCGCGCGTCACCCCCGCCAGCGCACACTCCCGGCTGACCGCCAAGGGCGGCGACCCGGGCGGCGGCGCCCGCTTGATCAAACGCCCGCCGCACGCTTACAGGCTCAGCCCGGACTTTTTTCGGCGCGAGCTTGAATTTGTGTCCGATTTTCGGGGTCCACTTTACACATCCCGGAAGAGCCGGTCTCGCCAGCTCGTTCGTGTTACCGCCTTATGTCGGATTGCGCCGCAGACTTGTTGTCATGTGGTCTCGGCTTCCAGTAGCATCCGGCCTAATCCATGCCATAAGTGACACAATTTTATGGGCTTATGACTCTAGCGACACCGGATTCGATGCAGACTGCTGCAGGACTGTCTGAAACGTTTACGGATCTCACCGGCGGCAAGCGGGTCAAGATGGCGTGGACACGCGAGGCAAATGCCGAGGGAAATCACCCGTTCGGTAAAGCGAACGTCTTTCAGCTCGTTACCTACGACAGCGCCGACGACACGATTCGCGTCCTTCTGGACACGCTTGACGACTACACGAAACCGCTGATTACCGCGGATGGCAGTCGAATCGTCTTTTCCGATCGCGTGGACCGCAGGATCGATGTCGTGCGCTGGGATGGCTCGGGTCGCGAAACCCTAGCCGCGGGGTTTGCCGGTGCGGTGTGGCGAGATCCTTCCTCCGGAAAGGAGTGGGTCTATTTCCAGGACCGATTTGACGGGGACAATTCCTCGCGGAGGATCAAACGGCTGAATCTCAACAATCCGCGAGAGGTCGAGCTGGTCTGGCAAGGCAGTCAGACCAATATGCTCTGGGGCTCCATCTCGTCGGACGGTAAGCGAATCGGTGGCAGCTGGCCCTGGAAGACCACCGGTGTGATCGCTCCCGATTACCGCGGGGGTGGCCGCGGCGAGTTCTATGCGAGCAGTAACGGGTGCTACCAACAAGGCTGCTGGGCCAGTTTGACTCCCGATTCGACCTATCGGTTTGCCGTGTTCGACGACGCGCACCGTAACTGGCTCGTCTGGGATTCGCCGACGGGCGCCAAGCGGATGGTGACCTTGAATTCCGCTCCGGGCATCGACGGTTGGGAGATCTACCACCCGAAGTTTTCGAACCACCCGCAGTTCATCGTGCTGACAGGGCCTTACAGCATCGGCCCGATGGGCGGGAACAACATCGGCGCGGGAGGACCTCAGGTCGATGTGTACTTCGGCAAGGTGGACAGCGGCTTCACGGCTGTTACCGATTGGGTGAGGATCACGTCCGACAGTCAAGCCAATTTCTTCCCGACCGCATGGATCGATAACGGTGTCCGCCCCTCGGTGCAGATCGATCGATTCACCGCGATGCCCACGACGGCGACACCGGGGGCGACGGTCACGCTCGATTGGGCAACGACAGCGGCGACCTCGGCGAGTATTATGCCGTATCCGGGCGCTGTCTCGACCAGCGGATCGGTACAGGTCCGGGTTTCAGAGACGACCACCTTCACCCTGACGGCGGAGGGCCCGTCTGGCCCGACGACACGAACCGTCGCCGTGAACGTTCCATTGCGCTTGCGCCTTGCGGGCAAATTTCGTCGGATCCAGTAGGCCCGTTTAACCTAAAACGAGCAGCTGGAAGGAGTCGAAAGGTTCCAGAGCCACGTGGCACGGACTACTCGGCTGCGTCCCGGACTGCCAGCGCTAACGGCCTACGATAGTGCTTCCAAAGGTCAACTTTGCTGTAGAAAGGTGGAACTTGGTCGGGGTGACAGGATTTGAACCTGCGACTTCTGCCTCCCGAAGACAGCGCTCTACCAAGCTGAGCTACACCCCGAGTGAAAGGTTGGAGCCGTGCGGAAGGGGTCGGCTCCCGGAAATCGCTACGTGCGGATTATCGCCACTCTCCAGCTAGCTAGTAGCTCCGACTCACCGCGAAATCGGCCAATGTGGCTAACGCATCGCTGGTGTCCGAGGGAGTCAGGACGGCGAGCGCATCTTTGGCCCGCTGCGCATAATCCCGCGCAAGCTGGGTAGTATAGGTAATTGCATCGGTCGAGGCAATCGCGGCGATCACCTGGTCGATGCGCTCGCGTCCGCCCTGAGCAATTGCATCGCGCAGGAGTTGGCGCTGGGCCGGGGTACCGACCTCCATGGCGCGCAGGACGGGCAATGTGGGCTTGCCCTCGTCCAGATCGTCGCCCACGTTCTTGCCCAGCTCCGCGTTGTCTGCGCTGTAGTCCAGGGCGTCGTCGATCAGTTGGAAGGCAATCCCAAGATTCCGGCCGTAATCGGCCATGGACTCCTCGGTTGTCCGCGGGGTGCCCGCGAGCACCGCACCGAGACGGGTCCCGGCCTCGAAGAGCGTGGCGGTCTTACGCACGATGACTTCCATGTAGCGGCCCTGGTTGGTGTCAGGATCCTTGGTGTTGAGGAGCTGAAGGACCTCGCCTTCGGCAATGCGGTTGGTGGCGTGGGCCAGGATCTCCATGACCCGCATGCTGCCCACGTCCACCATCATCTCGAAAGCGCGCGAGTAGAGGAAGTCGCCCACCAGGACGCTCGCTTCGTTACCCCAGACTGCATTGGCCGTTTCGCGGTTGCGGCGGAGCTCGGATCCGTCCACGACGTCGTCGTGAAGCAGGGTCGCGGTGTGAATCAGCTCCACCACCGCGGCCAAGTCGATATGCTGCTGGCCCTCGTAGCCGCAGGCGCGGGCGGCGAGCAAGACTGCCAACGGTCGCAGGCGCTTGCCCCCGCTTCCCACGATGTAGTGGCCGATCTGGTTGATCAGCGCCACATCGGAGCGCAGTCGGCGGATGATCAGTTCGTCTACGGCTTCCTTATCGTGGGCGACAGGCAGCCGAATCGCGGAGAGGTCCATGCGGATGGGGAGGCGGGTCGAAGGGTGGCCGCGGATGCTAGGTGCCGGTCACGGGACTGTCAAGCCGTAGGTCTTGCGCGGTCCCCAAACAGGCCCGGAAGAGGACCTGGCCTAGGCGAAACGGCCGATTTCGGGCTCTTGACGGTTGACGCCATGCATCCACGCAGGTACGCTTGTGGGTCTTTCATCCGGCGGGGAGCGTCGGGCTTCGCTATTTATCCGGGGACTTATAGATATGTACGCGGTGATTCAAACCGGTGGCAAGCAGTACCGGGTCTCGGAAGGGGACACGCTGAAGGTCGAGAAGCTCCCGGCCGAAGAAGGCGCTAGCGTGGAGCTCGATCGGGTCCTCATGGTCGCCGACGGCGACGAGGTCAAGATTGGCAAGCCCTACGTCGAAGGTATGAAGGTGATGGCCACCGTCAAGTCCCACGGGCGCGCGAAAAAGGTGCTGATCGTGAAGTTCCGTCGGCGCAAGCATCATTTGAAGCGTCAGGGTCACCGCCAGTGGTTCACCGAGCTTAAGATTACCGGGATCGGCGCGGGCTGATCGGGAGACATCCATGGCACACAAAAAGGCAGGCGGCAGCTCGCGCAACGGTCGCGATTCGGAGTCCAAGCGGCTCGGCGTGAAGGCTTACGGCGGCCAGACCGTCACGGCGGGCAGCATCATCGTGCGTCAGCGGGGCACCGCAGTGCACAACGGCGTGAACGTGGGTCTCGGCAAGGATCACACCCTGTTCGCCCTGAAGGACGGGAAGGTGCGTTTCCTGATCAAGGGGCCCAAGAACCGCAAGTACGTCACGGTCGACACCGCCGAGACCGCCTGATCCCACCCTGCTGCGAGGGCACCAGGTCTCGGGCGTCTCCGCGGCGTCGCGTCCCCCAAGAGCCCCGTCCCCCGGACGGGGCTTTTTGCATTTAAGCCCGTTTTCTTCCATTCGGGCTCTGCGGATATCCCAATGAAATTCGTCGACGAGGCAACCATCCGGGTCGAGGCCGGCGACGGCGGCAGCGGCTGCGTGAGCTTCCGACGCGAGAAGTATATCCCCTTCGGCGGTCCCGACGGGGGCGACGGGGGCGACGGCGGCAGTGTCCACCTGGTCGCCGATACCAACCTCAACACCCTGGTGGATTTCCGTTTTCAGCGCATCCACCGCGCCGAGCGCGGCAAGAACGGGATGGGCAAAGATATGCGCGGGCGGAGCGGCCAGGACCTGATTGTTCGCGTCCCGGTCGGCACCCGGATCTTCGACGAGGAGACCGGTGAGCCCCTGGGCGAGCTCTTGCACAATGGCGAGCGGCTCCTCATCGCCAAAGGCGGCTTTCACGGTATTGGCAACGCCCGCTACAAGTCGAGCACCAACCGCGCGCCGCGCCAGTTCTCGCCGGGTACCCCTGGGGAGCGTCGGGACCTGCGGCTGGAGCTCATCCTGCTTGCGGACGTGGGTCTGCTGGGCTTCCCCAACGCGGGCAAGTCGTCCCTCATCCGACAGGTGTCCAGTGCCCGGCCCAAGGTCGCGGACTATCCCTTCACGACCCTCTATCCCAACCTGGGCGTGGTGCGCCTGGGGCGTAACCGCAGCTTCGTCATTGCGGATATTCCCGGCGTGATCGAGGGTGCGGCCGAGGGTGCGGGGCTCGGTATCCAGTTCCTGAAGCACCTGGCGCGCACCCGGCTGCTGTTGCATTTGGTGGATATCGCCCCCTTAGACGAGTCCCAGGATCCGGCGGATCAGGTGCGCAAGATCGAGTCGGAGCTGGCGGCCTACGGCGGGGATCTGGCGGACAAGGAGCGCTGGCTCGTGCTCAACAAGTGCGATCTGTTGCTTGAGGATGACCTGGTGCAGCGCCGCACCCAAGTACTGACGGACCTGGGCTGGTCGGGACCCGTCTACGAGGTCTCCGCGCTCACCGGCTCCGGGACCGCTCAGCTCATGGAAGACCTGATGCGCCGATTGGAGCGCATCAAGATCGAGTCCGGTGAGGCTAAGCCTGCGGACGAGCCCGACGCCCCGGACTGGCATCCGCTCGATCGCGCCGAATAGGAGGCTGTCGGTTGATCTCCCGCGAGACCATTCCCCACACCCGCCGCTGGGTCGTCAAGATCGGCAGTGCGCTCCTGACCCGCAACGGACAGGGCCTGGAGCGCTCCAGGCTCATGCCCTGGGTGGAGCAGATCGCGGCACGCCGCAAGGCCGGGGCCGAGGTCGTGCTGGTGTCGTCCGGCGCCGTTGCCGAGGGCATGGTGCGCATGAAGTGGCAGCGCCGGCCCAAGGCATTGCACGAGCTCCAGGCGGCCGCAGCCATCGGCCAGATGGGGCTGGTGCGCGCCTACGAGGCCTGTTTCGAGACTCACGGCCTACACACTGCCCAGATCCTGCTCACCCGCGACGACCTGGCCGATCGTCCCCGTTATCTCAACGCCCGCAGCACGCTGCGCACCCTGCTGCGCCTGGGCGTGATACCGGTCGTCAACGAGAACGACACGGTTGCTACCGACGAGCTGCGCTTTGGGGACAACGACACCTTGGCAGCCTTGGTGGCGAACCTGATCGAGGCGGACCTGCTGATCCTGCTGACCGACCAGGACGGCCTGTTCGACTGCGACCCGCGTCTCAACCCCCAGGCGTGTCTGATCGAGCGGACCCGGGTGGACGACCCCCAGTTGGATGCGGTGGCGGGCGGCAGTCTGACCGGACTGGGCACGGGCGGCATGGTCACTAAGGTGCGCGCGGCTCGGCTCGCCGCCCGCTCCGGCACGCCGACCGTGATCGCCCCGGGGGGCGGTGAGGGAGTGCTCAGGAGGATCGGTTTGGGAGAGTCCGTGGGCACACTTCTGGTGCCTGTTCAAGAGGCCCAGGCCGCGCGCAAGCAGTGGCTCGCGGGGCATCTCCAGGCGCGCGGGCGCCTGATCTTGGATGCCGGCGCGGTTAGGGCGCTACGGGAGAATGGCACTAGCCTGCTCGCGGTGGGGGTCAAGGCGGTCCAGGGCGCCTTCGATCGCGGCGAAGTGGTGGCTTGCGTGGACGAGCAGGGCAGGGAGGTGGCCCGCGGTCTCATCAATTACGATGTCCAAGAGACGGGGCGAATCAAGGGCGAGCCCAGCAGTCGCTTCGAGTCCATCCTGGGGTACCTGGACGAGGAAGAGCTGATCCACCGGGACAATCTGGTATTGGTCTAAGGGGAAGTGGCGAGTTGCGAGTGGCGAGGGGGAAGTGGCGAGTGGCGAGTGGCTAGGGCCGAGGATAGAGCGGCGGGGGCTGGCCCCCGCCTGGGTTGGCGTTATTTCGACTCGTGGGTCTCGAACAGGCGGTAGACCAGTCCCGCGATCGCGCCGCCGATCAGGGGCGCGACCCAGAACATCCACAGTTGGCTCAGGGCCAGGCCCTGGCCATTGAGGGCCAGCACCAGGGCCGGACCGGTGCTGCGGGCGGGGTTCACGGAGGTGTTGGTCACCGGGATGGAGATCAGATGGATCAGGGTCAGGGCCAGACCGATGGCCAGGCCCGCGTGGGTGCCGATGCCGCGCTTGTCGGTGCAGCCCAGGATGATGAAGAGGAACATGAAAGTCATGACCACCTCGACGATGAAGCCGGTCATCATGTTGTACTTGCCGGGCGACAGCTCGCCATAGCCGTTCACCGCCAGACTGCCGGCGCCCAGTGGGAAGTCCCCGCTGCCGTTTGCGATCAGCAGTATCAGGAGGGCCGCCAGGATGGCCCCGAGGGTCTGGAAGACGATGTACATCGGGACATCCGCAAAGGGGAAGCGCCCACCCACCGCCAGGCCCACGGTCACCGCCGGGTTCAGATGACAACCGGAGATGTGGCCAATCGCATAGGCCATGGTCAGCACCGTCAGACCGAACGCGAACGAGACCCCGAGCAGACCGATGCCGAGATGGACCGGGGTGCCGTCGATCGTATGCATGAAGCCGGCCGCGAGCACGGCGGCGCCGCAGCCGCCCAGCACGAGCCAGAAGGTACCGATCATCTCGGCGATGGAACGGGTCATTAGGGGCATGAATACCTCCGCAAGAGTGAAGTTCGTGAAATTTTGGAAGTTTTGACGATCGCGGCGGACAGGCGGTTTACCGGGCGGGAGCTCGACCCCTTCGATCGGCCAAGGTCGTCGCATAGACTTTCGTTGCTATTTCCGGGTGCCGCGATCGGGTGGGATTTTAGGTCAAACCCCGTCTGATTTATAGGAATCTTGTTTCGCGATGGCTCCAGCCCGCCGCGCGTCGCCTGGGCCGGCGCTCGGTAAGCGTCCGCGGCGGATGTCGACATGGCTGCGGCTTGCGAGTCCAGACCAAAATCCGTAGCCTTGCGCGCGCCCGCGATACCCGAACGATCACAACGACAGAGGACTCAAGGCTTGGATACCGAGAACGCCCGCGCCCGCTTCAACATGATCGCGCAGCAGATTCGACCTTGGGGGGTGCTGGACCAGCGCGTCCTGGATGCCATGGAGGAGATCCCGCGCGAGCTTTTCGTGCCCGATGCCTATCGGGGTCTGGCCTATGCGGACATCGAGGTCCCCATCGGCGATTCGCATGTCATGCTCGCCCCCAAGGCGGTCGCCCGGATGCTCCAGGCGCTGGCTGCGGCCCCTCAGGACAAGGCATTGGTGGTGGGTGCCGGCACCGGCTATGTGGCCGCCTGTCTCGGGCACCTGGCGGACCGGGTCGTCGGCGTAGAGATCGACCCTGCGCTCGCGCAGTCGGCCAGGGAGCGGCTAGCGGCCCTGGGGCTCTACCGGGTGGAGATCCGGGCAATGGACGGGCTCGCCGAGTCCGTTCCCGGTGCCCCCTTCGACGCGATCGCCATCACCGGCTCGGTGCCCGAGATCGGGATGCTTACGGGACTGGAGGCGCAGCTGGCGCCCGGCGGGCGGCTCGTTTGCGCGGTTGGGCAAGATCCCGCCATGGAGGTTAAGCTCGTCATCCGTATCGGCGGCTCCGACTTCCGGCGTACATCCCTGTTCGAGACCAGTGTCCCCCGGCTCGCCAACTGCCCCGAGGTCCAGTCCTTCGTCTTCTAGCCCGCGGACGGCGCCGATCCATCCCCAAGGGTCGGGCGCCGCAACCCTGGAAGGGGGTCTGACCGTCTTGGCGTGCGACCTGGACCCTCGGATGCCCGCCGATTGAGGTCGGACGCCTCCCCCCAGGGTATTTAAGCGTTTCCTTGATCTCGGCGCTTCTGTCGGCGCACACTCGCCCCCGCATCGCCGTTGTGCCCCCTGCGACATGGCGGAGCCGGTGGGCTTGGCGCGATGCGCCTGAAGTAGTCACAACGATCGGAGGACAACCCTTGAGCATTCATCAGGCACCGATGCCGCTCTGCAACCGAGACTTTTCCCAGCTCCTCATCATCGACGCCCAAGAGCGGCTTGCTGCCGCCATGCCGATGGACGAGTTGGACCTGGTCACCGAGAACATCAACCGACTGATCGCCGCGGCCAAGATCTTGGGCATCCCGGTCATCGCTACCGAGCACAACCCCAAGGGCTTGGGGCCTTTGATCGAGTCCATCCGCTGCAACATGCCAGAGGGGTCCGAGCCCACGGAGAAGACGGCCTTCTCCTGCTGCACCGCGCCTGGGTTCGAGCGTAATATCTCCGCCCATCCGGAGCGTCGGCAGTTGATCGTGGTTGGCATGGAGGCCCACATCTGCATCTCGCAGACGGTCTCCGGGCTGCTGCGCTGGGGCTATCAGGTCTTTGTGCCGGCAGACGCCATCATCTCCCGCCGCTCGATCTGCAAGGCCAATGTGCTCGACCGGATGCGCCAATGCGGCATCCAGGTGGTCTGTACCGAGTCCGTGGGATTCGAGTGGATCGGCGACTCGTCGCTGGAGCACTTCCGGGCGGTGTGGTCCCTGTTTAGGGACAAGTGAGGCAACAGCCGCCAGCCGCGAGCCGACTTCCGGCGCCTCCCGTGCGTTTCGCTGCGCCCCGGGCGCTGGGACCTCAGGCCAAGCGACTGGCGGCTGGCGGCTGGC
>JBGSOR010000586.1:0-4282 GCA_041738985.1 Chromatiaceae bacterium | reverse complement strand
CGCACCCGATCCGGTGCCTCCACCCGCCCGAACAGGGCCAGCACCGGGCGGTGGTCCGCGGGGGTCACCCCCCGGGTCTCCACCCGCCAGACCCGCTCCTGGTGGGCCACCGCCGGTGGCTTGGGCCGGGTCGCCTTGAGGAGCATGAAGCCGCCCACGCCAAGGCCAAGGATCAGAATCGCAATGAGTAACGAGAGGATGCGCCGCGGCATAGGGAGACTGCTTCGGGGTTGCAGAAAGGGCTCGGATCGTGCGCCCGAGGTTGGGTCGGGAGCGCGGGAACACCAGACACCTGCGCGGCGCTGGAAGAGATCGGCCGGGAAGAATCGGATTTTCCCCGATTGCGCCGATCGGCCGTTAGTGGTTTTCGATCACGCGCGCAGGCGGGGACGCACTCCGACCGGGCGGCCGGCACCCTTGCGCCCCAATGGCGCGCTTTAGATCGGGCGATCGCCTCCAGATGTCCGACTCACTGGTCGGCGACTTCGACCCGCCGGCAACCCCCGAGCGGATCTCGATCGGGGTCGAGCGACTGCACCCGTGGGGCGGCACCGGCCCCGGCTGAGGCAACTGGGGCCGCTCGACCGGGGGCTCAGCGGTTTCGACTGGACTCCGTGAGGATCATGCGCTCCACGTCCGCGAGCCGGATCTCCCGACCGTCCAGGGTCCGGACGACGCGTCCTTCGATGTCCCGGCGGCGCGCCTCGTAAGGGACGACGGCCCCGGTGGCGGCGTTGACCACCTGGACCTGCATGACCCGGTTTCCTTGCTCCCAGTCGCGCCATAGATACCAGCCCGAGCCCAGGGCCATGACCACAAGCACCGCGAGGGCCAGACCCTTCGCGACTCCCCCGATCGGCACCGAAGGCGACGGCGAAGGCGCCTTATCCCGGTCCGTCGCCGGGCCGCGCAGACGCGACCTCAGGGTGAGATAGGCGCCAAAGATCAGGCCCGCCGTCAGTAGGATCTTCCACAACATGAGAGCGAAGCGTCTCCGGGCAGATTGGCGATCGACGGACCAGCCAAAACGGGATCGCGGGGCCGCCGGGCTCAACGGGGGTGGCTACGGCGGAAGGTCCAGGGAGTCTGCTGGGCCCCGGGTCTGGACCAGATCCCGAGGCGGGCCGCCCGTGCCTTGCGCTCGGCGTGCAGAAAGCGGCCGTCCGTGCAATAGCGCTCATAGACCGCGGCCTGTCCAGCCTCCACCTGGACCAGATTGAGCAGCCGTCGCTCCGGCTTGAGGGCATAGAGATCCCCTACCACCCGCCCGAACCGGTCCAGGTCCCGCTCGACCAGCTCCAGGTCGCCAGCGGCGATCTCCCGGAGATGGCGCCGGGACTGCTTGGCCCAGGGTACCTGATCCCGCTCCGGGGCGTCGATGCAATACAGGCGTACCTCTTTGACCTCTCCGGCGCAGATGAGTCGAAGCGAGTCCCCGTCGAAGACCCGATCCACGCGGCAGGTCCGACTCGGGGTCCGTGCCAGCCAGCCGGCCGCCAAGACCCCGGGCCCGAGCTGGCCGCCTGCCCAAGGGCTAGCGGCCAGATAACAGGCTAACAACAAGGCCGCCACCCGCGCTCGGCGGGGACGAGGCCATTGAATCGGCCGCTCGGCCGTCGCCCGATCACGACGCCGGCCGCCGAATCCTGGACGATTCCGGGTCTCCGTTTCCGGGGTAGATCCAAAGACCGGGGTCAGCTCCGGAGCGGCGAGATCCTCGGACATCGATGGGCACTCCCGGGCGGTTCGCAAGCGGTCGAGGACGAGCGCCGCACGATACCGGGGCGGGCGGCGGGCGCCAAGGACTTAGGCCAGGCCGCCCCCCGAGCTACCAAGGACATTTTTCGCGCCACATCACGCGCAGGTGGTTATCCTTGGGGCAAGGCTCAGCGATGGCACGCCACCGTCAACCCCGTCGGCAAGAGGATGTCCAGCGAGACCGTCTCCAAGCCTTGAGCCGCCGCGATCCACCAACGCACCCGGCCTAAGCCCCGCCGCCTATGAGACCTGGCTACACCCGATTCCCCATCGCCTTCGCCCTCCTTCTTGGGACAGCCGACGCGGCCTGGGCCGAGACCCAGGTCGAGGTCGCCGCGGAGCTCGAGAGCCTGATGGCGCAGTACGGATTCCAGATGGATCGGGAACACCTCGATGCGACCCGGCAGGCCCAGGGCCGTGCCGACGGCGTCGACCTGTTGCCCCGCCTGAATACCCTGCTCGAGGGATTCGACTACGTGATCGTACAGGGACCGCAGGGGGTCGAGCGCGTGCTCATCCTCGGGGCCAAGGCACCCTACTCCGCCCCCCCCCCTGCTGCCACCGAGGAGGCCCCACAGTCGGACCCGCCCCCGACGGAGCCGGAGACAAAGGCCGAGATCGTACTGGAGAGCCAGCGGAAGGGGACGTCTCACGCCCTCGCCTTGACCCTTGAGGGGGACAACGGCCAGCGCGTCCCGCGGGTCCTGCTGCTCGACACCGGCGCCGATTTCGTGGTGCTACCCGCTTCCCTGATCTCCCAGCTCGGCATCCGGCCTGGAGCCTTGCGCTCCCAGCGTGTCCAGACCGCCAACGGCGCAGTCGAAGCGAAGCTCGGCACCCTCGCCGCCCTGTGGCTGGGCGACCAGCGGGTGCCGCGGGTGGAGGCCGCCTTCATCGACGACTCCAGGCTCGGCGGCAACTCGCTGCTCGGCATGAGCGTCCTGGGTCGCTTCCGGGTCACCATCGACGACGAGCAGAACCGCGTAGTGCTCTCGGGTCAGTGACTGCGGGGACGCCGAGGCCATCCAACGCGAGACAGTGTGGCGGCGCGCCTAGCCGTGCCGCCCCGCCGCGACATACCGCAGAACCGAATCCGCTGCTAGGCGCCCAGTCTGGGCGGCACCGTTCATAAAGCCCCAGTAGTCGTCGCTCAAGTGCTCTCCGGCAAAGACCAGGGCGTCGGCCCGGACCTCCTGGCGCTCGGCGGGGTCATCGGAGTCGATCCAGCGGAGTGCGGCGAAGGCGCTGATTTGGCCAGGCTTGAAGTTGGTGTAGCCGCCCCGGGAATAGGGGCTCGCGGTCCAACCGCTCGCCACATAGCGTCCGGTGGCGACGGCACGCAGCCCGGGCACCGGTCGGTCAAGACGCTCGACGAAGGTCCGACCCCGGGTCTGGGCGTCGAGGTCCTGCCCGGCCGCCGCGACCTCTTCCCCACCTTGGAAGAAGGACAGCACCCCGTCGCTCCGGCCAGCGAGATCTCCGCTGGGGTCCAGGGTGGCGTCCCACACCTCGGCAAACCCGAGATCCGTCCAAGCCTCTACCGCGAACCCGCCGTCCCCGTGCCAGGCTCGGCGGGAGAAGCCCACCAGAAGCTTTTCATTGCGCCCCGGCTCCAGCTCGGCGATGGCACGACGCAGGATCCGAGGCAGGTCCCCCTGGATCTCCACCTGGCGCAACACCTTGAAAGGGAATGCGAGGACGACTTGATCGACGACGACCGGTGGCCCGTCTTGGAAACCCAGCTTTACCCGCTCCCCGGCTGGGGCTCGTACAGACACCAGTTGGCGACCGACACGCACCCGGTCCCCCAGGGCCTCGGCCAGGCCAGCCACGATACGGCTATTGCCTCCCTGGATGGCATAGGCCTCGTCGCTCGCGCCCAGTACCTCCACCGCCTGTCCGTCCACCGTGGGCAGATTGGCGAGGAGCAGAAGTGCAGAAGATTGGTCGGGCTCGACCCCGCACTCGGTGCGGATGCTTGCCTCGAGCAACGCCCGGACCATCGGATCGGGGATCAGATCGGCGTGCCGATCGAGGTAGTCGGCGGCGGAGAGCCGGTCGAAGGCATCCAGGTAGGCCATCGGCTCCCGGTCCAGGAGGGCTGCATCCGAGGCGATCCGTGCGGCCAGGGGCTGCAGCAGGGGCGCCAGCTCCTCGTGGGTCCGCCGGGCGCCGCCGAAGTAGAATGCGGCGCTGGGGTAGGTGCGGGTGGCTGGACACTCGGCACGGTTATAGACCTTGAGCCCCAGTTCCCGGGCCAGCTGGATCATGTCCGCGTGGTCCGAGTTGATGAACTCGCCCCCGAGCTCGGTGACCAGCCCCTCGCCCATGACATCCGTAAGGGTGAGCACGCGCCCCCCGACCCGCTGGCTCGCCTCGTACAGGGTAACCTGGATGCCGGCGTGCATGAGGCGATAGGCGGCGTTCAGCCCGGCGAGCCCGGCGCCGACCACCGCGACCCGATACCCAGGGTCAGCCGCTGGAGCCGGCCGCGGCAGCCCACCGCCCCAGGCAAGGGCCGGGA
>JBGSOR010000585.1:0-14529 GCA_041738985.1 Chromatiaceae bacterium | reverse complement strand
GGCACCGGCTCCGGCGGCCAGGGCCGAGCCCGCAGTCCGGTCCGCACCTCGTGTGTCCGCCCCCATCGAGGGGGTGCCCGCTCCGGTCAACGACGCACCCGAGCTTGCCGTCGTGAAGCGTAGTGATCGTGTCTCCGCCCCGATCGAGCGGGTGGCCGCTCCGGTCAGCGACGCCCGCGAGCTTGCCGTTGCGGAACGCAGAGAGGTCCCCGAAGTGTCTCCCCCGGCCCGAAAGGCAGCCTCCAAGACTTTCGTCACGGCGAAGAAAGATGCGCCTAAGGTTGCTGCATTGGACAACAAGGATAGGGGCCCGGCCAAAATTGCCGCTGCGGACAAGAAGGATCGGAGCACCGTAACGGTTGCCGCCACGGCCAAGAAGGACGCGCCTAGGGTTTCGGCGGCGGACAAAACGGATAGGGACGCAGTCAAGGTTGCCGCCGTCAAAAAGGACAAAGACTCGGTCAAGGTTGCCGCGGCCAAGAAGGATTCCCCCAAGGTCGCCGCCTCAGGCAAGAAGGATGGGGCCAAGACCGCTGTGGCAAGCAAGACAGACGGTACGAAGGTTGCGGCGACGGCCAAGAAGGATGCGCCCAAGGTTGCCGCTGGCAAGGGCGTCTACCTGCAAGTGGGCGCCTTCGGGGATCGGGGCAATGCCGAGCGATTGCGCAAGCGGCTTTCCCCCCATGTAGCCGGACAGGTCCGGGTCCAGAGCCCCGCCTCCCCGGGATCGTCCCTGTATAAGGTCAGGGTTGGCCCCTTCGGCTCCGAGGGCGAGGCGCGTAAGGCGTCGGCCAAGCTCGCGAGTCTGGGAGTCGGGGAGTCGCGTCGGGTCGTGAATTAGACGCGGCATTCAGCCCCCCGGCGACGGGGGGCCAAACCGGCACCTGGGCGCGTCGCTCGCAGGGGTGCGCCGCCCCACGGGTGTCAAAGACCCTTCGGGCGGTTAGAATTCGGCGGCCCAAAGCCCGCCAGCCTTGTTCCCGGTCATCTCATGAAGTCCTCATCCAAGCTTCTGCTCGCGTGTTTCCTGACCTGCCTGACGTCCGCTTTGTGGGCTGCAGGCACCCCGACGGCTCCCGGCGGACAGCCCCCCGCGGCGACCCCAATGGCCACCCAGGGCGAATCTCCCCCCCCAGCGCTGCCTGCGACCCCGGCCGCGGGCGCTGCAATCGCCCCGCCCCCTGGGACCGCCATGGGCGAGGCCCCGGTTCCGGCACCGCCGGAGCTGGAGGCGAAGGGCTACCTGCTGGTCGATTTCAACACCGGTGCAACGCTCGCGGAGGCGCGGGCGGACGAGCGACTGGAGCCCGCGAGCCTCACCAAGATCATGACCGGCTACGTGATCTACCGCGCACTTGGGGCTGGTCGGGTGAGCCTGACCGATCAGGTCCTGATCAGCGAGAACGCCTGGAAGACGGGCGGCTCCAAGATGTTCGTGGAGGTGGGCAAGCTGGTGAGCATGGAGGATCTGCTCAAGGGCATGATCATCCAATCCGGGAACGATGCGAGCGTGGCGCTCGCCGAGCATGTGGCTGGGAGCGAGCAGACCTTCGCGGACCTGATGAACCAGGAGGCGAAGCGGCTGGGAATGAACAACTCCCACTTCACCAATGCCACCGGACTCCCGGACCTCAACCACTACACGACCGCCCGGGACATCGCCAAGGTCACCGCCGCCCTGATCCGGGAGTTTCCCCAATACTACGTGTGGGACGGTACCAAGGAGTACGTCTATAACGGAATCAAGCAGCAGAACCGCAATCGACTCCTGTGGAGGGACCCCACAGTGGACGGGGTCAAGACCGGCTATACGGAGAACGCGGGCTACTGCCTGGTTGCCTCCTCCAAGCGGGACGGGATGCGCCTGGTCTCCGTGGTGCTTGGTGCCAAGAGTCCGGAAGCCCGGGCCCAGGCGAGCTTGGAGCTCCTCAACTACGGCTTCCGATTCTACGAGAGCCATCGGCTCTACGCGGCCGCTAAACCGGTGCAGAGCCTGCGAGTTTGGAAAGGCGACATCGAAGAGCTGCCGGTGGGGCCGGCCCGGGACGTCTACGCCACCATCCCCCGGGGCCGCTACGGCCAGCTCAGCGCCCGAATGGATAAGTCCCCGGAGCTCACCGCCCCCATCCCCCAAGGCTCGCGGGTGGGCGACATCGTGGTGAGCCTGGGCGCCAAAGAGGTGGTGCGTGTGCCCTTGGTGGCCCTCCAGCCGGTGGGGGAGGGCGGACTCTGGCAGAAGGCCAAGGACACCGTTCTGCAGTGGTTCTAGGGGCAGGGGACGGTCTTGGGCGAGGTCTTTCTGAACGGGTCCTTCCTCCCGGCCGAGCAGGCGCGGGTCTCGGTCATGGCGTCCGTGGGGTCCGGGATGCCGGGTCCCCTATGGCGGCAGGTCGACGGACTCTATCAGGCCTACAAGGCGCGAGTGCGCTTCGGCCATGCCTGACCCGCTCTCCGATCCTGGCGCGGGGCCGGGCTCTCCCTTCGATTTCCCCTGCCGATTTCCCATTAAGATCATCGGGCGGGCAGGGGACGGATTCGAGGCGGTCGTGCTGGATATCGTGCGCCGTCACGCACCGGGTCTAGACGCCGATTCCGTGACTGTCCGTGCGAGCAGCGGCGGTAAGTGGCTCGCGGTCACCGTGACCATCGAGGCAGAGAGCCGCGCCCAGCTCGACGCCATCTATCGTGAGCTGAGCGGCCACGAGCGCGTGGTCTGGGCCATTTAGGGGCATCGTGGACGAGCCCCTTGCCGATTCCGCGCGTGTCCTGCCCAGACTCCTGGTGCACCGCCTGCCGGGGCTCCAGGACTACCGGACAACCTGGGAGGGCATGTGCCGATTCACCGACGCCCGTGGCCTGGACACCCCGGACGAGCTGTGGCTTCTGGAGCACCCGCCTGTCTTCACCTTGGGTCAGGCCGGGCGTCGGGAGCACCTGCGCGACCCGGGCGAGATCCAGGTGATTCAGGTGGACCGCGGGGGCCAGGTCACCTACCACGGACCCGGGCAGCTCGTCGCCTATCTGCTTCTCGACCTGCGACGCGCGGGGCTGGGCGTCAAGCGACTGGTCCAGATCCTGGAGCAGGCGGTCGTGGAGCTGCTCGCCCGGCGCGGGATTTCCGCCGACCTGCGCCCGGAGGCCCCTGGGGTCTACGTGGCCGGGGCCAAGATCGCCGCCCTTGGATTGCGGGTTCGCCGGGGGTGCAGCTATCACGGACTCGCCCTCAATGTTTCCATGGACCTAGAGCCATTCCGCCGGATCGATCCCTGCGGCTATGCGGGCCTCGATGTCGTCCAGCTTGCGGACTTCTGCCCAGGGATCGAGCTGGACGAGGTCGCGTCGGAGCTGGCCGAGATCCTCATGCCCCTCCTGCCCGGTTGTTAGCCCGATCCTCGAGCGAACCGAACGAGCATCCAAGTATCGAGACCACCGACATGCAGCTCGACCCTTACATGAACGCCCTCGGGTTCCAGGGCGGGATCACCGCACCGGGCGAGGCCCGGCTAGAGGCTCAGCTCAAACCTGAGCATCTGAACAACTGGGGCTCGGCCCACGGCGGATTCCTCTTCAGCCTTGCCGACTCCGCCTTTGCACTGGCATCCAACTCGCACGGACCGCTCGCGGTCGCGCTATCTGCCCATATCGAGTTCCTCAAGCCCACGCGAGTCGGCGACACTCTGGTTGCGACGGCGATCGAGATCAACCGGACCCAAAGAACCGCCGTCTACCGCATCGAGGTCCACAGCGGCGATGCACTGGTTGCGCTCTTTACCGGCACCGTATTTCGCAAGATCGATAAGGCCGGCTGAGGGCCGAGCCATCCGCCGGCTGCCCGGCTTTAGCGCATATCCCCGGGGTCCAGCTCGAACATAGGCCGGCTCTCCGGACCGACCTCGTGCAGGGCGGGGTTGAGCAGGCGCAGGCTCAGGGTCGGCTTGACCTTGAGCGAGAGCAGGGAGGGATCCAGATATTTCTTCATCAGGCGCCTGGCCTTGCTGGGGTTGCGCACCCCGCGCAGTGCGCGCACCTTCACCAACGCCCCCTGAGTCGGCTGGATGCCGCCGTTGCGCCGGTAGTGATGGATCACCGACTCCGTGTAATCGAGGGTCTCCCGGTAGGTGACGTTGCTGTTGGTGCGGTCCACGACGCCTTCACCGGCGTTGTAGGCCATGATGACCCGGCCGTAGTCGTTTTGGTACTTGGAGAGGAGCCGCTTCAGGTGCCTTGTGCCGGTCTTCAGGTTGGTCTTGGGGTCGAAGAGTGCGGCGTGGGAATCCACCCCGTAGTCGGCCGCGGTGGCCGGCATCACTTGCATCAGGCCCACGGCCCCCACGGGCGAGACCGCGTGGGCGTTATAGTTCGATTCCGCGGCCACCACCGCGGCCACGAGCTGCCGTTCCACCCCGTATTGACGGGCCACCTCCGTGATCATGGACTGGACCTGGTCCCGGTTCGGTCGTGCCCCGCCCGGCGGTTTGGGCAGCGGGCGGGGGGCCGGGGAGGGCTTTGATGTATCGAGCGCGAGGGCGCCCGGCTCTAGTGCGGCCTTGGGGGCCGCCGGCGCCTTTCCCTGCGTCGCGGGGGCCGCGTCGGCGGTTGAGAGGACAGTCAGGGTGCAGACCAGGGAGAGCAGCGCGGGCATCCACAGGGGGCGAATCGGATAGTGTCTCGGCATGGCTCCGGGGTGCCTCCAATGGGAACGAGTCGAAGGCCGCGCTTCCCGTTCCGGGCGCACGGCCAGCCGCTGAGGATCAGACGACAGTCCGCCGCGGATTTCAACCGGAGATGAGTCCGTTAGCCGGCTTTTTTCAGCTGCCTGCTTGAGATCTCCGGCTTCTCTTGATGGATTTTATTCGATGGGCTGGGCCAGTTCGGGCTAGGGGGTGGCGGTGCAAGAGGGCGTCGGCCTGCAGCTCGTGAAGTCCGCTCGGCGCATGGTGCCCTGCCGCTGGTATCCTGTGCTCCACCGCGTGCGCCCCCAAGCCCCCAATGCGCGCCGTTCGACCGGAGGAGGCCCAAGCCACATGGCCTACGATAACCAGGATCGCGTCACCGCACTCGCCGGAATCTACCAGTCGGTTGCCTGCGTCGCGCGCATCGCCCGCACCGGCAGCGCCGACACGGCGGCTATAGAGCCCTGCATCTACAGCCTGTTCCAAGTGGATGCGGAGGACGTGCCCGCGGTCTTTGGACCTGCCGGGGCCGTTTCCAACGGGGCGCGTCAGATCGTCGCTCAGCTCACCGGTCAGCCGGAGCGGGACCTGGAGCTGACCCGCTATGCGGTCTCGGTGCTTAAGCTGGAGCGTAGCCTGTCCCGCAGGCCGGACCTGCTGGCCCGGATCGGCCGCGGCATCGAGGCCGCTCAGGGCAAGCGCGAGCATTTCGCCTTGCTTCATTCCAACCTGATCGCTTATTTCGGCGATCTCTACAGCGAGACCCTGAGCCAGCTCGAGCCGCGCATCATGGTCCGGGGGGATTCGCTTCACCTCCAGAATCCGGACAACCAGGCCCGTATCCGTGCACTGCTGCTCGCTGCGGTCCGCTCCGCGATGCTTTGGCGCCAGGTCGGCGGCACCCGCTTGCAGCTCCTCTTCGGCCAGAAGCGCCTGCTCCAGGAGGCCCGTCGCTATCTGGACCAACCAGGTACGCCCAGACCGGCGGATTCCGCGCGCTAGTCGATTCGCCGGAGGGCCTCTGCCGAGGATCTGGCGCCCCATGCTTCATCGCCCACAGGCACAACGGCCTGCCGGGTCTCCCCGGCAGGCCGTCTCCGGGTCGGTCGGCCGGGCCGATCAGACAGTCACGCCCTTGGCGATCTCCGCGTACTCCTCGATCCGGTCGAAGCTCATGTAGCGATACACGCTGTCCTTGTCCTTGTCGATGATGCCCATCTCGGCCCGGTACTCGGCAACCGTCGGCAGCTTGCCCAGCTTGGAGGCGATCGCCGCCAGCTCGGCAGAGGCCAGGAACACGTTGGCGTTCTTGCCCAGGCGGTTGGGGAAGTTGCGGGTGCTGGTGGACACCACGGTTGCGCCCTCGCGTACCTGGGCCTGGTTGCCCATGCACAGGCTGCAGCCCGGCATCTCGGTGCGCGCACCGGCGACGCCGAAGACGTTGTACTGGCCTTCTTTAATGAGCTCGCTCTGGTCCATCTTGGTCGGAGGAGCGATCCACAGCTTGACCGGGATGTCGCGCCGCTCGCCGAGCAGCTTGGCCGCGGCGCGGAAGTGGCCGATGTTGGTCATGCAGGAGCCGATGAACGCCTCGTCGATCTTGGTGCCGGCGACCTCCGACAGGAGACGGGCGTCGTCAGGGTCGTTCGGGCAGCAGAGGATGGGCTCCTTGATCTCGGCGAGGTCGATCTCGATGGTCGCTGCGTATTCGGCGTCCTTGTCGGCCGCGAGCAGCTGCGGGTCGGCCAGCCAGGCATCCACGGCCTTGATGCGCCGCTCCAGCGCCCGACGGTCCTGGTAGCCGTCGGCGATCATGTTCTTCATCAGCACGACGTTGCTCTTCAAGTACTCGATGATCGGCTCCTTGTTGAGCTTGATCGTACAGCCGGCGGCCGAGCGCTCGGCGCTGGCGTCGGAGAGCTCGAAGGCCTGCTCGACCTTGAGCTCCGGCAACCCCTCGATCTCCAGGATGCGGCCGGAGAAGACGTTTTTCTTGCCTGCCTTGGCCACCGTCAATAGGCCGGCCTTGATCGCGTAGAGCGGGATTGCGTGCACCAGGTCGCGCAGCGTCACGCCCGGCTGCATCTCGCCCTTGAAGCGCACCAGGACGGACTCGGGCATGTCCAGCGGCATGACGCCGGTCGCCGCACCGAAGGCGACCAGGCCCGAGCCCGCCGGGAAGCTGATGCCGATCGGGAAGCGGGTGTGACTGTCGCCGCCGGTGCCCACGGTGTCGGGCAGCAGCAGGCGGTTCAGCCAACTGTGGATCACGCCGTCGCCCGGGCGCAGCGCAACGCCGCCGCGGGTGCTGATGAAGGCCGGCAGCTCGCGGTGGGTCTTGACGTCGACCGGCTTCGGATAGGCGGCGGTGTGGCAAAACGACTGCATCACCAGGTCCGCGCTGAAGCCCAGACAGGCCAGGTCCTTCAGCTCGTCGCGGGTCATGGGGCCCGTGGTGTCCTGGCTGCCGACAGTGGTCATCTTGGGCTCGCAGTAGGTCCCGGGACGGATGCCCTGGCCCTCGGGCAGGCCGCAGGCACGGCCGACCATCTTCTGCGCCAGGGTGAAGCCCTTGCCGCTGTCCACCGGGGGCTTGGGCAGGCGGAAGACGTCGGAGGCGGGCAGACCCAGGTAGTCGCGCGCCTTGGCAGTCAGGCTGCGGCCGATGATCAGGTTGATGCGGCCGCCAGCGCGCACCTCGTCGAACAAGACCTCGCTTTTCAAGGCAAACTCGGCAACGGTGGCGCCATTTTTCTGGATCTTGCCGTCGTACGGGAGGATGTCGACCACGTCGCCCATCTCCAGACCGGACACGTCGAGCTCGATCGGCAGAGAGCCCGAGTCCTCCTGGGTGTTGAAGAAGATCGGCGCGATCTTGCCACCCAGGGTCACGCCGCCGAAACGCTTGTTCGGGACATAGGGAATGTCCTGACCGGTGGCCCAGATGACGCTGTTGGTCGCGCTCTTGCGACTGGAGCCAGTCCCCACCACGTCGCCGACATAGGCCACCAGGTGACCCTTTTTCTTCAGGTCGTCGATGAACTGGATGGGTCCGCGCTTGCCGTCCTCCTCAGGCTTAAAGGCCGCGTCGGGACGGGTGTTCTTCAGCATCGCCAGGTAGTGCAGCGGGATGTCCGGGCGGCTCCAGGCGTCGGGCGCGGGCGAGAGGTCGTCGGTGTTGGTCTCGCCGGGCACCTTGAAAACGGTGACCGTGACGGACTTGGGCACCTCGGGACGGCTCGTGAACCACTCCGCGTCGGCCCAGCTCTGGATGACTTCCTTGGCCTTGGCGTTGCCGGCCTTGGCCTTTTCGGCGACGTCGTGGAAGAAGTCGAACATTAGCAGGGTCTTCTTCAGACCCTCGGCGGCGACGGCGGCAACCTCCGCGTCGTCCAGCAGCTCGATCAGCGGGTGCACGTTGTAGCCGCCCACCATGGTGCCCAGCAGCTCGGTCGCCTTGGCCCTGTTCATCAAGCCGACAGCCAGGTCGCCATGCGCCACGGCCGCCAGGAAGCTGGCCTTGACCTTGGCCGCGTCGTCCACACCCGGGGGGACACGGTGGGTCAGCAGGTCCAGCAGGAAGGCATCCTCGCCGGCTGGCGGGTTCTTGATCAGCTCGATCAGGTCGGCGGTCTGCTGGGCGGATAGCGGCAGCGGCGGAATGCCGAGCGCGGCGCGTTCGGCCACGTGTTGGCGATAGGCTTGCAGCATCTGGAGGGCTCCTTTGGTATGGTGTAATGGTGGCTTAGCGTAGGCCAAATGGCCGCCGCCGCACCGCCGCCGTCCGCGGCAGCGGGCCTTCAGGTTAATCGGTCATTTTATGTCATATACAAGACTTGCCAAGCGGCGCGCGACTTGGCGTGGCCGCGGCCTGGAGCTGCGGCCATGCAGCGCGTTGCTGGGACGGATCTACAGGACCCGCGCTCGGTCCAAGCCTCCGGCCCCTTCGGACTGCGGGTCATCGACCTTCGGGGCTTCAGTGCCCGGCGGCTCGCCGCTCCGGCTGGGTACGGTTGTCCGGAGCGGGCTCAGGGATTCAGCGTACTTTCCAGTTCTTCCAGATCGGCCGCGGAAGATACGCAAGAATTGATGTCCTGCAGCAGGCCATCGGAGATGCCATAGATCCAGCCGTGTATGGTCAAGGTCTGGCCTCGTCTCCATGCTTCCTGAACGATCGTCGTGTTCCCCACATTCTTCACCTGCTCGCTGACGTTCAGCTCGCAGAGCCGGTCGATCCTTTCCTCGAGAGTTGTTAGCCGCGCGATTTCGTCTGACCGTCTGCAATGCAGATCGCGAATGTGGCGCAGCCAGTTGTCGATCAGCCCGTGGGACTGGCTTTCCATTGCGGCCTTCACGCCGCCGCACCCGTAATGGCCGCAGACCATGATGTGTTTAACCCCGAGTATCTCGACGGCATACTGCAGCACCGAGAGACAGTTCATGTCCGTATGAATGACAAGATTGGCGACGTTGCGGTGAACAAAGAGCTCGCCGGGAAGGAGGCCGATGATTTCGTTAGCCGGGACCCGGCTGTCCGAGCAGCCTATCCAAAGAAACTCCGGGCTCTGCTGTTGGGCTAGCTTGGAGAAAAAAGAGGGGTCGGTGCTGGACATTTTCGCTGCCCATTTTCGGTTGTTGTCGAAGAGAAGGGGAAGCGCTTTCATGGCTCGCCGAGCACTCAATGGTTGAAGCCGATAATTTTGCCATGGATCGCGCCGACCCCGTGGTCCGGGGTCGTGGCCGGGGTCGCCTGGCCCCGGGCCTAATGAGATCGTGGCCGCCTTGATTTCCGCCGGTCCCTCGGGCAGGCTTGCCGCCCTTCCCAACCTGTTCCGCCCCGTGCCGAAGCCCGATGCCCGTATCCGCGGTGCGTCGCCCCCCCCCGGAGCCTCCCATGAACAAGAGTCAAGAACTCGAGCTTTCCTCGCTTACCGCCCTGTCTCCGGTCGACGGTCGCTACGGCTCCAGGACCGCAGACCTGCGTCCGATCTTCAGCGAGTACGGGCTGATCCGGCACCGGGTGCTGGTGGAGGTCCGCTGGCTCCAGACGTTGGCGCGGCAGCCGGAGATACCGGAGGCGCGGGAGCTTTCGGCGGAGGCATCGGCGGTACTGGAGACCGTCGTCCAGGACTTCGGGCTCGCGGACGCCGAGCGGATTAAGCAGATCGAGCGCACTACCAATCACGACGTGAAAGCGGTGGAATATTTCCTTAAGGAGCGGGTCGCGGACAACGCGGAGCTCGAAGCGGTCGGGGAGTTTATCCATTTCGCCTGCACCTCCGAGGACATCAACAACCTGTCGCACGCCTTGATGGTGCGGGAGGGACGGGACCGGGTCCTGCTGCCGCTCATGGACCGGCTGATCGGTGCTATCCGGGACCTGGCACACCGCTACGCGGATCTGCCCATGCTGGCGCGCACCCACGGGCAGCCGGCGACCCCGACCACGCTCGGCAAGGAGATGGCAAACACGGCCTATCGCCTGCGCGCCCAGCGGGATCGGGCGGCGGCGGTCCGCCTGCTCGGCAAGATCAACGGGGCGGTGGGGAACTACAACGCCCACCTGGTCGCCTATCCGGGGGTCGATTGGCCGCACTTGGCCCGCGGATTCGTGGAGTCCCTGGGGCTGGATTGGAACCCCTACACGACCCAGATCGAGCCCCACGACTACCTGGCGGAGCTGTTCGATGCCGTCGTTCGGTTCAACGTGATCGCCGTCGATTATTGCCGGGATGTCTGGGGCTATATCTCGCTCGGTTATTTCAAGCAGCGCACGGTGGCGGGAGAGGTGGGTTCGTCGACCATGCCCCATAAGGTCAATCCGATCGACTTCGAGAACGCCGAGGGAAATCTGGGTATGGCCAACGCAGTCCTGGAGCACCTGGCGCGCAAGCTGCCTATCTCCCGGTGGCAGCGGGATCTGACCGATTCCACGGTGCTGCGCAACCTGGGCGTGGGGCTGGCCCATACGGAGATCGCCTTGCACTCCGCCCTCAAGGGTATCGGCAAGCTGGAGGCGGACCCGGTGCGGATCGCGGCGGACCTGGACGGGAGCTGGGAGGTCTTGGCGGAGCCCATTCAGACCGTCATGCGCCGCTATGGGGTGGACCGTCCTTACGAGCGTCTCAAAGACCTCACCCGCGGTCGCCGGATCGATGCGGAGACATTGCGGACCTTTGTCGATGCCCTGGAGATCCCTGACGACGCGAAGGCGGAGCTGCGGGGGCTCACGCCCGGTCGGTATATCGGCAATGCAGCCGAGCAGGCGCGGTCGTTTGACTGAAGCGATGGAAAAAACGGCCGGTCCGCGGCAAACCCGCGGACCGGCATTTCCGTTAGAGCCTCGGTTGGGGGGGATGAGGCTTACAGGATCCGTGAAGTCCTTGTGCTTGGCCGCAACCGACGCCTCGCCGGGGCGGGGGGAGCCCTGGCGCGGTTCGGTTTCGGGTAAGGTTGGGACGCGCTCCCGCGTCCCTGGGGGTAAAGATCCCTTTAGGGCGACGCTCCCGGCGCCCGTCCGGGGCGCTGGGACCGCGCTTCGATTACTGCCTGAGCTGGTCCGGGCCGAGCTCGGTCACAACCACGCGGCGACGCAGGGGGTTGTTCTCCAGGGGACCCAGATCGATGACGGCGCCGTCGGCCGCCACATCGTTGCCGCCTTCCCAGGCCACGCCCTTTACGGAGCGGATGGCGCGCTCGGGGTAGCCCTTGTTGATCATATAGTTTTTGATCGTGTCGGCGCGGTTCTCGCTGAGCACCAGGTTATGTTCCCAGGTACCAAGCTTGTCGGTGTGGCCGACGATGGTGACTACTTCCTCGCGCGGAGTCTCTTGGAACTCCTTGATTAAGTCATCCAGCTTGGTCAGCTCTTCGGGGTTGCGGATGTTCTCGAGCCGATATCTGTCCAGCTCGAAGAGCAGGCGCATGACGAGCGGCGTGCGCGGGACGAATGCCTCGCAAGGCGGCAGCTGCTCGCCTTCGACGCCTTGCCAGCACTCGCCGTAGGGGTTCACCCAAGCGGTCGTGGTAGGCACGGCCTTCCAGTAAGTTTCCATACCCTCGGCCTGGGCGCCGATCGGTGCTACGAGGGCCATCGCCATGGCGAGGGGGGCTGCCAGGGAGGCGACTCGGAAGGTTTTCTTCGCGTTGCGCATCTTTTGTTTCCTGTTCGATTGGTTGAGGGTGTTCTGTCGGGCAAACCGTGGGGAAATTTGGCGACTGTTACATACGTACAACAGCATTGACTAGCTTCCTCACCCGTGCGTGTCACCTCACCGACACGGCGGTTGGCTCAACTGGACGCTGGCGGCGCGGGATGACGGAACATTCGGACATGGAGATTTTAGCCTACAACAAGCACAAAAGTGCAACTTTTTTTACTCTAAGAGGCAAATTTGCAACGCATGAACCTTGAGAGCAACAAAAGCCGTGAAAAATGGCCCAGGGTATTCACCGAGCTCAGGGTCGAAAATCGCTGCGCCATTGCCGCCAAAAGGACACATTTCTTGGTACGCCTCGGCGCGAGGCCCCGCCGCCGACCGGATCTCGATGATCGCGCAGACCTGTCGAAATTGGGTCCTGCCGCTTCGAATTTATAGCATCCGGCTCACATCGCACGCGATCCACGATGCTCGATCGGCGGGGGTTTTTTGCCTTGGGGGGATGCCTGCCGCTGCCAGCGCGAGCGCATCATGATGATACCCCGATGAATCTCCCGCCACCCTCTACAATCGGGGGATCGGAACCCTTGATCGGCCCGCCGCGGCACGTCGCCCCGAGCCGCGCTGAGTCGACAGAGCAGACCCATGACCGAGCATGACCTGGACCCACTCTCCGCCCTGTCCTCGGACGTCATCGAGGACCTGCCCCAAGGCGTGCTGGCGTTGAGCGGGCGTGTCGCCATCCGCGATGCCTGCCTACGCCTGGCCCGGGGGGCTCGGCGCGAGCTCCTGATCTTCAGCCGAGACCTGGACCCGGATCTGTACGACCAGGCGCCCTTTCTGGAGCAGGTGCAGCGGCTCGCCCTGGCGAGATCCCAAGTGCCGGTGCGCATATTGGTACGCGATCCGAAGGCGCCGGTGACGGGTGGCCATCGGCTGATTGGGCTGGCCCGCCAGCTTAGCTCGCGTTTGGCCATCCGGCGCGTGGCGGACGACTTCCACGACCGCCCGGACGCCTTCCTGATCGCCGACCGCCGGGGCTATTGCCTGCGCCGCCTCGCGGACCGGCCCGAGGCGATTGTGGACTATGCCGCACCGGGCGAGGCGTCGCGACTGCGCGCGGAGCTCGAGCAGATCTGGGAGCAGAGCGATGTGGACACCGAGCTTCGGCGGCTTCACCTCTAGCCATCTGGGCGCGCCCGGTGCGACCGGGGATCGGGAGGCGCGGTCGCGGGCCAGCCTCGTCTTGTTGGCTGTGGCGTTCTTCGTATGTGCAACGATCGCACCCTGGCCGCTGGCCCGGGCCGCCGATTATCCACTGGAGACCATTGAGCTCCGTGCGCGTTTCCCGGAGGACGTCATCCCGATCCTGAGACCCCTGGCCGGCCCCGACGGGACCCTAGTGGGGTCCGGCCATACTCTTTTCGTGCGAGCGTCCCCGGCCCGGCTGGCGGATATACGCGCGGCGCTGGCGACCCTCGACCGGCCACCCCGCAGCCTGCTGATACAGGTGCGTCAAAGCGGTAGCGACGCGTCGTCGGGTCTGGGGGGCGGGGTACAGGTGGACGAGTCCATTGGTCGGGACGCGCGGATTCGCGTCGGCCCATCCGGGCCGGGCGGCAGTCAAGCGCGAGCCTGGGCAGGTCGCGGCACGCAGACTCTGGACCTGAGCCAGGAAGTGCGCGCCATGGACGGACGCGCCGCATACATTTCCATCGGTCGGGACCAGCCCGTACCCTACCGCGAGATCGTGACCGGACCCGGCTCCATCAGGGGCGGGGCCACCGTGCGGGAGGGAGTCGAATTCCGGCGCGCGGACAGCGGCTTCTACGTGATCCCCCGGGTGCTGGGCGACTCGGTGACCCTGGAGATCTCCGCCGGGACCGTCCGGCCGGACCGCAAGGGCGGTTTTGACACCCGCTCAGTAGGCAGTCAAGTGCGGGGGCGGATTGGCGAGTGGATCTCGCTGGGTGGAAGCGTCGGGATCCGGGAGGCCGAGTCTGCGGGACCCCTCCACGGGGCTCGCGGTCTGCGTCGCGAGGAGAGCCAAGTCGAGCTTCGCGTCCTACCCCTGGACTGAGCTGCTGGCATACAGATAGTCTCGGGCTCGACTGGGCGGGCCCCATCCGCCTAGGGAGCAACCGACAATGACCATGCCAGCACCCATCGGTATCGCGGATCCACTGCTTACCTCCATCGAGGCCCGCATCATCGGCTGCCTGATGGAGAAGCAGCGTACCACCCCGGAGCAATACCCTCTGACCCTCAACGCCCTGGTGAGCGCCTGCAATCAGAAGAGCAGCCGGCACCCGGTGATGCAGCTGGACCCGGGGGAGGTGGGGCACAGCGTCAACCGGCTGCGGGACCGAGGTCTGGTCCATGCGGGACTCGCGAGCCGCACCGAGCGCTACGACCACAAGATGGTCGGCACCTATCACCTGAGCCGGGAAGAGCAGGCGGTGCTCGCGGTCCTGATGCTGCGGGGACCCCAGACCCTGGGCGAGCTGCGGACCAACAGCGGACGCATGGCGGAGTTTGCTGATCTGGGGGCGGTCTCCGAGGCACTGCGCGGGCTCATGGAACGTTCCCCCTCCCTCGTCATGGAGCTGCCCCGCGCCCCGGGCCGGCGAGAGGAGCGCTACCTGCATCTCCTGTGCGGGGCGCCGGGGCCGGACGAGCTGGCTGCCCTGGCTGCC
>JBGSOR010000584.1:0-2458 GCA_041738985.1 Chromatiaceae bacterium | reverse complement strand
TGGCGCGGAGGCCGAGTGGACGGTAGCGCTCACCGAGCGGCACCTGGCCGGCCCGCTGGTGGCGTTCATCGTCGCATTGACCCGGCGCATGCGCGCACTCGCGAAGCACGGGTGCGCGAATTCCTGCACGACTGGCTCGGGCTAGAGTTGTCGACCGCGACCGTCAACCAATGCATCCACGAGGCCGGACGCGCCGGTGGTCGAGCCAGAAATCCGGGAGGCGGTGCGCAACATGGCCATGAGGCTGTGCTCCGGATGCAAGGGCTATGGGATACCGCCGAGCCTTTGCGCAAGCTGAGCGTTCCGCCTCCGCCAAGGCCCTGGTCACAGCCGCCCCGCTCGCTCCTTTGCGCTTCAGGCTATTCATCGCTCGGAGCAGCGTGTCGTCCTCCAGCCGCTCGAGGTCCACGCACAGGTCTTGTCCCATGCGGGCGCGGCTGGCGGGGGTCGATAGCACGATATACAATTCCAGGATGTATATCCAAGGGGGGATCAGGACCATGCAAGTCGCGAAATGGGGTAACAGTCTCGCCGTACGCCTGCCGGCGACCGTGGTCGAGGCGCTGGCACTCAAAGAAGGAGACGACATCGAGATCGTCGTCGCCGAGGAGCGCCGTTTCGAGGTTCAACGCAAGCCCACCCGCGCGGAGCTGCTGGAGCGACTCCGCGCCTTTCGCGGGCGTCTGCCGGCAGACTTCCGGTTCGACCGGCTGGAGGCCAACGAGGGCCGCGGGTGAGCGCCGAGTCCGACTTCTTCGACACCAATGTCATCCTGTACCTGCTGAGCGCTGACGAGGCCAAGGCGGACCGCGCCCTTGGCCTGCTCGGACTTGGGGGCACCGTCAGCGTCCAGGTGCTGAACGAGGCCGCGAGCGTGGCGCGACGCAAGCTAGGCTTGGACTGGGACGAGATCGGAGAGTTTCTGGGCACGGTCCGCGGCCTATGCCCGGTGCGGGCTTTGACGGTAGAGGTCCACGAGCTGGCCCTGCGGCTCGCGGCCCGCTACCGGCTTCCGATCTATGACGCCCTGATCGCGGCGAGTGCCCTGGAGGCCGGCTGCACCACCCTGTGGTCGGAAGACTTCCAGGACGGCCAGGTCCTCGACGGGCAACTGCGTATCCGCAATCCCTTCTCAGCCGGCAGCGCTCCCGCCTGAGTGTCGTCCAGATCTGGAATTCGCCCGAGTGGTGCCGATCGGCAATCGGGACCGGGGCGTTTCACCGTTCGACTCCATGTCCGCAACCATGTCCTTGATCGGTGCGACGATCCCGGTCAAAGCCGAGACCAGATCCTGATCCAAATGCGACAGGCTCGGGAATTCCGCGCAAAGGCCGAGGTGCTCCTGATCCTCTTCAGACCAAAGCACGCGGTAGCTTTAGTGTTTAACGTCAACCGTGCGCTAGCTTCTCGATGGCCGCAAGAATCTGTTTGCACGCTTAGAGTAGCCGCCAGGGATCACGTCCGCCCACGGCTCCAGCCCGGGTCCCAGTAGGCCGCCAGCTCTGGGAAGATCCTCCGGATGCCGCCGCGGGGGTCGGGCTGGTCGCCCGCGTAGCGCGGGATCAGGTGGACGTGCAGGTGCATGACGGTCTGCCCGGCGGCAGCACCGACGTTGATGCCGACGTTGAAACCGTCCGGGGCAGGACCGCCATCGACTCCGGCGGCCATTGCGGCGGCGGCCAGGCGGACGGCCTTCCAGACCTCGGCCATCTCCTCGGGTGTCGCGTCGAAGAGGTTGGCGAAGTGGCGCCGGGGCACGATCAGGGTGTGGCCGGGGGAGACCGGGAAGGCGTCGCGCAGGGTGAGGATCTGGGGCGTCTTGGCGACGATACGTCGCGGCTCCGGATGGCAGAAGGGGCAGTCCGCGGGGGGCATGGTCGTGCGGGCACCTCGGGCTGTTAGGGTATAGGCGGAGGATGCCAGAGTCCCGGCAGACGGTCGATGGGTGCTCTGGCATGATTTCGGTCTGCGACCCATGGGTCGAGCCGAGATCCCACTCCGATGCCCAGTCCGATCCTGTCCCGTTGCATGCTGCTCATCGCCATCCTGACGTTCGCCGGCCTGGTCCCGTCGGCCTCGGCCGAGCAGACCCGATTCAGTGCCCGACCGGTCGGCGAGCGCTTGCAGCTGGACTACCGCTGGCTCGATCCGGCTGGGCCCCACGCGCTGACCGTGCGGCTGGATGCAGCGGCCATCGCGGCCGCTCGCCGGGGCTTTCGTGCCTATCGCGAAGCGGACCTGAAGGCGTCCGCAGAGGCGGAGCATAGGCGCCAGGTGCTCCGTGCGGTGGCGGAGCTGGAACGAGCCTATCCGGGTTTGAGCATCGAGCTGGGGCCGGACCTGACGCTGGAATCCCGGATCGCGCCGTCCGCAGATGTCGAGGCCCGCCAGCGCGCCCTGTTCGACGCGCGGATGGACGAGGAGGCGGCGGCGATCGCGGCGGACTACCCGGGCGCCC
>JBGSOR010000582.1:0-7088 GCA_041738985.1 Chromatiaceae bacterium | reverse complement strand
CCGCCCGCTGACCGCCGCGGCGCAGGCCCCGGTCCCGCAGGCTAGTGTCTCCCCGGTGCCGCGCTCATGGACCCGCAGGCGAATGCGGTCGGGTGCCAATACCTGCATGAAGCCTGCATTGACCCGTTGGGGGAAGTGGGGGTGGGCCTCGATCCGGGGGCCGAGCCGCTCCACGGGCGCCCGATCCAGGTCTTCCACCAGGATCACCGCGTGTGGGTTGCCCATGGAGAGGGCGCCGATGGTCAGGATCTCGCCGTCCACATCCAGCTCGTAGGTCGGGGAGCCGCCATCCGCCAGGAAGGGGATTCGGGCGGGCTCCAGGATGGGCACGCCCATGTCCACCCGGATCTGGCCGTCCGACTCCACGTAGAGGCGGATCAGCCCGGCGGAGGTCCCCACCGGGATCTCGTGCTTGTCCGTAAGCCCCTGGTCGCGCACGAAGCGGGCGAAACAGCGGGCGCCGTTGCCGCACTGCTCCACCTCGGAGCCGTCGGCGTTGAAGATGCGGTAATGGAAGTCGGCCCCGGGCAGGCGCGGGGGCTCCACCAGCAGGACCTGGTCGCAACCCACGCCGAAATGGCGGTCCGCCAGCCGGCGGATGGCCGCCGTGTCCAGGTCGACGCGCTGGCGCACGGCATCGAGAACGACGAAATCGTTTCCGATCCCGTGCATCTTGGTGAAACGGAGCGGCATGGCGACTGCCTGCTATGCAAGACGCCCGAAAACTGCAAGATGACGGTCGCTAACCACGCCGACCGCCAGACCCTGGAGCCCGGCGTCGTCGAGCTGCGCGACGACCTCCGCGGGCTCGAAGGCGGCAAAGAGCGAGTTGCGGAAGTCGGTGCGCAGGACCTCCGGGGCACCCTCGGCATAGGTAGCGACCAGGGCCTCGGCCCAGGCGGCGGAGGCCGGGCGCATCAGGTCCATGACGAGCACGATGGCCCCGGGTCGGGCGGTCTCGCGGATCGTACGCCACAGGATCTGCGGGTCGTGCAGGTGGTGGAGCAGGCTGTTGGAGAGGACCAAGTCGTAATGGGCGGTCGGCAGGCTGGTGCAGGGCAACAGGTCGCACAGAAGCGTGCAGCGCGGGGCGACCCCGGGGAGCTTGTCCAGGGCGGACCGGGCATGGGCGAGCATGGCCTCAGACCCGTCCAGGGCGTCGCAGGTGGCGTGGGGATAGGCGCGCAGGAAACGGACGACGATGTCCCCCGGTCCGCAGCCCAGGTCCAGCGCCCGCGCCCCGTGCAGGGGGCCCGGCTCGAGCCGCCCGAGCAGGGTTACAAACAGGCTATTGGCCTCCGAGAAGTCGGCCTCCGCGTAGGCCTGCGCCTGCTCGGGCCCATCCATCAGCTCGGGCTCAGGTCGGCGTTTCATGGCAGCAGCGACTCCCCGGCGTAAAGCTCTTGGACTGTCTCCCGGCGGCGGACCAGATGGGCCTGCCCCCCGTCCACCATCACCTCCGCCGCCCGCGGCCGGCTGTTATAGGTGGAGGCCATGCTGAACCCATAGGCCCCGCTGCCCCGCACGGCCAGCAGGTCCCCGGGGGCCAGGGCGAGCAGCCGGTCCTTGCCCAGGAAGTCCGTGGTCTCGCAGACGGGTCCCACCAGGTCGTAGCGGGCTGGGTCCGCATCCGAGGCCAGGTTGACCGGGACGATGTCCTGGTGTGCCTGATAGAGGGCCGGACGGATCAGGTCGTTCATGGCCGTGTCCAGGATCGCGAAGCGCCGGTGACCTGTCGGCTTCAGGTACTCCACCCGGGTGAGCAGGATGCCCGCATTGCCGGCGATGGCGCGACCGGGCTCGACGATCAGCTCGTAGCCACGACTGCCCAGCCGGTGCACCAGGGCGGCGGCATAGGCGGCGGGCTCCGGGGGGTGCTCGGAGGTGTAGCGGATACCCAGGCCGCCGCCCAGGTCCAGATGGGCGATCGCGATGCCGGCCGCTTCCAGCCGGTCCGCCAGGGCCAGCACCCGGTCCAGGGCCGCGAGGAATGGGGCCAAATCGGTGAGCTGCGAGCCGATGTGGCAGTCGATCCCGGCGACCTTCAGGTTCGGCAGCTCGGCGGCCTGGCGATACACCTGCTCCGCCACCCGGATGTCGATGCCGAACTTGTTCTCCTTGAGCCCCGTGGCGATGTACGGGTGGGTGCGGGCATCCACGTCCGGGTTGACGCGCAGCGACACCGGCGCCTGAAGGCCGAGCTCGCCCGCCACCCGGTCCAGTCGCAGGAGCTCGGGCTCGGACTCGACGTTGAAGCAGCGGATGCCCACCTCCAGGGCCCGGCGCATCTCGTCCTCCCGCTTGCCGACCCCGGAGAAGACGATCCGCTCGGGCGCGCCCCCCGCCGCCAGCACGCGCTCCAGCTCGCCCAGTGAGACGATGTCGAAGCCGGAGCCCAGGCGCGCCAGGCAATTCAGAACCGCCAGGTTAGGGTTGGCCTTGACCGCAAAGCAAATCAGGTGCGGGTGGTCCTGGAAGGCGCGGTCGAAGGCCCGCCAGTGCCGCTCCAGGGTCGCCCGGGAGTAAACATAGCAGGGTGTGCCGAAGCGCCGGGCGATCTCGTCGAGCGGTAGGTCTTCCGCATGCAGGAGGTCGCCGCGATAGTTGAAGTAGTCCATCTCCTAGGGCCACTTCGGCTCGACAGGGGCGGGAGCCGCGGGGGGCTTGGGCACGTCCGAGCCGGCAGTCGCGGCCGGCCTGCTGGCCGGCTGGGTAGACTGGGGCTTGTCTGGATCGGGGAGATAGAGTGGGCCTTTGCGGCCACAGGCCTCGATCATGCTCAGGGCTCCCAAGGCGGCGACGACGATGATGAAGACGTAACGGGACCAACAATGCATGGGGCATTCCCAGGTACAGCGGGAAAGCGCGCCAGTATACGCGTCACCGGGGCTGCGCGGTCGCTGGCACACTGGCGGCCGGGTCAATGGGTCTGGGCTTGGACGACCCCGCGGTTGGGTCCGAGGCCGCCCGGAAACGTGCGGCGGGCTTGCCCTGAGCGTCGAGCAGGGTCAGCTCCGCGCCCTCGACCCGGTATCCCGTCACTGTACCGAGGGCGGCGGCGAACGCACTCGCCTGCTCAGCTGCGCCTTGCGGACCGCGACAGGCCATGCGGGTCGTGGCCAAAGGGCCGATGGCGAGCTTCCCCTCCTCCAGGGTGTAGCCGCTCATGAATCGGTTGCAGCCATCGAACCCGCCCAGGGTCCCGTCGTCGCGCAGCTCCAGGGTGATCCTGGTCCCGGCAAGGACCGAAACCACGGCCTCTTTGCCATTGTTATACGCTTGTAGCTCCCAGACCGGGCTCACCAGGGGCGAGGATTGCAGACGCAGGAAACGCAGGACGGACGCGCCCGCCCCGTCCAGGAGCTCCAGCATCTCGCCCTCCAGGCGCACCCGGGCCACCGCGGAGAAGGCGTCGCTCACGGCCTTATCCTGAGCCATCAGGGGCTCGGGGCAGGCCATCATGGTGGCGGCCATCTGGGGCTTGAAGACGAGCCGGTCCCCGTCTAGCGTATAAGCGCCCATCAGCCGATTGCAGCCCGGGCTGCCGGAAAGCCGGCCGCGCTCGAATCTGAAAAGCGACGGGCTGTGGGCTTTCTTGGCCTCGACCAGTGCGTCTCCGGAACGGTAGGCGGCGAGCTGCCAGGTCAGGTCCTCGAAGGCCGGGGACGGGGCCGCTGGGGCGGCCGACTCCGGGGCGGGGGCAGGCTTGGTCGCGGTGGCCGGAGCGGTCCCAGCCGCCGGTGGCTGCGCCTCCGGGGCCGCGGATGCCAGGGACGCCATGGCGAGCAGGATCAAGGCAGCAAAGACGCGGATCGGTGTCATCTTGGGTGGATCCTCCGGCCGAGGCCATGTTTTTAGGGTTGCAAGGCGGACGACCGACCTTGCCGATGGCAAGTGTACCGACCTAGGCCGGCGGACCAAACCGTTTGCTGTCGGATGCATGCAACCGCGAGAGGACCGGCACCAAGAGCCCTTGAGCGTCAGCCCGGGCACGCTTTACCCTTGAGCGATGGAACGCCGCCTCAATACCACACGCTTGCGATGATCCGACGCCGCGTTACGTTGCTTTGGGTGCTGATCGCCGCGTTCCCGGTGCCGAGCCTCGGGGCCGACCTCCTGCCGGACCCACTGACCGTCGCCCAAGCCCTCGCCCTGGCAGAGAGGAATCCCCGTCAGGACGCGAGCCCCACCCTGACGGCGCGCCTCCCTCCCCGCCACCCTCTTTACCTGGACTGCCATAACCTGGCCTTCGGCAACGCCGCCGCGGACCCGGGGCGCGGCCGTCCGGTCCAGACCCTGGCCGGCCCCGAGGCTGCCCGGCGGCTCGGGGTGCTGGAGCGTTTCTTCGACGTGCTGCTCGCGGACTTGGCCTATTCGCGCTTCGACGAAGCCATGGCGGTGGCCTATGTCCAATTCGACCGGGCCTCCCATCGCCGCGAGCTGGGTCAGCTCTCCGACCTGCGGGTACTGGAGCTGGAGTCGGTCTACCAGCAGGTCTTGCAGGACCGAGCGGCGAGCGAGATCGGCCGTCAGCTCACCCGTGCCCTTCTCGCCCAGGCGCTGAATCGCCCCGATACCCTGCCCCGGGACTTGGCGGCCCCGGAGCTCCCGACCCTGCCGGACCCCCTGCCGGAAGCCGATACCCTGATCGCCGAGGCGACCGCCCGCAATCCGGCCCTGGGGTCCCCGATAGCCGAGGGGGGCGAGGCAGACCGGGCGCTGGTCGGGCTGGAGCTGCGCGCGCAGGCCCTGGAGCTCCTGCTCAGGCTGCGCGCCCTAGCCGCTGCGCAGCGTCGGGTGGATACCGAGTCTGCTTACCGGGACCTCAAGCTCGACGAGAGCCGCACCCTGTACGAGCAGGAGGTCGCCGCGGACCTGGGATACTCCATGAGCCAGCAGACCATGACCCGGATGTTGGACGCGCGGGTGGACTATTGCCGCACGCTCGCCTGGGTCGAGCTCAATGCCTTGACCGGTGCCCCGGTCTGGCCCGAGACGGAAGGAAAGCGATGATGCGCAGGCGCCTCGGGCTCCCCCCGCTATCACTGGCCCTCTTGGCCGCCGTCATTGGCGCCTGGACCCTCTCGGTCGCAGCGCAGCCCCTCGAGCTCAAGGGCTGGCTCGAATGGGTGCACGAGGTCCAGATGCGCGTCCTGGAGAGCGGGGTCGTGGAAGAGGTGTCCGTCAGCGCCGGCCAGCATGTCAAGGAAGGGGACCTGCTCCTGCGTATGGACCAGCGGGAGGCCCGGGCCAAGCTCCTGGAGACCCGTGCCCGGGTTGCCCGGGCGCGGGTGGAGGGGGAGGACGCCGAGCGCGAGGTCGCCCGGGCCAAGGAGCTGTTCGACCGGGGGCTCATTGCCACCGAGGAGCTAAAAGACGCGGAGCTCAAGAAGGCGGCGGCCATCGCCGACGAAGAGGCCGCCAAGGCCGCCGAAGCGGCAGCCAGCGTGGCCCTGGAGCGCACCGAGCTGCGGGCACCCTTCGACGGCATCGTGGTGGCCCGCAACGCCTGGAACGGGGCGGTGATCTACAAGACCCTCCAAGACCAGCCTCTGATCGTGGTCGCCCCGGACGACCGCATGCTCGCCCGGGCACTCGTCACCGCCAATGTCCTTCGGCGCTTCGCGCCCGGCCAGGCGGTGAAGGTGCGGGTCAACGGGACGGTGCGCGATGCGCGGATCTACGCCCAAGGGGTCCAAGCGGTGCGGGTGGAGCTCGACGGGGCCGTCTACTACCTGGACGCGATCTTCGACCTTCGCCCGGGGGACCTGCTGCGGCCTTCGGAGACGGTTCAGATCGTCGCGCCCTGAGCCGAGAACGATCGGCCGCCGCCGCGCGGCCTACTCCATGCCCCGACCCTTCAGCCGATCCAGTCGCAACCGCTCGCGCTCGTCGAACAGCCGGCTGGAACCGATCCACACCGCCGTAACGGACCCGATCCCAGTCCCGCCAGAGATAAGAAACATCATCAGAAGCTGGTACTTGGCCGCCTCCATCGGCGGACTGCCGGCCAGGATCTGACCCGTCATCATCCCGGGTAGGCTGACCAAGCCCGCGGTCGCCATGGCGTTCACGATGGGGATTAAGCCGGATCTCAGGGCATCCCGGCGGATGTCTCCGATCGCCTGGCTCCAGGTCCCGCCGGCGAGCAGACGCGCCTCAATACGGCCGCGCGAGTCCCAGGCGCTGCGGGTGAGATTGTCCAGGGCGATGGCTACTCCGCTCATGGTGTTTCCCAGGAGCATCCCCAAGAGCGGGATCAGGTACTGGGGCTGATACCAGGGCTCCACCCGGACAATGAGGGTGAGGGCGAGCACCAGCACGCTGAAGGAGGACAGAAACATGGAAAGTGCACCGATGCCATAACCCCAGGTGCCCCGAAAACGGCGCTTCTGGCGTTGCAGGACCTCGATCCCAGCCACCGAGAGCATAAACAGCGCCATGGACCCGATCAGGAGCGGGTGTGTCTCTGCGAACAGGACCTTGAGCACCAGCCCGACCAGCATGAGCTGGACCGTGCTGCGCGCCGCGGCGACCAACACCCGCCGCTCCACGCCCAGGTGCAGCCACCAGGACATGGCCGCGAGGAGCAGCACCAGGCCGGAGGCCAGGGCCAGGTCGAACGGACTCAGAATGACAAGGCTCATGGTTGGTAGCTCAGGGCAAGACCCTCATGGCAGGGGCTCGAGCCGGCCATCCCGAATGGCGAGCTTCCGGCCCCCGAGCCGCTCCCGCTGCTCCGGATCGTGACTCACCCAGAGCACGGCCGCATCCCGGACAGTCCGGAAGGTCTGCACGGCCAGCTCGACGCGATCCCGGTTGCTCGGGTCCAGGTTGGCGGTCGCCTCGTCGAGGAGCAGGGCCTCCGGCCCCTGGGAGAATAGCCGCGCCAGGGCCAGACGTTGCCGCTCGCCGGTGGAGAGCCGGGAGACGGACCAGGCCCTGACCTGCGGCTCGAACCCCAGGTCCGCTAACAGCCGATCCAGATCCGCTGCTGACCCGGCGCCCGAATCGGGAAAGTGCGCGCCGACCGAGTCCGCCCACCAGAAGGACTCTGCCGGCAGCAGTCCGACCCGCCGCCGCCAGCG
>JBGSOR010000580.1:0-2170 GCA_041738985.1 Chromatiaceae bacterium | reverse complement strand
AGCTGGCTTCGGCCCCTTCCAGGTTTTCAGCGAGGCGGTCGTACCTTTCATGCCATCACAGTGACTTTCACTCTTAGCAACTCGTGGTGTGAAACTCGGTTTGACGCCCTGTTAGGGCGAATTAATGATGATTGATCGTAGCTGATGTGGCGTTACGCTATAATAGACGCCGGCTTCGCCAGCGCGCCGCGCGCGGAGTCGAATGCCTTCCCGGTGGTCATCACCGCCCACGCGATACGGGCAAGCTTATTGGCCATCGCGACAATGGCGACGTTTGTATGACGGCGCTGCTTGAGGTCCCGCGGCCAGTGACTGACGGCGTCCTCCTTTTTCTCGACCCAGCGCATCATGGCCCGTGCCCCGTGGATCACTAGCTGGCGCAGATAGACATCGGAGTTCCGGGTAGCGGAGTTCCGGGGACAGTTTACTTAATTCATGAGCCAATGAACGCCACTAAACACCTGACCTTCCACCAAAGACCGAGCGCGGCGCACCGCCTTGGCCTGAACGGTTGGGAGCAAAGGAGCTGAGGTTCTCGTGAAAGCAACTGTCTATGTTGAAACGTCCGTGCTCAGCTACCTGACGGCACGTCCAAGCAATGACTTGTGGGCCATGGCGAATCAGAGCGTAACATCGGAGTGGTGGGAAACACGAAAATCGAATTACAGTGTCGTCGTATCCGATCTCGTGGTATCCGAAGCTGGCCGCGGACACCCCGATGCTGCCCAGCGTCGTTTGGCCGCTATTGCCGACCTTCCATTGGTGCAAATGTCCGATAATGTTCGTGTGTTGGCGATGGCCCCGATCAACGGGCACGCGCTTCCGCAGAACGCAGAAGCGGATGCCTATCATGTAGCTCTTGCTGCGGCGAACGGTGTCGAATATTTGCTCACGTGGAACTGTACGCATATTGCCAATGCGCATACTCGACCCAAAATCGAGGCGACCTGCAGGGCGCTTGGCTACGAACCCCCAGTTATTTGCGCCCCGCTCGAGCTTCTGGAGGACTAAATACAATGTGGCAAGACTTTATCGTCGCAGAGACGCGTGCCCTGAGAGACGAATATGCACGACAGTTCAACCATGATATCGATGCCATTTTCAAAGACTTGATGGCAAAGCAGGCCAAGCATCCTGAGCGTATCGTTTCATTTCCACCGCTCAAGCCAATAGTCACCACAGTCGCGCCCCAACAAGGCCCTCCAGCCGATGTCTCTGCCTCCGCTTAGCTCCCGCAGAGCCGCGGCTGAGCTTGTCCTTCGGGAAAGGGAGGAAGCGCGGAAGGCCGGCCATCTCCTCTGAGCGGCCGGCGGCTTCGGTGGAAACCGCGAGCGAGGAGGATGCCGTCTATTTGAACGCCGGGCCGCCGCTGCATAATGGCAAGACGTCAGAATGGTTGTTACGGAGTGACTGGGAAGCCGCCCGCCCGATCGCTCGCCCAGTCGCCGACCGGCGCCGCGTAGATTCCAAACCTGGTCAGGTATCCGTCAGAGTCATCCGATGCCTAATTCGTCGATTCGGGCCTTACTTGTCTGGCTTCTTATCGCGCTCGCTGAGATCGTCCACGGGGCAATCCGCCGCGTGCTCCTTGTGCCTGTCGTGGGCGATTTCCGTGCCGGCCAGATCGGTGCCGCAGTCGGCTCCGTCATCATCCTGGGTATCGCCTTTCTCTGCGTGCGCTGGATCGGGGCCAACACGCGCGGCGCTCTGATCCGTATCGGCCTCCTCTGGCTCTGCCTCATGCTTGCCTTCGAGGTCTTCGGCGGGCGGGTCCTCGCGGGCTATTCGTGGACACGCATCCTTTCCGACTACGATCTGCGCCAGGGCGGCCTACTCGGTTTCGGGATGCTGGTGCTGGCCTTTTCGCCACTTTTGGCCGCGAGGCTCAGGGGGCTGCCTGTTTATTCGCGTCAGAAGCGCGCTCCTGCGCCAACAGGCCCGACAGCACCGACGTCGGATCGCCCGTAGAAACTGTATGTCCGGAGGATTGAGGCGAACAACGGTGTTGTCGCGGTCCGGAAATGCGGGAGCCGCCTGACGGGGGCGGGCCGACAGGATGTCGGCGCTCCGGTCGGCGCTCCAGTCGGCGCTCCAGGCGCCGTCAGTCCCAGGTCAGGACCTCGCCCTGACCGCCGTAGCCGAGGTCGCCGAGCCAGCGGCGGACGCGGGT
>JBGSOR010000527.1:0-2599 GCA_041738985.1 Chromatiaceae bacterium | reverse complement strand
GCCCGCGGTCCGCACCCGGTCCTACCCCCGAAACCGGCCCCGAGATCCCCCCGGGGCAGCCGTGCCGGGGACCGGCACTGCCCCGGGCGACCTACCGACTTCAGCTTCACAGCGGCTTCACCTTCAACGACGCCCTGGAGCTGGTGCCCTACCTCGCCTCGCTCGGGGTGAGCCACTGCTACCTGTCGCCGATCTTGAAGGCTCGGCCGGGGAGCACCCACGGCTATGACATCGTCGACCATGGGAGCGTCAATCCAGAGCTCGGGGGCGAGGCCGGCTTCGAGCGCCTCGCCGCGGCCCTGCGCGCGAACGGCATGGGGGTGGTCCTCGACCTCGTGCCGAACCACATGGGCGTCATGGGCGGCGACAACGCCTGGTGGCTCGACGTCCTCGAGAACGGACCGGCCGCGGCGGCAGCATCTCACTTCGATATCGACTGGCTCCCCGCGAAAGACCAGCTCCGGGGCAAGGTACTGCTGCCGACCCTGGGAGACCACTACGGCAATGTCCTGGACCGCGGAGAGCTGCGCCTCGCCTTCGACGCCGAGCAGGGGGCCTTTAGCCTCGATTACTACGAGCACCGCTTCCCGATCGACCCCCGTGAGTACCCGCTCATCCTGGGCCCCGGGCTCGGGCGGCTGGAGACCCGCCTCGGGTCCGAGACCCCCCTGTTCCTGGAGCTCGCCAGCCTGATCACGGCCTTCGGACATCTACCGCCCCGCTCCGAGACCGATCCGGAGCGCCGTATGGAGCGCCAGCGGGACAAGGAGCAGTGCAAGCACCACCTGGCGCGGATCTGCCAGGGATCTGCCGATATCGCCTGGTATCTCGGCGAATGCCTACGCGAATACAACGGCGCCGACGGCTACCCGGCCAACCCGGAGCGCTTGCATCTCCTGCTGGAGGCCCAGGCTTACCGCCCGGCGTTCTGGCGGGTGGCCGCGGACGAGATCAACTACCGTCGCTTTTTCGACATCAACGACCTGGCCTCGCTCCGCCAGGAGCAGGCCGAGGTCTTCGAAGCTAGCCACCGACTCGTGCTCGACCTCGTGCGCAAGGGTCTCGTCGAAGGCCTGCGGATCGATCACCCAGACGGGCTCTACGACCCGCGCGACTATTTCTGCCGTTTGCAGGCGGCGGTCCGCGCGGAGCCAGCCGGTCCCGACAGAGCCGCGTCCGATGGCGGCGGATCGTCGCGGCCTCTGTGGCTCGTCGCCGAGAAGATCCTGTCCCCCCATGAGCGGTTGCGCGAGGACTGGCCGGTGCACGGGACCACAGGCTACGATTTCACTGCGCTCTGCAGCGGCGTGCTGGTCGACTCAGGCAACGGCGCGGCCCTGGAACGGATATACGGGGCGCACCTCGGAGAGTCGATCGACGCCGACGAGCTCGTCTACCAGAGCAAGAAGCTCATCATGAAGTCGGCGTTGGCCAGCGAGCTGAACGTGCTCGCCTACCAGCTTTCGCGCATCGCCGAATCCGACCGCCACACCCGGGACTACACCCTCAACAGCCTGCGCTCGGCGCTCGCCGAGGTCGTCGCCTGCTTTCCCGTGTACCGCACCTACGTCACCGCGGACGGGGCCTCGCCCGAGGACGCGCGCCACGTCGAGCGGGCTGTGACCGCGGCAAAGAAGCGCAGCCTGGCAGCCGACACCAGCGTTTTCGACTTCGTGCACGACATGCTGCTGCTCAGAGTCGGGGACGGCAAGGGTCCGGAGTATCGTCAGCAGGCGGTTGCCTTCGCACTCAAGTTTCAACAGTACACCGCGCCGGTGCAAGCGAAGGGGATGGAGGACACGGCCTGCTATCGCTACCATCGGCTCGCCTCGCTTAGCGAGGTAGGCGGGGACCCCCGGCGCTTCGGGGTCTCGGTCGCTGCCCTCCACCGTGCCAACCAGGAACGCGCGCGGCGCTGGCCCCATGCCATGCTCTCGACCTCGACCCACGACAGCAAGCGCGCCGAGGACGTCCGCGCGCGCATCCACGCACTCTCCGAGCTCCCTGCGGAGTGGCGCACGCACTTGCAGCGCTGGCGCAGGGTCAACCGCGGCAAGCGCTCCCTCGTCGAGGGCGAGTCCGCACCCTCCCGGAACGACGAGTACCTGCTGTATCAGACGCTGCTCGGTGCCTGGCCGCTCGGTCCGCTCGACACGGCCGCGCTCGACGCGTTTCGCGCCAGGATTCAGGCCTATATGTTGAAGGCCATGCGCGAGGCCAAGGCGCGCACCAGCTGGATCAACCCGCATCCGGCCTACGAGCGAGCCGTGGCAGCATTCGTCGACGGGCTCTTCGAGGCGGCCGAGACCAGCCGGTTTCTCGCGGACTTTCTGCCGTTCCAGCGGCGGATCGCACGTCTCGGCATGTTGAACGGTCTCACCCAGACCCTGCTCAAGCTCACCGTACCCGGCATACCCGACCTCTACCAGGGCACGGAGCTGTGGGACCTGAGCCTGGTGGACCCGGACAACCGCCGCCCCGCCGACTGGGATGCCCGCGTGCGGGCGCTCAGCGTGGTCGAGCGCTTGTCCCCGTCGCCGGAGGCGTCGGCCGCCACCGCCGTGCGGGAGATGCTGGTGGAGGCCGACAACGGGTAGAT
>JBGSOR010000502.1:0-1616 GCA_041738985.1 Chromatiaceae bacterium | reverse complement strand
CGGCGGTATGGCGCCCCTGGCCGTGCCGGTGCGCTGGGAGGTCGCGCGCGACGAAAGATTCCAGTCCATCGTGGCCGCGGGCACGGCCTATGCCGACCCTGACTGGGCCCATTCGGTGCACGTGGAGCCGGCGGGTCTGGAGCCCGATCGGGTGTACTGGTATCGGTTCCACGCGGGTGAGGGGACGAGCCCCGTCGGGCGTACCCGAACGGCCCCGGCCCTGGGTGCCCTTCCCGGGCGCCTGCGTCTGGGTGTGGGCTCCTGCCAGCACTACGAGCAGGGCCTCTATGCGGCCTATCGCCACGCGGTCGCGGACGACCTGGATCTCTTTCTGCACGTGGGCGATTACATCTACGAGTCTGCCGGACGTGCGGACGGCGTGCGCCAGCATGGACTGCCGGAGCCCGTGACGCTGGAGGACTACCGCACGCGCTTCGCCCTCTACAAGACGGATCCGGACCTCCAGGCCGCCCACGCGAGCTGCCCCTGGCTGGTGGTCTGGGACGACCACGAGCTGGAGAACGACTACGCGGGGGACCGCTCGGAGAACGACGATGATCCGGCCTGGTTCCTGATGCGGCGCGCGGCCGCCTACAAGGCCTATTACGAGCACATGCCCCTGCGTCGGCAGATGGTGCCCCTAGGGCCGAACATGCGCATCTATACCAGGGTCCGTTATGGGCAGCTCGCGGATTTCCATCTGCTCGACGATCGCCAATACCGGACCTACCAGCCCTGTCCGGCGCCTGGCCAGGGTGGGTCCAATGTCGTCGGCGACTGTGCGGAGCGACTGGACCCGCGGGCGACCTTGCTCGGGGAGCGCCAGGAGCGTTGGCTGACAGCGGGGCTCGATGCCTCCAAGGCCCGCTGGAACCTGCTCGGACAGCAGACCCTAATGGCGCAGGCAGACTGCAAGGGCGGACCCGGTCAGGCTTTCGGAACGGACTGTTGGGACGGCTATCCGGCGGCGCGTCGGCGCCTGCTCGGGTATCTGGCCGAGCGTCGACCCGCGAACCCGGTGGTGCTGGGCGGCGACTTGCACTCGTTCTGGGTTGCCGATCTCAAGCCCGACTTCGACGACGCGCGCTCGCCGACCGTGGCGAGCGAGTTTGTCACCACCTCCATTACGTCTCATCCCCCGCCGGAATTCGAGATCCGCACCGTCCTGTCCGAGGGCCCCCATTTTCAGTTTGCCACCGGCAGCCGCCGCGGATACCTGCGCCTGGATCTAACCCCGGAGCGCCTGACGGCCAACCTGCGGGCACTGACCTCGGTCCAGACGCGGGATGCGGGGTGCGAGACCCTGGCGTCCTTCGTGGTGGAGGACGGCCGACCCGGACCCCGGCCGGCCTGAGTCCCCAATACGGCTCAGTCGTCCCATCGACCCTGCATCGGAGAGCTCAGCCATGATCGAACCACACGATTCCTGCCGCTTCGAGTCCTACGATGCGGCGGACGACCGGCCCACCAATCCGTCGACCGAGCCGACCATCGGAGACATCGTCAACGTCCGCTACAACCGGCGCGCCGTCCTGAAGGGTATGCTGGGCGCGAGCGCCATGGGCGCCATGGGCGCCATGGGCGCCCTGGCCGCCAGTCCGCTGGCCCTGCTCGCC
>JBGSOR010000494.1:0-11693 GCA_041738985.1 Chromatiaceae bacterium | reverse complement strand
CCCCGGAGCCGGATCGGGCCTGGGCCCTGGCAGAGCGGCTGCGCGCCGCCGGGAAGACCGATCCGGCCTTTGCCCTGACCCGGGTCTTGGCCGGTCAAGGCTATGGTCCGGCCGCGTTCGCGATGGCGGAGCTCTACGATCCGCTCCATTGGTCCGCCGCCAGCTCTCCCTTCTCCAAGCCCAATGCGGAGAAGGCCAAGGACTGGTATCGGCAGGCCGCCGAGTTGGGAGTCGCCGGGGCCGATGGGCGCCTGCAGGCCCTGAGCGCGGCCGGGGAGGGGCAATGACTATAGACCGTCCCGAGCCCAGGTCCTTGGCAACGCGCTCGCGTTGCCAGCCAATTCACCGTCCGATCGTTTATTCGATTCGTGTCCGAGCGGCCCATGTCGTGCTCGGCTCCGTCCTGTGCCTGTTCGCCGCCGTCGCCCTGGGCGCCGACCGGGAGGCGCTCCCGATGGAGGGCAAGGCTGGACTCTTTCAGCGGGTCCTGACACGACCCGGCGCTGTGCTGGGAGAGACGCCGGGGCAGACGCGTGCGAAAGACGACCCCCTCCCGCCCCTGACCGTTCTCTATGTTTACGACCGGCAGAGCCTTGGCGCCAGGCAATGGATCGAAGTGGGGGCCGCAGCCAAGAACGGGGTCCAGGGCTGGCTCCCCGCCGCTCAGGCGATCGACTGGCGCCAGACCCTCACCGTGGCTTTTGCCCGCACCGCCAACCGGGAGCCGGCCCTGTTCTTCAGGGATAAGGACAGCCTCACGGGTCTACTGGAGTCCGAGCAGCTGATCCCGGAGGCCGAGCGGCTGCGTGCCCAGATTAAGTCCGGGCAGATTCCGGAGGGCTTCCCGGTGATCGCGGAGGAGCCGGATACCTATGTGGACCCCAACCGCCAGTTCTATCTGCTGCCGATCTTGGGGTTCGAGGAGGCATTTCTGGAGAGCGGGCACAACGCCACCCTGCTCAACGTGGCTGCGGTGACGCTCCAGGCAGGGGAGGAGGATGTGCTTGCCAAGGGGGGCAGGCCCCCGGTCAAGGGCAGTCAGGCCTCCGGCTCCGGTCCGGGGGGCCCCGCCGCTTACCGCGCTGGGGTGGTCTTCGTGATCGACACCACAACCTCCATGGGTCCTTACATCGACCGTACCCGGGATGCCGTGCGCCGAATCTACGACCGGCTCAAGGGTTCCCCCATGGGCGATGCCTTGAGCTTCGGCCTGGTGGCCTTTCGGGACAACGTCGAGGCGGCCCCGGGCCTCGGCTACGTGAGTCGGGTCGCCGCGACCCTGAAGGACGGGCGGGACCCGGCGGAGTTTCTGTCCAAGGTCGCCCAGGTCGAGGAGGCTAAGGTCTCGAGCAAAGGGTTCAACGAGGACGCCTTCGCCGGGATCTACGACGCCATCGAGGAGATCGACTGGCGGGGCTACGCGGGCCGGTACATCGTGCTGATCACCGACGCCGGCTCCCGCGATGCGCAGGACCCCTTGAGCCGCAACCACCTGGGTGCGGAGCGCCTGCGGATCATGGCCCAGGAGAAGGACCAGGTGGTCGGGGGCGGTAAGATCGCTATCGCCACGCTGCACCTGCTCACTCCCGATGGTCGCCAGACCCATGCAGCGGCCGCCGCGCAGTACCGTGCCCTCAGCCGCTGGGGGGATTCGGGGGACCTGTATTTCGCGGTGGAGGGGGGCTCCGTGAAGGCATTTGGCGATCAGGTCGACGCCCTGGGCGACGCCTTGTTGAAGCAGATCGAGGGTATCCGCTCCGGCACGCTCATCGAGGTCCCCGAGGGCCCCAAGGCGACCGAGGTCGAGCGCAAGACGGCCCTCGTGGGCCGGGCGATGCAGCTCGCCTATCTGGGCCGGGAACGGGGCAGTCGTGCGCCGCGCCTCATCGATGCCTGGGTCTCGGACCGGGACCTGGTGGAGCCGGCGCAGAAGACACTCGAGGTCCGGGTGCTGATCACCAAGAACCAGTTGAGCGACCTCCAGGAGACCCTGGAGGCGATCTTCAAGGCCGGGGAGGGGACCTTCATGAGCCCCAAGGATTTCTTCGGTCAGCTCCGGGGGGCCGCCGCCGCCCTGGCGCGCAGCCCGGAACAGGTGAGCCAGGTTCAGGTGGGCCGGCTGGCGGATGTGGGCGTGATCGGCCAGTGGCTGGACGACCTGCCCTATACCAGCCAGATCATGAATCTCACGGAGGCGCGCTGGCTCTCGCGTTCCTATGCGGAGCAGCAGGAGGTCCTGGACGCCATCGAGGAGAAGATTCGACTCTATCGCCGCATCCACGACGAGACGGATCGCTGGGTGACCCTGTCCCCGGAGGCGCCCAAGGGCGAGACGGTCACCACCGTTCCCCTGGATGCGCTGCCCTGATGTCTCCCTCGAATCCGGTCTATGCCTGCCGGGATTTGTTCAAGCGCCGCCAGGCCGGTACCGGTGCGGGCAGTGTCGGGTTCGAGCTGCGTGTGCCCTCGCTGAGAATCGGGCCTGGGGAGGTCGTAGTTCTGAGGGGGGCGAGCGGCAGCGGCAAGAGCACCTTGCTCGACCTGCTCGCGCTTGCCCTCAAGCCCGACGGCGGGGAGAGCTTCGGATTCCGCCCCGAGCACCTGGATTCGACGGACCTGCTCCGGCTCTGGGAGCGCAACGACCTGGACGGGCTCGGGCGCCTGCGCGCGGCACACATCGGCTACGTGCTCCAAACGGGAGGGCTGCTGCCGTTCCTGAGCGCACGGGAGAATATCACCCTGTCCTGCCGACTCTTGGGTCGGGACCCCGGGGGGCGGATCGAGCGCTTGGCCGAGCGTCTGAGCATCTCCGCCCAGCTGGACAAGCGGCCCGGCCAGCTCTCCGTCGGGGAGCGCCAGCGGGTGGCCATCGCCCGTGCAATGGCGCACCGGCCGAGCGTGGTACTGGCGGACGAGCCGACTGCCTCGGTGGACCCGGTGAACGCGGTGGCCATTCGGGAGCTGTTCCTGGATCTGGTGCAGAGGTCCGGGGTCACGGCAGTGATCGCCGCCCACGACTGGGACCCCAGTGCATTTCCCGGCGTCCAGGTGCTGGAGCACCGGATCGAGCGCGCCGGGGACATGGCGCTTTCGCTCTTCTGGAGCTGAGGTCCCATGCACGCTACCCGGGAGATCTTGCGGCTCGCCTATCGGGACTTCGCCTACGAGCGACGCATCTCCCTATGTTACGTGCTGGCGTTGATGGCGGTGCTGGCCCCGATCCTGGTCCTGTTCGGGCTCAAGTTCGGGCTGGTGGATACGCTCGCCCGGCGACTGGTGGAATCTCCGGCCAACCGGGAGGTCCTTGCCGTGGGCAGCCGCCGTTACGACGATGCCTGGTTCGCGGCGACGGCCGCGCGACCCGACGTGGCCTTTGTGGTCCCCAGCACGCGGCGCATCGCTGCCAGCCTGAGCCGGCTCCAGAATCCCGAGACCGGGGGCGAGCTACGTGCGATCCAGATGATCCCCACCGCCCCCGGGGACCCATTGCTGGGGACAGTCACCGCGGTCCCGCAGGGACTCGCGGAGCTGGTCCTGTCGGCCAGTGCGGCGAGCAAGCTCGCGGTTGCCTCGGGCGGGCGCGTCCTGGCCCGGATCGACCGCAGCCGGGAGGGACGGGACGAGGGTGTAGTCTGGGAGCTTAAGGTGGTAGGGGTGCTGGGTCCCGAAGTCCTCTCCGAGGAGGCGGCCCTGGTCCCCCTGCCGCTGCTGATCGCCACGGAGGATTATCGGGACGGGGTCCAGGTGCCGGCGCTGGGCTGGGAGGGCTCCCCGCCGCCCTCGGGCGCGCGCACCTTCGCCCGCTTCCGGCTCTATGCCGCAAGCATCTACGACGTGGCGCGGCTGGAGTCGGACCTCAGCGCCCAGGGCATCGAGGTGCGGAGCCAGTTAGCGGAGATTGCCTCCATGCAGGCCCTCGACCGAAACCTGAGCCGGGTCTTCTGGCTCATCGCAGGTATCGGGACCCTGGGCTTTCTGGCGTCGCTCGCCGCTAATCTGCTCGCCAACGTGGAGCGCAAGCGCCGGGAGCTGAGCATCGTGCGGCTCATCGGGTTCCCGACCGGGAGCCTGGTCCTGTTCCCTGTGGCCCAGGCCGCTCTGGTGGCGGTGCTGGGGGCTCTGGCCGCGGTGCTGGTCTATCTGCCGGTGGGCTCGGCCTTGAACGGCTGGTTCGCCGAGAGTCTGCAACCGGGGGAGTCGATCTGCCGGCTCCTGCCCATCCACGTCGTGGCGGCGCTTTCCGCCACCCTGCTCGGCTCGGCCGTCGCCGCGGCCTGGGCCGGGTGGCGGGCGGCGCGTATCGAGCCAGCCGAGGGGATTCGCGATGTCTGACTATGCGCTCGTTCGCGCTTGTTCGCGGACCGTCTTTCCCAATGCCCTCGCGGTGGCGCTGTCCTTGGCGACCCTAGCGACCGCCGCGGAGGAGCCGGTCCCTGCCATTGCCTGGCCCGAGAAGCTCTATAACCCAGCACCGACGCCGAAAGATCTGCCGGGGGATCTGATCCTGCCGATCCCTTGCGGCGGGGCCATGGCATTTCGTCCAGTGGAAATCCCCGGTACCGGCTGGCTGGACGACCGCCCGGTGGAGATGGGTCAGAGCGACGCCGACCGCGGCTATAAAGAGGGTCGGCGCCGAAGTCATCTGGCCGGGGCTTTTACCGAGCAGGGCGGGGCGGCGCGTCGCTATTACATCGGCAAATACGAGGTCACTCGGGACCAATATGCCGCGTTGATGGGGCCGGATTGCCCCAAGCCCACCATGCGGGGTCGACTGCCCATGACCGGAGCCAGCTGGTTCGACGGGGTGGACCTCTCGCGCCGCTATACGGAGTGGCTGTTGGCGAAGGCCCCAAACGCGCTCCCCCGGGAGGATAGGGAGTCCGGCTTCCTACGCCTGCCCACGGAGGAGGAGTGGGAGTTCGCCGCCCGCGGCGGGCTCGCTGTGGATGCCGCCGACTTCCTCGCCCCGCGCTTTCCCATGCCGGACGGCGAGCTGGCGCGCTACGCCTGGTACGAAAGCTCCGGCTCCGCCGAAGGGGCGCTGCACCCAGCGGGACTCCTGAAGCCCAACCCGCTCGGACTTTACGATGTCCTGGGGAATGCGTCGGAGCTGACGCTTAGCCCCTTCCACTTGGACCGGCGCGGTCGGCCCCACGGCCAGGCCGGTGGGTTCGTGAGCCGCGGCGGCGACATCTTTACGCCGGAGACCCAGCTCGGCAGCGCGGTGCGCCAGGAGCACAACTACTTCGACCCAGGCACCGGTCGGGCCAAGACGATGGACAGCCTGGGGTTCCGGTTAGTGGTGACGGCCCCGGTCATCGTCTCCCCGGAGCGCCTCGATGCCATCAAGCAGTCCTGGTCAGGGCTTCCGACCCTGACCGGGGATGCCGGCGCCGATGCTGCGAGCGCCCTCGGGCAGCTTAAGGCCCTGGCGGATCAGACCCAGGACGATGCATTGCGCACCCGTTTGGAGCTTATTCAGCGCAACATGGAGCAATCCCAATCCGCTGTGAACGAGGCGCGTCAGCGAACCTTGCGCGCTTTGATCCGCACCGGTGCCTTCATGGGCAAACGGGTGGTCACGGACGGGAAGAAGGCGGAGGCGCTGGAGCGGCTCCAGGCGATGGGCAAGGCGTCGTTCGAGCGGTTCTCGGCGGATGTGTCCGGGAAGCCAGGGGCTAAGGCAGCCATCGACGAAGCGCGTAAGACCCTGGAGGAGAAGAGCGCCAAATGGCAGGCGGAGCTAGACCGCACCCGTGCGGACCTGGAGAACAGCTTGTCCTACTACGGGGAATCGGTCATCGGCCTCGCCCAGGACTACCCGGGGCCGGAGGCGAGTGCGGCACTCTCCGTGGTGGAGGAGGAGCTGAGGCTTAAGCAGAACGCCTACCTGGCCCCCTACGCGCAACGCTTTGTCGCCCACATGGCGGGGTACCGGGACCAGGGCGCGGCCAACAAAGGCATTTGGCTGAAGGATCTGGTATCGATCGAGGCCCAAGGGTCTTCTGGAAAGCCCTAAGGGAATCGGGATCAGGGGAGAAAGGGTTATGCGAAAGAGGATCGACAACGATCGCCTGGACGTGGGGACGAATGGTCTGCGTGGTGTGCACGCGTCTGTCGCATGCGATGTCTTGGTCGGAGCGTCCGTGTCGGAGCGGCCCCGAAGGATTGCGATGGCGCGGGTGATCGCGCGAACGGCCATCGCGGCGATCGGCGTCGCCCTATCCCTCGGCGCTTGCGAGACTGCGCCTGTTGCGGACTCGGACCGACCGCCGGCTCAGGTCGGCGGGCGCTTCTCGATCGGCGGATTCGATCTGGTGAAGCCTTCCGCAAGCTACGGCTACACGGGACAGCTCAGCCCCTCGGAGCAGGCGCTGCGGGAGCGCGCCAAGAACTTCGATCGGACCGTGTGGCAGGGGGCCTTGATCGGGGCCGTCGTGGGTACCGCCATCGGCGCCGTGGCGGGCGGCGATGCCGAAGATGCGGTTGGCGGTGCCATCGCCGGAGCGGCCGTCGGGGCGCTGGCTGGTATGTACGTGGCCAGCAAACAGAAGCAGTACGCGAGCCGGGAGGACCAGCTCGAATCCATGGTCGGGGATGTCCGTACCTCCAACCGCGAGACCGAAGCCCTGATTGCGGATGCCCGTGCCGTGCTTGCGGAAGATCAGCGCAGGCTCGCCCAGCTGCAGGCCCGTTACCGTCAAGGCAAGGCAACCGAGGCGGAGCTGACGCAAGAGCGAGGGCGGACCTGGAGCAACCGCAAGGTGGCGGAGAAGGCGGCGGTGGGTGCCCGGGACAAATATCGGGTGCTCGAAAGCGCCAGACGGGATTTCGAGCGGCAGAGCCCCGGCACTGCGACCGGTATCCTGGCGCGCGAGCTCGACTCGTACCGCGAGTCGATCGACGCCCTGGACCGCGTCGCGGCGAGCATGGCCAAGGCATGATTGCGGTGTGCTGGCCCAGTCAGGGTCAGGCGGCGGGGCCTGGGACCCAGGACGTATGCGGGGTCAGGGCCGGTAGTCGGCCGCACGGATCTGGCGCTCCCAATCCGCCGCCATGCGGATGTCCATTGCGGAGCACCAGGCAGGCATGCCCAGCTCGTCGAAAAGCGGCTTGAGCCAGGTCTGCACGAAGTCCAAATCCTTGCTCGAATAGCTGATAAAAATTCGCGGCATGGCGACGGTCTCGTGCCCCACAGTGATGCGAATTGCCGCCTCGCGCCGCCGGCTGAACGGCCCTTCGCGGTTGGATCCGAGACCGATTAGAAGCGATACCCGAAATTGAGCTCGAACCCGTCGATGCCTTTGTCCCCGGTGAGGTACTTGAGCCCAAGACCGAAGGGGTGGCTCGCTACGTTCGGCTCATGCTTGTCCGCCGAGCGCAACGGACCGACACTGATCCCGATCTCCTGATAGTTGTCGCTGTAAAGGGCGTCGCCGAAGAAGCGCGTGTCGATGACGAAGACATCGAAGCTCAGCTTCTGACCCCAGAGGGAGCGCCCCAGCGGCATGGAGAGCAATAGTCCGTTTCGGGTAATGGTGTTCTTCAGGTCGTAATCCACACTGTAGTCGCCCAAACGGACGGGCAGCGTCAGATAGTAGCCTGCCATGTTGCCCATGTTCAGCCGAAATCCCCCTCCGTCGTAGAGCATCAGGTCGCTGGTGAGCGACCCGGAAAAGATGTGGCCGAGCGATCCCAAATCCGTAGAACCGGCGATGCCGTAACCCAGCGACGGGGTCAGCGACCAACGGGAGAAGATGTTCTTGCGGTAGCTCAGCCCCAACATGCCGCGGTAGGCCTCCGCACCATCCACGGATACGTAAGTCAGCGGTGCTCGTACAATCAGCTTATCGTAATTGGAAAAGGTGTAGCTGTAGGAAATGGGCAAGGTGAGGACGTTCTGGGTGAACGCCCCCGTGCTGTAGCTGCCGAAGCGGGCACCCAGACCGAACGAGCCCCCGGGAGGCAGGGTGTCGTATACCGGATCGACGCCGGCGTCGAAGTCTGCTGCCGCCATTGCGCTCTGAACGCTCGCAGGATTACCTGCCAGGGGATCGACCGCCGAGACACGCAACAGCTCTCTCAGAATACGGTCGCCGTTTTGCTTAATATAGTCTTCGAAGAGGTCCTTGCTCCCATCGCGACTTGCACCGTTGAATGTCTCGCTGATTCCGAGGCTGGGCACCGTGAACAACAGGGCAGACGAGTTGGACCCGTATCCGAGCGTTACCGGCAGGCCGCGAACGTCGAGGCGGAACTCGCCGCCCGAGAGATTTTCATCGTAGCCTGCGAATCGGCTTCGCAATTGATCGGTATCGATCTGGTCGATAATGTCTTCGATCGAATTGGAGCCGACGCTGTCCACCTGCCCATCGACGCAGAGCGAGAGGTTGAAGATGTCGTTGTTGGAGGGTGCTGGGCAGCTCTGTGCCAAGACGGCGCCGACAGATAGAGCGAGACCCTGACCAAATACCGCTGCAAGCAGGGCGCGAGGGGGTTTAAGCATACCGATTCTTCCCGTTGATATTGCTTATGAGGTAATCTTCCCGAACGGCGAGAAAGCGGCTCAGAAATCGCGAAAATGGGCAAGGTTTTTTCGGATAGCCCTAAAGACCCGCCTGCTAAGGATCCGCCGGAACAACCGCAGCGTGTGAAAGTGTAACGCTGCATGGCGACTGCGGCTAAGTCTAAAGCATGCCCGTCGAAGGTGGCGGGCCAGGAGTTGACTATGTGCCATCGAGTGCCCGGATCGAGCGCTGCGGCGCATGTTGCGCCTTGCGCTGCGCTGGGGGTGTTGGCTCTGGGGGTGCTGACGGGTGGTTGCGTGACCCCGGGAGGCCAGATCGGGGACACCGTGTCCAGTGCCTCGTCCTGGATGAGCGGAGTCGCCGGTGGCTCGTCGACGCAGGCGACGACGGAGGCGGACCTGACGCCCGCAGAGCGGCGCATGCGCGAGCAGAGCAAGGCATTCCAGAAGACCGTCTGGGAAGGCGTGCTGATCGGGGCGGCTGCCGGCTCGCTCTGGGGGGTCATCCAGGGTGACAAAGGTTCCGATGTCCTAAAAAAGGCATTGATCGGCGGCGCCGTCGGCGGCCTGGCCGGCGCCTACATCGGCCACAAGCAGAAACAATACGCGAACAAGGAAGACGTGCTCGATTCCATGACCGCCGATGTGCGCAAATCCAATCAGGAAACCACAGAGCTGATTGCGAGCGTGCGCGAGGTTATTGCCGAGGACAAGCGCCGGCTGGCGGATGTGCAGAAGCGCTATAAGCAGGGCCAGGCCACCGAGGCCGAGGTCGCCAGCACCCGCAAGCGAATCTCGAGCAACCAGGCTGTGGTCGCTCAGGCCAGCAAGGGCGCCCGCGAGAAATTCCAGATGTTCCAGGGTGCGGAGCAGGAGTTTCGCAAACAGAACCCGGCGACCAGCACGGCCGGACTCCAGACGGAGCTGAAGACATACAACAGCCAGATCGCGACCTTGGACGGACTCGCTGGAAGCATCGCCCAGGCTTAGGAGGAGATCATGACTCGAACTCGCAAGCCAGGATCGGCGGGTCCCGCTCGTTCGATCCGGACGGCCTCCAGGCGGCGCAGCTGGGCGGCCTGGCTGTGCTTCCCGATGGCATTGCCAATGCTGCTCGGCGGCTGCGCCACAAGCCCCGATCCGCATCAGGGTGGGTTCGTGAGCGGGGTGGTGGGGCTCGCTGGCGGCGGGTATCAGCAACGGATCGACGAACGGGAGGCCAACTACCGGGGCGAGCTCTCCGCCCAGGACCAGCTCAAGGCCCAGGCGCGGGAGCTCGAGAAGGAACGGGCCTCCGTGCGCTCGGACCTCAGCCGGGCCAACGCGCGGCTTGCAGCCCTAGAGAGTCGCGTGCGGCGGGAGCGCGCTGCGCTCGCCGCCCAAGGCCAAGGCACTGCGTCCGCACGGGCCCAGCGGGAGCGCCTTGATCGGGCCGAGTCTCAAATCGTCCTCGCCAAGGGTCAGCTCCGATCGATTCGCCCGGAGGATCAAGCGGTACCCGACCTGAAGGCGCGTTCCCGGAAGCTCGATGCGGAGCTCACCGAGATCGACACGATGGTGGGGAGCGTATCCGGCAATTGATTTTGCGCCAGGTTCTCCGGAGTCGCCTGATCGTCGGGGCGACTCCCCCCGCGCGATCTCGTTCTGCGCCGCGGGATGCTCGTGCGGGGCGGTGTCTGGGTGGGTTTCCGTCGGCTCGATCAGGCGTGGCCCAGAGGACCCGGCCGCCGTCGCGCCAATGCCAGGACTCCGTCCTCCGTCGTCAAGCGCGTCCGCGCGGTGCCGCGCCGCGCGAGCGCAATCGGATCCAGCTCGAGACAGGGAGCTGGGACCGCGAATCGGGGATCCTGCCAGGCGGGCGGGATGGGGCGGTTCGAGGGGCGACGGGCGCTGGAGAGATGCCATTGGGTCTCCGCCCAGTAACCCAGGTTGTACCAGACGTGGGGCCCGGGGCAGTTTTCTCGGCTGATCCGGGTGACCTGACGGTGGGCGAGGATGTAACGGATTTGGCCCTGGATCGGGTCATGGGAGACCAGCGCGGCGATTAGCCGACGGCCCGCCTCGATCTGGGCCAGGCTCGGAAGCTCCCCCTGGGAGTGACTCACGGCATAGGGACTGCAGCCGCGGGGGCGCTCCCTCCCCTCCGCAAGATGGCGCTGCCAGGTCTCGCAGTCGAAGCGGTCGTCGTTGAAGCAGCCCACTACTTCGATGTCCACCCCGTAGTCCTGGGAGACCGAGTTGAGGCGCGCCTCCAAGTCGCGTAACTGCAGTACGTTCCCGTCGGGCAGGATGACGAAGTGGGCGATCATGCGGTCGTAGGCGGCGGGGTCGTTGCCGCGAGCGGATTGCCAGAACCCGGTCTGGTGCAGGATGATGGCATCCAAACCGGACAGGGCGCGCGTGCGACGGCCGTCGAAGACCCCGATCCGCTCCCCGGTTGTACGGCTTGTCTGGTTGCTCAGCTCGATGGATCGAGTGTGCTCCGTTCGGTCGGTAACGCCGGTTAGGACGGTCATGTGTCCAAAGCCTCTCTGGGGACGCCGATGACTTTCAACCCCGAACCCGTCGCGTTTGCCGTTCGAGACGCATGTGGCGCGGATCGCTCGGTTGTTATGAGCCTAATGTCGCTGGGCTCGGCGGAGAAAATCGGCCCGCTCTCTTGCAGGGCCGATGTGACCGGCCAGCAGGTCCCACAGCTCCTGGCTGGTCCGCGCCTGCGGTAGCGCCCGCTGCACGAGTATCCTGGCGATCGGTCCTAAGGTCTCGGCGAGGGCACGTTGGGCCCGTTCGATCTCCTCCGCTGCGATCGAGGACGAAGCCAGCCGCTGGGACTGCTCCAACCGCGCGCTCGGGTGTCCGGTGGCGCCGCTGCTGACCGCGTTCAACGCCTCCGAGAGGAACCGCTGGCGCTCGTCCGGATGATCGATCCGTTGCGCAAGCAGGCTGCAAAGGTCCTCCAAGGAGGCTGCACTCCGGATCGAGGTTTGTATCAGATACCGCGCAATGGGACCGACATGGCGCGCGAGCCTTCGCTCGATGCCGCTCAGCAGGGTCTGGTCGAATGGCGTCCCAGTCGGTGCTACCGGGCCGCGCGCGCGGACTGCGAGCAGGGTCTTGTCGACGGCGTCGGCTGGTGCCGCCTGGGGCGCGGATCCGCCGACCGCCT
>JBGSOR010000484.1:0-2668 GCA_041738985.1 Chromatiaceae bacterium | reverse complement strand
CCCTGGCCGCCATCCCCGCCGATCGGCTCGGTCACAACGACCGGGGCGACCGCGAGACCACACTGCGGGACCTGGAGCGCTGGAGCCCAGACCGACTGGTCGATCCGGTCGAGCGCATCGCCGCCCTGCGGGACCTGATCGACAATGCCGACCACGTGCTCAAGCGCTTCGAGACCGCCGCACGCCGGATGCAGGAGCGCCGCGAGGCACTGCGGGATCGCCTGCGGCGATTCAATGGTCTCTTTCTGCAGGGCTATTGCCCCGAGCTCTATGTCCGGGTCGAGGCCCTCGTGCACCCGCCGGCCGTTACCCGCTGGCCCAGGGATGCCGAAGAGTGCCAATTGCGGGAGGCCGAGCGGCTGCTCGGACGGCTGGAACGTCAGGGTCAACGTCTCGCCGCACGGGAGGTCGCGGAGCACATGGAGGTCCTGGAGCGGCACGCCCTGCGCGCCGGGGACGGGGAGGTCAGGACCCTGGTCGACGAGGTGCGCGCCCTGCCCCCGGAGCAACCGCCCCCCGCCCGATTGCGGCGGCGCCTCGCGGAGCTGGCCGAGGCCCAGTGGATCAGAGCCTGAGAGACGATGGCTGCTCAGCAACCCTTGCCACGTTGGCCCGCCCTGGACGGCCTGCCACATCCCTTGCCGGTCGAGATCCGCTGCGAGCGCGGTGTCCTCGGCAAGGAGCCCGGCGGGGACGCGGACTTCCACTGGATTGCCGCCAGCCCCGGGTTCTCCGGGCCGACCTCGGACCTGGCGCGGCGGCTTGGGCTCGGCAGCGAGGACGTGGCGCGCACCACGATGCTCTGGTGCAGCGATGCCCGCCTCCATCAGGCGATCCGCTGCTACCCCGGACGCTCACCGGATGCGCATGGGCGGGCCTTTCTGGAGAAACATGCGCTGGAGTGGCAGCGCCCTGCCGATCTGCCCGCGGCCCTAGGCGCCCTGATGCTGCTGCCGTTCGCCGCCGTCACCCTGGACGACGCCGTTTGGCAGGGCCGCCCGCGGGACCCCTTCGCCGATCGCCTCTTCGTCGCCCTGACCGAGGGCGATCTGCCCCACCTCGCCCTGGACCCCGCGGTCCTGGCGCGGACCATCCGCGAGGGCACCGCCGAGCTGCGAGCGCGGTTCCGGGAGGAGGATCTGGGTGGACTCTACGCCCGGCTCCTGGCCGGCAACCGCGCGGTCTTCCCGCCCCGGACCATCGACCCCCTCGGACCCGCCGGTCTCGCCGCCCTGCTCCTGGCACTCCCTAGGGAGATCGCAGACCGCATCTCGATGGTCTCCTGGCTGCCGTCGTCCCATGCGGAGCAGGATCGACTCGCACCCCACTGGGACCTGATCCTGGGCAACGACCTCGCCAGCCAGCCCAAGTCCAGGTCCGACGCCCCGCCCAGTCCCGAGATTCAGGCCCGCGGACTCGCCCTGGCCCAGGCGATCTTCCGGGATGATCCCAGGCTCCTGGCGCCGCCGTCGGCCCAGCCCCACCCCGGGGCGACCGCCGCCTCGCCGCACCCGCCCGAGCCCGCCAAGCTGACCCTCTGGGGCCCGAGCGGCTCGGGCAAGACGGTCTTTCTCGGGCAGCTCTACTGGCAGCTCAACCAGTCCGACGACAGCGAGTGGGACCTCTACCCCGGCGAGAGTGGGCTCGATTTCTTCGAGATGCTGCTTGACCGCATCTACTCCGCCAACGCCTTCCCCCCTGGCACCCAGGTCGGCACGACCCTGAATATCGTCTGCCACCTGCGTCACCGGAAGACCCAGGAGCTGGTCACCCTGGCCCTGGAGGACAGGGCCGGGGAGGACTACGAGGGCCTGCACCAGGAGGTCCTGGACCGGCTCCTGCAGGCGGACGGTATCGTCCTGCTGCTGGACCCCCTGCGACGCGACGACAAGGTCTTCAGCGAGGTCTCCCACACCTTCGACCGCCTGCTGGTGGCCTTCGGGACGGCGTCGGGGGCCCAGACCGGCCGTATCGCCCAGAAGGACCCCCGCCCGGTCGCCGTCTGCGTCACCAAGGCGGACGAGCTGATCGAGACCCCTGAGGATTATCGCCTGGCCCTGGACGAGCCGGATGCCTTCGCCCGGCAGCACGTCGACCGACGGCTCCTGGGCTACCTGGAGAGCCGCTTCGCCCGCTTCGCCTTGTTCCCGGTCTCGGCCGCCGGGGTGCGCCTGCAGCATGGGGCCATCGAGCCCGTGGTCTTCTACGACGAGACCCTGCGCCCGCGGATCAATAGCGGCCGACCCTTCAACCTGCTCGCCCCCATCGACTGGCTGATCCGGCAGGCCCAGCCATGAGCGACCCCTTTCGCTGGCCTGCCCTGGCCGGGGCCGCCGCCCTGACAGGGACCGAGCTCGCCTGCGAGATCGGCATCTGGGGCAAGGTCCACCGGCAGGCGTCCGATTACCGCTGGATCGCCCGCAGCGACGGATTCGGCGGCCAGCTCGCGGACATCAACCGGCACCTGCGCATAGGTGCCGAGGACCGGGCTATCCGCGCCACCGCCTGGCGGGCCCCCTGGAAGACCGAGGGACAGGACTGGTTCGCCGTCGGGACCTACCCCAGCCGGGCGACGGATGCCTGGGGGCGCGGTGCCGTCCTGGAAAAGCAGGTGTGGCACTGGCGACGGCCCGCGCTGGAGATTCCGCCGGCACTCGCCGCCCTCGCG
>JBGSOR010000470.1:0-3596 GCA_041738985.1 Chromatiaceae bacterium | reverse complement strand
TCGACCAGGGCCAGGGCGCGGGCACGGGTCGCCTCGTCGGGTCCCTCCGCTCTACCGGCGGCCGGCTCCGAGCTCGGCTCCCCGAGCTCGACGCTGTCATCCGCCTCAGGCTCGTCCAGCAACGCGGCGAGCCGGTCCCTGGCGGCCTCCAGCTCTTCGCTTGCGAAACGGGCGGTCGCGTTGTCGATGGTGATATGGGCCTCGAGCCCGGTCCGCTTCTCGCGGGAGCTCACCTGCAGGATGCCGTTCACGTCCAGCGAGAAGGTGGTAACGATCGGGTTCCCCGCGGGGACGTCCGAAAGTCCGTCGATCCGGAAGGAGCCGATCAGGGTGTTGTTAAGCGCGTCCCGGTCCTCTCCCTGGTAGACGTGGACGATGATCGCTGGCTGGCCGTCCTCGAAGGTCTGGAAGACCTCGCTCTTGGTGACCGGGATAGGGGTGTTCTTGCGGATCAGCGGGAAATAGGTATAGGGGTACAGGTGTCCGTCCAGCTCCGCGATGGCACTGGTGCCGAAGGTGTAGGGGGTCACGTCCACCAGCACGCTCGCCACCTGAGCCCCGGCGATTACCGCGGCCTGAATGGCGGCCCCGGTGGCGACGCACAGCTCCGGGTCCACTTCGCTGCGCGGCTGCATGCGCAGGTCCTCCTCCAGCCGGCGCTGGACCAGCGGGGTGCGGGTGGCCCCGCCCACCAGCAGGACCTCGTCCAGGTCCGAGGCCGTGAGCCCGGCGCCTTTGACGGCGATATGCACCGCCTCGATGGTCTCGTCCACAAAGGAGGCGATCATCTCCTCGTACTCGTCCCGGCCGAGCTCCACCGAGAGATGCACCGGCTGGCCGTCGCGCTCCAGCAGGTACTCCTCCTCGACCCGGGCGAAAGGCGCGTCGCTCAACTGAATCTTGACCGTCTCGGCGGCGCGGGTGAGGCGGGCCATGGCGCCGCGGTCTTCCCGCGGGTCGGTGCCGTCGGCGCGCAGGCGCTCCACCAGGTGGGCGACGATCTGGGCGTCGAAGTCGTCCCCGCCGAGCTGGTTGTTGCCGTGGCTCGCGAGCACCTCGGTCACGTCCCGGCTGATCCGCACCACGGATACGTCGAAGGTCCCGCCGCCCAGGTCGTAGACCAGGATGGTCTTCCCCTGGGGGTGGTCGACCTCATAGGCCAGGGCGGCGGCGGTGGGCTCGTTGATGATCCGCACCACCTCCAGACCCGCCAGCTCCCCGGCATCCCGCGTCGCCTGGCGCTGGGCGTCCGAGAAATAGGCCGGAACCGTGATCACGGCCTTGCCGACCGGCTGGCCCAGCTCGCGCTCCGCGGCCTGCTTCAGGCGCTTCAGGATCAGGGCTGAGATCTCCTGGGGCGTGTAGGACAGGGGCCCCATGGGGACCTTGGTATCCTCGCCCATGCGCCGCTTGATGGAGCGGACCGTGCGCTCGGGGTATAGAACATACTGGTTGCGCGCCGCCTGGCCCACCAGGAGGCTGCCGTCGTCCCCGATCCCCACCACCGAGGGCAGGAGCTTGCCTCCGTCCACCTCGATCACGCGCGCCTGGCCGTTTTCCACGACCGCCACCTCCGAGTTGGTGGTGCCGAGGTCGATGCCGATGATGATGTCGTTCATAGTTCTCAGTGGCTAATTGCGAGTGGCGAGCGGCGAGGGTCTGCGGGGGATGGAGCGGGCGGGACCTAATTGTCTTATGCCCGGCCTAGCCACTCGCCACTAGCCACTCGCGACTCGATTGACCGTCACCTCGGCCGCGCGCAGCAGACGCTCGCCCTGGGTGAAGCCCCGGCGGAGCTCTGCCAGCACGGTCCCGTCAGGCTGAGTGGGATCGCGACCGGCCTCCGTCGCGTGCATGGTTCGGGGGTCGAAGCGGGAGCCCAATACCGCGAGCGGTTGGACCCCGCGTCGAGCCAGGGTCTCGTCCAGGCGCCGCAGGTTCATCGCCAGCCCCTCGGCCATGCCGCTGACGAAGGTGTCCGCACCGCCCCGACGGGCAAGCCAGGAGGGCCGATAGCGGCGCGCCTGGTCGTGGCCGGCCTGGAGCCGGTCACGCAACTCCAGAAGCTCCAGGATCAGGTCCCGATCGGCGTCCTGGCGGGCTCGGCGCTCTGCCTCGGCGCGCTGGGCCTGGCCCTCCTCCAAGCGCCCCTGGGCGGTGCGTACCAGGTCGAAGGCATCCCGGAACTGGTCCAGAGCGGTCTTAACCTGGCGCGACTCGAGCCGGACCTCGTTCTTGAGGGCGGAGACCTCCGCGAGTAGGGTGTAGAGGTCCGGCAGGCGCCCCTCGCTGTGCCCGGGTGAGTCTTCATCCGGGGTGTCGTCCCCGATGTCGTCGAGGTAGGCCGCGAAGCGGGCCAGCAGGTCGTCCCGGGTCGATCCGTCCATCAATCCGCACCCCGCAGGAGGGCGGCGAAGAGCTCCCGGCTCGGGCGGCCGGGCTTGCCCAGGGGCTCGGCCTTGTCCAGGCAATCGGCCAGGGTGGGCGGGGAGGTGTCGAACAGGGCCTGGGCCAGACGGTCCCGTCGCGTGCGCAGGGACTCGTAGGCGGCCCGCAGCGATTCGAACCGACGCGGGTCCCGATCCGGGGGGCACCGCTTGACCGCCGCCAGGTAGGCGGCGTGCACGGCGGCATCGTCCGCGTCCGGCGGGATGCCGAGGGTGAGATACGGGTCGCTCATGGGAAGAGGTCCAGCTGCTCAGGTGGTGGCTCGTCGGGGTCCGAGTCGTCCGGTCCCTTGGCCGCACCGCCCGCCTTGGTTCTAGTGGAACCCGGACCCTTGGGGGATGGGCGTGGGGGGGCGTCGGGGGCAGGCCCGGGGCCGGATCGGCCGCCGGGCCCCGAGCCCGGATTAGGCGGGAGCCCCGGAACCTGCTCGCGCACGAGCTTGAGGATGGCGTCGAGGACCGCGTCCCGTCCGAGTTCGCGCTCCAGCTCTTTGAATCGCCGCCGCTCCGCGGCGCTGACACCGGCTATCTTGAGGATTTGATCGGTCCCCATGCCCTCGATCATCTCCCGAAAGACCTCCACCGGGTCCAGCCCGGACCCGCCGAGCCCAGGCAGGGGGCCGTCGTCCTCGTCGTCGTCCAGGTCGAAGATCTCCGCCGGGTCCGGCAGGAACCCGAAGGGACTGTAGCGCCGCAGGATCTGGCCCAGCCGGTAAGCGCTGCGGTTGTCCCCGAGCTCGCGGGCACGTCCCCAGGCGGCATCGAGACGGTCCAGCTCCCCCGGGCTTGGGTATCGGCGCCTGCCCTCGCCGTAGCTGGACTCGAAGCGGTGCAGCTCGAAGATCGGGGTGCCTGGCCAGCGCTTGAGCGCCGCCTCCGCGAAGGCGCGGCGTGCCTCGTCCAGCCCAGCCCGGCTCAGGGTCTCGCAGGCCCCTTCCAGCTCCGGGCGGGGGATCGGCCAGCGGGCAGCTGCCTTGAGCGGGGACTCGAAGAGCCTGCGCAGCTCCACGGTCAAACCGTCGCCCCCGTCGAGGTGCGCGCGCAGCCGTGCCAGGAAGCTCAACAGGTCCGCCTGGATGGGGATCGGGACCTTGCTCATGCCGGCGGCCTTGAGCACCCCTGCGGGGGAGTAACCGGCGGCCGCCGCTT
>JBGSOR010000468.1:0-30978 GCA_041738985.1 Chromatiaceae bacterium | reverse complement strand
TGGCGCCGACCGCGGGGCCTGTCGTCGCCGTGAGCGACTATCTGCGCACGGTGCCGGACCTGATCCGCGCCTGGGTGCCGCGCCGCTATGTCGCCTTGGGCACCGACGGGTACGGGCGTAGCGACACCCGCGCCGCGTTGCGTCGGTTCTTCGAGGTGGACCGTCACCACATCGCCATCGCCGCGCTCAAGGCACTCGCCGACGACGGTGCGCTCGAGCCATCCAGGGTCGAGGAGGCCATCGAGCGCTACGGTATCGACCCGGGCGGCCCGAATCCTTGGGATTGCTGACCCGCCGTCGACCGGCCTCGTAGCCTGGACTCCGCCCGATGTGGCGGAGCGTCGGGGGTGCCCGCCGACACACTGCACTTCGCCCGTTGTGCGACTTAAGCCGTCTTGCCCAGGCGCGAGTGCGGGGTATCCTGCCGCATCGTCGCTGCCGCGGTGCCGAGGCTTCGCCGGTGAGCGGCGCCGCGACTGGGAACAGAATCCACGGGTCGGTCAACGATGAATGACCACATGCTGATCGTTTTCGGTGTCTTGGGATGCTCCATCGCATTGTTCGCTTGGGGTCGCCCGCGTGCCGATATCGTCGCGCTGCTGGTGGTGCTGGCGCTCATGCTGACCGAGGTGCTGACGCCGGAGGAGGCATTGGGGGGCTTCGGCGCACCGGTGACCGTGATGATCGCCGCGATGTTCCTGGTGAGCGAAGCGATGGTGACGACTGGCATCACGCACCGACTGGGCGAGGCGGTGCTCAAGGCCGGCGGTTCCAGCGAGACGCGCCTGATCGCGCTGGTGATGGTGTTGGCGGTCGGCATCGGGGCTTTCATGAGCTCCTCGGCGATCGTGGCGATGCTGATCCCGGTGGTCTTGACGATTAGCGACCGGACCGGCTTCGACCGCAGGCGGATGCTGATGCCGCTTTCCATCGCGGGGCTCACCAGCGGCATGATGACACTGATCGCCTCGTCGCCGAACATGATCGTGGACAACACCTTGAAGAGCCACGGTCATGCGCCCTTGCATTTTTTCAGCTGGGCGCCTTTCGGCTTGGCGGTGCTGGCCGTTGCCGTGCTGTTCGTCCTGGCCGCGCGCGGTCTGCTGGGCAAAGGCTCGACAAAAAAGGTCGCGACCAACCGACTGGCCGGTATCCGCGATCTGCTGGGCGCCTATGGCCTCGTGGGGCACTGGCATCGGCTGCAAGTGCTGCCGGACTCGCCGCTCGTCGGTCAGACAGTCGCCATGGCGCGGCTGCGCAACCGCTTCGGCTGCGTCGTGGTCGGCTTCGAGCGTTATCGCGACGACCAGCTCAGGAGCCTTCCCGCACTGCCGGAGACAGTGTTTTCCCCCGGAGACGGGGTCGCGATCGTAGCCGAGCGCGAGCAAGTCGAGGCGCTGATGGCCGCGCAGGGGCTCTCGCGGCTCGGACCGATCGCCGAGCGTCAGCGCTACGAGTATCTACAGGACATCGGCGCCGCCGAGATCATGCTGGCTCCAGAGTCCAAGCTGGTCGGCAAGACGCTTCGCGAGCTGGAGTTCCGCGGACGCTACCGGGCCACAGTGCTCGCCGTTCGGCATCGCGGCGCGGCATCCGTTGCCGATCTGGTCGACGCTCCGCTCGATTTCGGCGACACGCTGCTGGTTTGGGGCGACTGGGAGGATCTGCGTCGGATGGGCGAGGACCGCGAGAACTTCGTGGTGCTAACGATGCCGGCCGAGTACCAGGAACGGCTGCCCGCGCGCCGTCGCGCACCCCTGGCCCTGGCGATCCTGGCCGCGATGGTTGTGGCGATGTCGCTCGGGCTGCTCCCGAATGTCGCCACCGTGCTGATCGCAGCCCTGGCCATGCTCGCCGCCGGCTGCGTTCGGGTGGACGCCACGTACCGGGTCATCAGCTGGAAGACCATCGTGCTGATCGCTGGCATGCTGCCGCTCGCAACCGCACTCAGCAAGACAGGTGCGACCGCTTTGATGGCGAACGAGCTGGTGGCTGCGCTCGGCTCGCTCGGGCCGCTCGCGATGCTCGCCGCGCTGTTCTTGGTCACGGCGGTGGTCGGTTTATTTATCTCCAACTCGGCAACCGCGGTGCTGATCGCGCCGATCGCGATCAAGGCTGCGGAGGCTTTGCACGTCTCGCCACAAGCCTTCGCGATGACCGTGTCGATCGCCTGCTGTGCGGCCTATGTCACGCCGGTATCTTCGCCGGTGAATATGCTGGTGATGGAGCCAGGGGGCTACAGCTTCGGCGACTTTGTGAAAGTCGGGCTGCCGCTGCTGCTGCTCTCGATGATCGCGACGGTTGCCCTAGTCGCCCTGATCTACCTTTAGCGGATTCCATTCGAGTGCGGACGATGCGGCTCGGGCTCTCGGGGCGGCACAGCGCGCTTCGGGGGCGGGGCTCTGGCTTCGGTCGATTCCGGAGCGGTTGGGAGCATGACTAACGCGCAGCCTCCGGCGGCTCGGCCGGGGCTCAGGAGATGTGTCGATGGCGAATAACGGTGCGAAAGCGGAGCTGGTCAAGCCGGAAAGCTCCGGGTACTACAGCGACGGGAGCCCATACGACGAGGTGCACTACCTGGAGTGCAAGCTGATTCTGAAGCCCGAGCGCTTCACCTCCGCCCAGGCCTTCCTGGATTACGGCGAGCTGGTTGCGCGGGTGGCAAAAGCGGCCGGGGTGGGCTGCAATGCTCGCGACGTGTCGCTCAAACCGGAGCTGCGCGAGATCGTCTTCCTGGATACGCCTGACTTCAGGCTCTACAACAACGCGTTCATCCTGCGGCAGCGCACCCGATACGAGCACGGTTTTCGAGTCGGCGATCCGGAGATCGTGCTTAAGTTTCGTCATCCGGGTCTTCAGGCGGCCGTCGCAGTCGACGTGCGCCCGATCATGCCCGGCCAGTACCGGGTCAAGTTCAAGGCCGAGGCGCTGCCGCTGCGCGAGCGCATCGGCGGCTATCGACTCCTGTTCTCCCACAACGTCCAGTTTCCGTTGAGCCAGGCGCCCCAGGGCGATCGCACGGCCATGTCCACACTGTCACAGGTCTTTCCCTGCCTCGCGGGATTCAAGGCATCGCACGTCGAGCGGGTTTCACTGGTCAACCAGGCGATCGTCGAGGAGGTGCTGCAAGACCTCGGAACCCTGGATTTCGGCAAGGGGGTCGAGGCCGCCGCGAACATCGCGATCTGGCGCGAGCGCGGCAATCACCACATACTGTGCGGCGAGTTCGCCTTCCAGGCCAAGCTCAAGCGCCGGGACGCGCTGCACGAGAAGGCGCAGGAGCGGATCCGCCAGTTCTTCATCTCCCTGCAAGAGGCGGGACCCGCGTGGCTGTCTCTGGACACCACGAAGACGGGACTCGTTTATCGGCTTCAAGGAAATCTTCCTCAGAGCCACGAGTGAAAGCGGTCGGGTGCAGACCGCGTTTGCTTCCAGAGCAAGAGAGAATGGGCCAACAATCTGCTTGAAAGCGAGCGCACCTCATCAGGTCCCGTGCTAACGGCAAGCTCCGTGGCCAAGCGCGCCCGTTCAGTGGCACTACATGCAACCAGGCATCGCCATGTCCGTTTTACTCGATCTCAGTATCTTCCCGATGGACCAGGGCGCGAGCGTCAGTCGCTTCGTGGCGCCGGTGATTGCCATGATCCGCGACAGCGGGCATGCGTACCGGCTCTCGCCGATGGGAACGGTGGTGGAGACCGCGACGGTCGGCGAGGCGCTCGAGCTAGTCGAGCGCGCTCACGCCGTTCTCGACGCGCTGGGTTGCGACCGGGTCTATGCCGCGGCGAAGCTCGATATTCGCCGGGGACCCCTGGGCAGGCTGGCCGGAAAGATCGAGTCGGTGCGTCAGCAGATCGGCGAGGTGGAGTCCTGACGGCGGCGGCTGGCTTGCCGGGTGGAGACCCCGAGGCCCGTCGTGCCCGGCAAGGCGTAGGCGCGGCCAACCGCCGTGGTTCCCGCTCTCGCCAAGGTCGACTTGACGCCGTCGCTGGAAGTCGACTTTCGAGGCGGCATACCGAGCCCTGGGTTCGGCTGGCCGCCTGTGGATGCGCCACGCGGGCGACCCGTAAGGTTGCTTGACACCGGCAAGTAGGGCTGACAAGCAGCTTGCCAGGCGATTCGTGATGCAGATCAATCTTCGGGTCCTAACACGCTGACAGCTCAGCGTTGTACCTCGCTGGCCCAGTGGTTGCAGTTGCCACCCTCCGAGACCGGAAGGCGTTCGGCCCAATGTCGGCCGCGTCGCCGCACAGCCACTCGACGGGGGAGACAATGCCAACCACAGAGACCTTCTACGAGGTGATGCGCCGGCAGGGGATTACCCGTCGCAGCTTCATCAAATTCTGTAGCCTCACGGCCACCGCGCTGGGCCTGGGGCCTGCATACGCCGGGCGGATCGCCGAGGCGATGGAGACCAAGCCGCGCATCCCGGTGCTCTGGCTCCATGGCCTGGAATGTACCTGCTGCTCGGAGTCCTTCATCCGCTCTGCCCATCCGCTGGTGAAGGATGTCGTGCTGTCGATGATCTCGCTCGACTACGACGACACCATCATGGCCGCCTCCGGGCATCAGGCCGAGGCGATCCTCAAAGAGATCCGCGAGAAGTACAAAGGCAACTACATCCTGGCGGTGGAGGGCAATCCGCCGCTGAATCAGGACGGGATGAGCTGCATCGTCGGTGGCCGGCCATTCGTGGAGCAGCTCAAAGAGGCGGCGTCGGATTGCAAGGCCATCGTCTCCTGGGGCTCCTGCGCCTCCTGGGGCTGCGTCCAGGCGGCCCATCCCAATCCGACCCAGGCGACCCCGGTCCACAAGGTCATCTTCGACAAGCCCATCGTGAAGGTGCCCGGCTGTCCACCCATTGCGGAGGTCATGACCGGGGTCATCACCTATATGTTGACCTTCGACCGCATCCCGGAGCTGGACCGTCAGGGCCGGCCGAAGATGTTTTACGGCCAGCGTATCCACGACAAGTGCTATCGCCGACCCCATTTCGACGCCGGCCAGTTCGTGGAAGCCTGGGACGACGAGGGGGCGCGGCGCGGCTACTGCCTTTACAAGATGGGCTGCAAGGGTCCGACCACTTACAACGCCTGCTCGACGGTTCGCTGGAACAATGGGGTGTCCTTCCCGATCCAGTCCGGCCACGGCTGTATCGGCTGCTCCGAGGACGGGTTCTGGGACAAGGGGAGCTTCTACGACCACGTCACCGATACCCGTGTCTTCGGCATCGAGGCCAATGCGGACAAGGTAGGGATCGCCGCGGTGGGCACTGTGGGTGCGGCCATCGCCGCCCATGCGGCCGCCTCTGTCATCAAACGCGTCCGCCAAACCCCCCCTCGAAATCAGGACGAGACCCCCGGCCAGGCGCCGAGCCAGGGCGGCAGCGACAACACCAACTCAGGTAACCCGGCATGAGCATCCAGACCCCTAACGGCTTCACGCTGGACAACTCCGGCACCCGGGTGGTGGTGGACCCGGTGACTCGCATCGAGGGTCACATGCGCTGCGAGGTCAACCTGGACGAGAACAACGTGATCCGCAATGCGGTGTCCTCGGGCACCATGTGGCGCGGTCTCGAGGTCATTCTGAAAGGCCGCGATCCGCGCGACGCCTGGGCCTTCACGGAGCGGATCTGCGGTGTCTGCACCGGCACCCATGCGCTCACCAGTGTGCGGGCGGTGGAGGACGCGCTCGGGATCCAGATCCCGGAGAACGCCAACTCCATCCGCAACATCATGCAGCTGACGCTCCAGGCCCAGGATCACCTGGTGCACTTCTATCACCTGCATGCCCTGGACTGGGTGGATGTGGTCTCGGCGCTCAAGGCCGACCCCAAGGCGACCTCGGAGCTGGCACAGTCGATCTCCAGCTGGCCCCTGTCCTCTCCGGGCTATTTCCGGGACATCCAGAATCGGATCAAGCGTTTCGTGGAGTCGGGCCAGCTCGGGCCCTTCATGAACGGCTATTGGGGCAATCCGGCCTACAAGCTCCCGCCGGAGGCGAACCTCATGGCGGTCGCCCATTATCTGGAGGCCCTGGATTTCCAGAAAGAGATCGTCAAGATCCACACCGTCTACGGCGGCAAGAATCCGCATCCCAATTGGCTCGTGGGTGGGGTGCCCTGTGCCATCAATGTGGACGGCACGGGGGCCGTGGGCGCGGTCAACATGGAGCGGCTGAACCTGGTCTCCTCGATCATCGACCGCACCATCGAGTTCATCGACCAGGTCTATATCCCGGACCTGCTGGCCATCGCGTCCTTCTATAAGGATTGGACCTATGGTGGAGGGCTCTCCAGCCAGTCCATCCTGTCCTACGGGGACATCCCGGACCGCGCCAACGACAACTCCGCGGCGAACCAGCTCCTGCCGCGCGGGGCCATCGTTAACGGGAACCTCAACGAGGTCCTGGACGTGGATGTGCGCGACCCCCAGCAGGTGCAGGAGTTCGTCGCCCATTCCTGGTTCCGCTACCCGGACGAGACCAAGGGCCTGCACCCCTGGGACGGCATCACCGAGCCCAACTTCGAGCTGGGACCCAACACCAAGGGCACCCGGACCAACATCCAGGCCATCGACGAGGGGTCCAAGTACTCCTGGATCAAGGCCCCCCGCTGGAAGGGCCACGCCATGGAGGTCGGACCCCTGTCCCGCTGGGTGATCGGCTATGCCCAGGGCATCCCCGAGTTCAAGGAGCCGGTCGAGAAGGTCCTCGCCGATCTCGGGCTCCCGGTTACGGCCATCTTCTCCACCCTGGGCCGCACCGCTGCCCGGGGTCTGGAGGGCTCCTGGGCGGCGCACAAGATGCGTTACTTCCAGGACAAGCTTATGGCCAACCTCAAGGCCGGGGATAGCTCAACCGCCAATGTCTCCAAGTGGGACCCGGAAACCTGGCCCAAAGAGGCCCGTGGCGTGGGCACGACCGAGGCTCCTCGGGGGGCCTTAGGCCATTGGATCGTGATCAAGAACGGTCGCATCGACAACTACCAGGCGGTGGTCCCGACGACCTGGAACGGCTCCCCCCGGGATCCGGCCGGAAACATCGGTGCCTTCGAGGCGGCCCTGCTGAACACCCCGCTGGCGGTGGCGGACCAGCCCCTGGAGATCCTTCGCACCCTGCACAGCTTCGACCCCTGTCTCGCCTGCTCGACCCACGTGATGAGCCCGGACGGAGAGGAGCTGACGCGGATCAAGGTGCGGTGAGGAAAAGGTAATTGCCCGCAAACCAAGTCAACCGAACGCACATGACGAGCCAAAGACTCATCCTGTTGATCGTGACGGTCACGACGTCCCTGACCGCCATCGCCGAGGAGGACGCGGAGGCAACGAGGCCGACCCATTGCAGGTCGGTGCCCTGGCTCCCGCCCTGCGACGCCCCGACGAGCCACCGCCGCGGAGACTGATCCATGCCTCATGCCGCACATCCCGAGCTACCCGTGGTCAAACAGACCGCGGTCTATGTCTACCAGGCGCCGCTGCGGGCCTGGCATTGGATCAATGCCCTGTCCATCGCGGTGCTGGCGATCACGGGCTACCTGATCGCCAATCCGCTCCCGACCTTGTCCGGGGAGGCGAGCGACCATTACCTTATGGGCTATATCCGCTTCTTCCACTTCTCCGCCGCCTATATCTTCGCCGTTGGCTTCCTGTTCCGGCTCTATTGGGCGGCTGTCGGTAATCGCTGGTCTCGGCAACTCTTTGCCCTGCCGTTCTGGCGCCGGCGTTTTTGGAGCGAGCTGTGGCACGAGGTGCGCTGGTATGCCTTTCTGGAGCCGGAGCCCCGCAAATACATCGGCCACAACCCATTGGCCCACCTCTTCATGGTCGTCATCATCACCGTCGGCGGTCTGGTGATGATCGCCACCGGGTTTGCGCTCTATTCGGAGCAGGCGGGTCTGGGGAGCTGGCAGGACAAGATGTTCGGCTGGGTCATTCCCTGGGTGGGCCAGAGCCAGGACGTGCGTATGTGGCACCACTGGGGCATGTGGATCATCGTCGTCTTCGTCATGCTCCACATCTACAGCGCCATCCGCGAGGACATCCTGTCCCGCCAGAGCCTCATCAGCACGATGATCAGCGGTTGGCGCATGTTTAAAGACGATCGGCCGTAGGCGCGGCGGGTGTAGAGGGTCCAGGCGGGAATGGCAATGACCCGTTCCGCCTTGGGGCCCTCTCGCTAAGGTCTTGCCTACGCATCGAATCCGTGCGGCGTCGTCGCGCGCCTTACTGCTTGAACACCCCGTCGCCCCCCCCCCCCCGCGCTGTGGCTCGCAGAGCAGGCGATACGTCGCGTAAGAGGCGTCGCCAACAAGTCCGCTCCCGACACCCCGCCCGTCGCGCTGGCCTGCCATTCGATCAGGATGCTCGGCAAGTTCTGCGAGGAGATCCTGTAGCACATCGATCCTGGGCCCGGCGACCGCGCTGCACAGCCAGGGAGTCCCCAGCCGGGGCCTACTGCGCTTCTCGAGCTGACCCCCGATAATGCCGCGCGTAGCGGACGCGGCGGTCTATCGGTGGGAGCACAATCTGCACGCGGCCACGACCCCGGATGGCGTCAGGAAGGGTGGCCGGGGTCTCCCTGATCGACCCAGACGGAGCGGCACTACGTGGCCGTCTCCTGAAATTCACATCACCGACTGTTTCAGCTTCGTCGTCCTGGGCGACGCCGGTATCGGTTGCTTCACCGGATTCGATGCACATTTCTCGCAAATGGGATTTGTATCCTTGCTGGATCGATCACGACCCCGAAGCCCATGTAAAGCGGATGCCCGCAGGGCGTTGCGCCGCAGTACGAAGCGGGTAATGGCAAGCGTATCTGGGTGCCACCTATCATCATCCGCCGTTCAATCTGGGCGAACAACTGTCCTTGACAGGGGGCAACTTCACCATGACCCTGTCGAAGTCAGAGACACAGGAGTCCCGATGGCGAACAACGACAACAACACCGACCTGGCCTATGCCGACACCCTTTGGAAGTCGGCGGACGCGTTGCGCGGGCAGGTGGACGCGGCCGAGTACAAGCACGTCGTGCTGGGTCTGCTGTTCCTGAAGTACATCTCCGATTCCTTTGCAGCTCGGCGCGAGGAGCTCAGGGCCGAGCTGGAAGCGGACGGTATCGCGGGCGCCCAAATGGAGAGCCTGCTGGAGAGCCGCGACGAGTACACCGCCGAGCGCGTCTTCTGGGTGCCGCTTGAAGCGCGCTGGCAGAGCCTGCAAGACCGGGCCATCCGGCCCGATATCGCGACCCTCATCGACGACGCCATCCTGGCCGTCGAGCGCGACAACCCCAATCTCAAGGGCAAGCTCCCGCGCGACTATGCCGACGCGGCATCGCGCCCGAAAAGCTCAAGGGCCTGATCGACGTGATCGCCGACATCGGCTTCAAGGGCGACCGCGCCAAGGCCCGCGACACCCTGGGCCGGGTCTACGAATACTTCCTCGGCAAGTTCGCCCAGGCCGAGGGCAAGCTCGGGGGCGAGTTCTTCACCCCGCGCTGCATCGTGCGTCTGCTGGTCGAGATGCTGGAGCCCTACCAGGGCCGCGTCTACGACCCCTGCTGCGGCTCCGCGGGCATGTTCGTGCAGTCCGAGCGCTTTGTGGAGGCCCACGGCGGGCAGACCACCGACATCTCCATCTTCGGCCAGGAGTCCAACCCCACCACCTGGCGCCTGGCGCACATGAACCTCGCCATCCGCGGCATCGAGGCCAACCTGGGCTCCCAGCCCGCGGACACCTTCCTGCGCGACCTGCACCCGGAACTCAAGGCCGACTACATCCTCGCCAATCAGCCGTTCAACATCTCGGACTGGTCCGGCCGGCTGCTGGAAAAGGATCTGCGCTGGCGCTACGGCACACCGCCCGCCGGCAACGCCAACTACGCCTGGATTCAGCACTTCATCCATCACCTCGCGCCCCCGAACGGCCATGGCGGCGGGGTCGCCGGCTTCGTCATGGCCAACGGCTCGCTCTCCTCGGGCTCCGGCGGCGAGGGCGAGATCCGCCAGAAGATCGTCGAGGCCGACCTGGTCGACGCCATCGTCGCGCTGCCCGCCCAGCTCTTCCTCACCACCGGCATCCCCGCGTGCCTCTGGTTCCTGACCCGCGACAAGACCGGCCGTAACCTGAAGTCTGGCGGCCGCGACCGCCGCGGCGAGACGCTGTTCATCGACGCCCGCAAGCTCGGCACCCTACAGACCCGGACGCTGCGCGAACTGACCGGCGGGGATGACGGCGAGACCCTGCTCGCCGACGGACTCGGCGACCCGCGCCCCGACTCCGACATCGGCCGTATCGTCCATGCCTTCCGCCAATGGCGCGGCGAGCCCGCCCCCGCCTGGTGGACCCCCGCCGAGCACGGCGACTGGACCTACCGCGACATCCCCGGCTTCTGCAAGCAGGAGACCATCGACGGCATCCGCAAGCACGGCTTCGTGCTCACCCCCGGCCGCTACGTCGGCGCCGAGGAGCAGGAGGAGGACGGCGAGCCATTCGAGGAGAAATACCCGCGCCTGCTGGCGGAGTTGGAGGCGTGCTTCGTGGAGGGCGAGCGCTTGATGGGCGTGGTGCGCGAGCGGCTGAAGGGGGTGGGCAATGGCTGAGCGGCCGACTGACCTCGACCCCCAGCCCGACCCCTTCTCGCTCCCACGCTCCAGCGTGGGAGTGTCGTCGGGCCGCTCCAGCGGCCCGTCTCAACTTAGCCCGCCGCGCCCACCGGGAAGACGCGACGCTGGAGCGTCGCCACTTGCTCCCACGCTGGAGCGTGGGAGCAAGCAAAGGCAGAGAATGCCGACTCAGCATGAGGCAATACATGTGCCCGCTGCATTCGCTTCAGTGGATCGGGGGCTAATCCATCGGCTAGATTCCGTTACGCAATGTGTCTTCGATTGTCCCCACTCGACGTCGGAGCTAGCACCAGATGGCCCTCTCATTGTTCGGACTCAAGACATCCTTTCTGGCGTTCTGCGAGTTGAGGAAGCCGCGCGAGTCACGGAAGAGACCTACCGCCAGCGAATAGTCAGGGCCGAGCCTACCTATGGAGACCTACTTTACAGTCGGGAAGGCACCTACTTTGGTATTGCGGCCGAAGTCCCAAGGGATACGCGGGTGTGCCTTGGGCAACGAATGGTCCTTATCCGGCCTGATCCGTCAAGGCTTGATCATCGCTATTTGAGATTCTGGCTGAATGCACCGCAAATCGCGGCACATATTCAGGGGTTTCGGGACGGATCAGTTGCTGAGCGGCTGAACATGCCGACTATTCGCGCATTACCCGTATATGTGCGGCCGCTCTCAGAACAGAAAGCCATCGCCGCCATCCTCGGCGCGCTCGACGACAAGATCGAGCAGAACCGGCGGACGGCCCAAGCGCTGGAGCGGCTGGCGCGGGCGATCTTCCGCGCCTGGTTCGTGGACTTCGAGCCGGTCAAGGCCAAGGCGGCGGGCGGGACCGCCTTCCCGTCCATGCCCCAGCCCGTCTTCGACGCCCTGCCCACCCGCCTAGTCGAGTCGGAGATCGGGCCGGTGCCGGAGGGGTGGGAAGTCGGGACCATAGGACACGTAGCGACTCAACTTCGCGAGGCCGTGAACCCAAGCGAAATAGACGCCGCGACACCTTACATTGGCCTTGAGCACATGCCTAGGCGAAGTATCGGCCTTGACGACTGGGAAGCCGCTGCAAAGGTCGCTAGCGACGGATACACGACCGCTTGTTCGACCGGCACGAAAATGCCCCGGACAAACTGGAGCGACATGGCCCGCTATCCGATTGCGATTCCTTCGCCCGATATTGCCGTTGCATTGAACGTCGGATTATCTCCGATGATCGATTCGATCCTCCAAGGGATACATGAGTCACGGAAGCTCTGCGAACTCCGCGACTACCTCCTCCCCAAACTCCTCTCAGGCGCGGTTCGCGTGAAGGACGCCGAACGATTGCTGGAGGCCGCGCAATGAATACCGCTATCGCCACATCGCCCACCCCATCGCGCATCGAGTACCTGAAGGTGCAGAACTTCCGCGCGCTGCGCGAGGTGGAGTTTAAGGAGTTGACGCCGCTGACGGTGCTGCTCGGGCCCAACGGCAGCGGCAAGTCCACCGTCTTCGATGTCTTCGCCTTCCTTGCCGAGTGCTTCGAGCTGGGACTGCGCCGCGCCTGGGACAAGCGCGGGCGGGCGAAGGAGCTGAAGGCGCGCGGCGGCGACGGGCCGGTGGTCATCGAGGTCAAGTACAAGGAGTGGGACTATCCGCTGATCACCTATCACCTGGCCGTGGACGAGCGCAACGGTGGGCCTGTGGTGGTGGAGGAGTGGCTGCAATGGCGGCGCGGTCAGCGTGGGAAACCCTTCCGTTTCCTGGACTATCGCGAGGGACGGGGCCGGGCCGCGAGCGGTGCGGCGCCGGACGAGACGACCGGCGCATCGAGATTCCGCTGAAGTCTCCCGATCTGTTGGCGGTCAACGCGCTGGGGCAATTCGCCGAGCATCCGCGCGCCGCCGCCCTGCGGGACTTCATCACCGGCTGGTATGTGTCCTATTTGTCCGCCGATAGTGCGCGGGGGCAGCCAGAGGCGGGACCCCAGGAGCGGCTGTCCAAGACTGGGGACAATCTGGCCAACGTGATCCAGAACCTGGCCGAGCGCCACGGTGACAGACTAGAGCACATCTTCGAGGTGTTGCGTCAGCGGGTGCCGCGCATCGAGCGCGTGCTGGCCGACTCCATGCCGGACGGCCGACTGCTATTGCAGATCAACGCTTCATCATCCCAGCACCTCACCGCAGGTTCTTCTTGTAAGAGGGGAACACCGCGTTCCTCGCCTTGGAGAAGTTGGCGAACTCCATGGTGACGCTCGCCAGCTCCACGCCGCTAAAATCCGCGTCCGTGACGTCCGCCCGACGCAGGATGGCCCCGCCGAGCACGGCATTGGTGAAGTCGACCCCCGTGAGGTTGGCGTTCCTGAAATTGGTGTCCTGGGCGGAGCAGTTGCGCAGCTTGGCACCGCGCAGATCCGCCCCCTCCAGGTTGGCCAGATTGATCACCGTGAATCCGCCGGGGTAGGCGCTGGTGAGATCTGCCTCCGCCAGGCTGGCGCGTACCAGGTTGGCGTCGTTCAAGTGGCAGTCCCTCAGGTCTGCCCCGCAGAGGTTGGTCTCCCGCAGATTGGCCTTGATGAACAGGGCTCTCGGGGCAACCACGCGGCAGAGATTGGCGGCGTTGAAGTCCGCCCCGCGCATGTCTGCGTTGGCAAGGAGCGCGCCCTGGAGGTTGGCGCTGCGCGCCTCGATGTTGCGCAGGTCCGCGCCCGAGAGGGTTGCCTTGACCAGGGTTGCGCCGCTGAGGAGGGCGGCCCGCGAGGGGTGCTCAGCGCCTAGCCGGGCGCGGGTGAGGTTGGCGCCGTCCAGATTCGCGTCCTTGAGGTGGGCGCCCACCAGGACGGCATCGGTGAGGTTTGCCCCGGCAAGATCCGCCCCCACCAGGTCGCTGGATTCCAGGTCGGCCCCGCGGAGGTCGACGCCCCGCAGATCCGCCCCGCTGAGCTGCATATCGCGCAGGTCGGCCCCTGCCAGCGTGTCCCCCGCGATGGTCTCCAGGGTCTGCCCGGTCTCGCGATGCCTGATCTCGACCATGACTGGCTCCTGTTGTTGCGTGTCGCTAGTCCAAATCTAACAGATGCGTAGGATTTGGCTGGGGTTGGCAGGCTGCGCCCTGGACGTCGACAGCCGGGATCGGCACCGATACCATCGGGCCGCTTGTGGCGCCTGGGCAGGATCGCGGACCTCCTCGCTCGGGTCTGCGCCTGAGGCGCCGCGTCCGACCAAAACGCCCCCACCACCGACCCGGAGATCCCATGAAGATCGAGACCCTGGCCATCCATGCCGGCTTCGCCCCCGACCCGACGACCAAGGCGGTGGCCACGCCCATCTACCAGACCACCAGCTATGCCTTCGACGATACCCAGCACGGGGCGGACCTGTTCGATCTCAAGGTGGCGGGGAACATCTATACCCGCATCATGAACCCGACCAGCGACGTACTGGAGAAGCGGGTGGCGGCCATGGAGGGCGGGGTGGGCGCCCTGGCGCTGGCCTCGGGCATGGCGGCGGTGACCTATTCGATCTTCGCCATCGCCCAGGCCGGGGACAATATCGTCGCGGTCTCGACCCTCTACGGGGGCACCTATAATCTGTTCGCCCATACCTTGCCCCGGCTCGGCATCCAGGTGCGCTTTGCGGCACCCAACGATATCGCAGGGATGGAGTCTCAGATCGACTCCAATACCAAGGCGGTCTTTGTGGAGTCTATCGGCAACCCGGCGGGCAACGTGGCGGACCTCAAGGCCATCGCGGACATGGCCCATGCCCAGGGGGTGCCGGTGATCGTGGACAACACGGTGCCGAGCCCCTATCTATGCCGGCCCTTCGAGCACGGCTGCGACATCGTGGTCCACGCGCTTACCAAGTACATGGGTGGCCATGGGACCACCATTGGGGGCGTCCTGGTGGACTCCGGCAAGTTCCCCTGGGCGAAGCACGCGGAGCGCTTCCCCATGCTCAATCAGCCGGACGTGTCCTATCACGGTGTCGTCTATACGGAGGCGCTCGGGCCCGCAGCCTATATCGGGCGTGCACGCGTTGTGCCTCTGCGTAACATGGGCGCGGCGATCTCGCCCTTTAACAGCTTTCTGATCCTGCAAGGGATCGAGACCCTGCACGTGCGTATGGATCGGCACTGCGAGAATGCGCTCAAAGTCGCCGAGTATCTGCGGGACCATCCCAAGGTCGAGTGGGTGCGCTATGCGGGTCTGCCGGACAGCCCGGACTATCCGTTGATCCAACGCTACATGGACGGGGCCAAGGCCAGCGCTATCCTGTCTTTCGGCATCAAGGGTGGACTCGCGGCCGGGGCGCGCTTCGTCGATGCGCTCAAGCTCGCGGTTCGGCTGGTCAATATCGGGGATGCGAAGACGCTGGCCTGCCACCCGGCCACCACCACTCACCGCCAGCTATCCCCGGCGGAGCTGGCACGTGCCGGGGTCTCCGAGGACCTGATCCGGCTCTCTATCGGTATCGAGCATGTGGACGACATCGTTGCCGATCTGGACCAAGCCCTGGCGGCGGCGGGGTAGGGCGGCCCCCTGCCTAAACACCGGGCCTCCGTGGCGACCGCCGCGAAGGCCCGGACGCGTCGGGCAACGGAAAGCAAAGGGGACTTTGGGCCGCTGAGCTCGAACCGGCGTGGTTCGACCGCATCTAAGACCCATCGCGAGCTGCGATGCAGCTGCCGTCATCCCCGAAACGCCGATGGGGGACCTCCCCTGTTGCGAATGGGTCCCAGCGTCAGTCCGTTCGGGACCCATCCTGCCACCGAGACCGAACCCATGCTCATCAAGAGGCCCGCTGACATTGTCCCGTCCGAGATCACCCCCAGGGAGCGGTGGCTCCGACGACGGGACTTCATTGCCGCCGCTGGTGCTGGTCTGGGACTGGCGGCTAGCGGGCTGCTGGGGACCGCCCTGACTCGGTCGGCGGTCGCGGGCGCGAAGCTCCCAAGTCCGGCACCCAGCCCCTTGAGCACCAAGGAGCGGCCGACCAGCCTCGGAGACGTCACGAGCTACAACAACTTCTACGAGCTGGGGACCGACAAAGACGACCCGGCCCGCAACGCCGGCTCCCTCAAGACCAGTCCCTGGACCGTCAAGGTGGACGGCGAATGCGAGGCGCCGGGGGAGATCGGGATCGAGGATATCCTGTCGGGCTTCACCCAGGAAGAGCGGATCTATCGGCTGCGATGCGTCGAGGCCTGGGCCATGGTCGTCCCCTGGGTGGGCTTCCCCCTCGGCGATCTGCTCGAGCGCTTCAAGCCCAGCTCCCGAGCCAAGTACGTGGCCTTCGAGACCCTCTACGATCCGGGTCAGCTCCCCGGCCAGCGGCGCGACGTGCTCGACTGGCCCTATCGGGAAGGTCTGCGCATGGACGAGGCGATGCACCCGCTGACGATTCTGGCCACCGGGCTTTATGGGGAGGTCCTGCCGGGTCAGAACGGGGCGCCGCTACGCCTGGTCGTGCCCTGGAAGTACGGGTTCAAGAGCATCAAGTCCATCGTGCGGATCAGCTTCACGGGCTCCGAGCCCACCGCGACCTGGAACCTCATGCAGCCACAGGAGTACGGCTTCTATGCCAACGTGAACCCCCAGGTGGACCACCCGCGCTGGAGCCAGAAGACCCACCGCGTCATCGGCGCCGGCCTCTTCGCCCCCAAGCAGAAAACCCTGATGTTCAATGGCTATGCGGACCAGGTCGCGAGCCTTTACTCGGGCATGGACCTGCGTCGACAGTTCTGACCACCGCCCGTTCCGCACTCTTTCCGAGCCCGCCCCGGCCCGAGGCCAACGCCCATGTCAGCTCTAAGTCCGCAGACTGCGATCCGCTTCGGCAAGCCGCTCTGCTTCCTGCTCTGCCTCTTGCCTTTCGGTCTGCTGGTCTGGCGTGCGCTGGCCGACGGACTGGGGCCCAACCCGGTAGAGGCGGTGGTTCATTTCACCGGGAGCTGGGCCCTGCGGCTCCTGCTCGTCACCCTGGCCGTGACCCCGCTGCGGCGGCTGACCGGGCTGCCCTGGCTCTTGCGGTTCCGCCGCATGCTGGGTCTGTTCGCCTTTTTCTACGTTGTCCTGCACTTCAGCGCCTATCTGCTGCTGGATCGCGCCCTCGTGTGGGAGGACATCCTCAAGGACCTGACGGAACGACCCTATATCGTGGTCGGATTCGCCGCACTGATCCTCCTGGTTCCGCTTGCTGTCACCTCGACCCGGGGCTGGGTGCGGCGCCTGGGGCGTCGGTGGCAGACCCTGCACCGCACGGTCTACGCCATCGCCGTTTTGGGCATTCTGCACTTCTTGTGGCTGGTCAAGGCGGACACACTGGAGCCACTGATCGACGGGGCCGTGCTCGCCGTATTGCTGGCATTTCGCGTGCCCTGGGGTCTCCTGGCCGAGCGTTGGCGCTTGGCGCTCCCGTTGCCGATTGCGACTCGGCGTCGATAGGCCGCGCCCAGTCCGGCTGGCGATTCGGCGTTCATGAGCTTTGCCCCTTGAGTCTTCAAGTGTTTTCGATCACACTAAGCCCGCCTGCGAAAGTCCGGTCTGGATGCACAGCGTGTCAGAATCGGATCCGATCAACGTCAGAAACGGGCCGTTCCCATGAAGCATGATCGCCGCGATGGCAAGTGCCGGCACGGTTTCCCCGCGGGAGCTGGCAGCTCGATCGCGTGCAGGGGCAGCTCCGGGTGGGTCGCGCGAGGCTGCGTATGACCGTCTGGCTAGAGCGTCTGCGCCCCAGCGAGCTTCATGCCATGTTGCCGCAGGTCATCCTCAAGCTTGACCAAATCCGGGATCAGGCGATGGAGCCTGAGCGTCGGCTTGCCATGTTGAGGGCGCTCAAAGATCAGGTCGAGTCGATCTACTCCGCCCTGCCCAGTCCCCGAACCCCCCGCGCGGTCAAGGAGGATGGACCCGAATCTGTCCGGACTCTGACCCTGGAGCAGCGCCTCACCCGCACCTGGTGCGCCAATCTCCAGAACCTCCTGACCGAATTGAGCCAACCCCGCTATCAAGGTCAGGCGCGCTACGCCATCTATCGCGAATGGACGCTGCGTCAGCTCCTCAAGGGACTGGCCGAGGCCATCGAGCGGGCGGTGCGCCAGGAGCGGCCCCCTGCCTCCGGAACCTGGCGTGCGCTGCACGGGCTTTTCGTCTTTCTGGAGGGCCGCGACGAGCTGAACGGACCGGATCTGCCCATGCGGTACCGCTTCCATGCGGGCACCGAGTACAAGCGCCTGCTGCTGATGGGCGCGCTCGGCGAGTATCCCAATGCCGCCCGGATTCTTCGGGAGATCGGTCCCAAGCTGCGGGAGTGGGGGGCCGCGTCCGAGCTGCGCGAGGATGTGCGGGTAGTCGGGGAGAGTCACCTGCTGCGGCTCGACTTGGGATCGGACTCCCCGCCCACGCGCGCTCAGCAATGGGACGAGCAGCCGTATCGGGGTTGGGTCCTCGAGCCTGCCCAGGGCTTTACGGACTATATCGAGCTTTACCGATTGCGCCTCCGTCTTCATGACGTCGAGCTGATGCCCTCCGCCGGTTCGGTCTCGGCATAAGTCCCGAGCTCGGCGACTCCCGGCTTGTCCCCGCCAACTTCCGGGCGGGCGTTCCCGCTCTACCTAGCCCGAATGCCCCAGCGGTCCGCCACGAGCGCCAGCCGCTCAGCACTGCTCCCAGGGGAGCCCACGGAAGCGCCAGCCGCCATTGCTGCTTCTGTGATGGTGCTCGTCCAGGTCCCCCTCGAAGCCCTCGTCCACATGATAGACGGCCCGCAGCCCGTCTTTGAGGAGGACCTTGCCGGCCTCCAGGGATCGCTTGCCGCTGCGGCAGATTAGGATCACGGGGGCGCAGGGGCTGTCTGGCTCGCAGACCGCGCCGCCCAGGAGTAGCTTGCGGATCTCTGTGGTGAAATGGGGGTTCACGACCCAGTCCGGCTCGTCGATCCAGGGGACATGGAGCGCCCCCTTCGGGTGGCCGACGAACAGGAATTCCATGGAGGAGCGAATATCCACCAGGACCGCTTGGGGGTGCTCCTCGAGCATCCGCAGGGCCTCCTCGGGGGACAGACTCTTGGGGTGATCGTCGCTCACGGGCAATTACCTCTCTTGGCTCTTGGCGGTCAATCTATCGTTTTGATGTCTGCGCGGACGGCGCAGAGTCCACAGTGTATCAAGCGGCCCCGGGCCGCGTAGCTCCGGGAGCAAGGGCCTTGGGAGAGATCGAGACAGTCGGCAAACGCCCTCTGGGCGTAACGGTGAAGGACGCAATCGCCCACAGCATGGTTTGGATGCTCGCGCGGCTGCCCCTCGGCGCGGTCCATCGGCTGGGTGATTGGGTCGGCTGGCTCTTCTGCCGGATACCCAACCGGCAGCGGCGTAACGCACTGATCAACATCGGGATCTGTCTGCCTCATCTCAGCCGGGATGAGCAAGTGCGCCTGCGCGACCGCAACCTCGCCCAGCTGGCTCGGACCTATCTGGAGATCGGCTACCTGTGGCTGCGCCCCCTGGATCAGGTCTTCGCCCTGGTGCGGGAGGTCCGCGGGGCGGAGCACTTGTGCCGGCCTCCGGGCAAGGGCCTCATTGTACTCTCCCCCCACATTGGCGCCTGGGAGCTGGCCGGCCAGCACCTAACCCGTCAGGGACCCACCGCCATCTTCTACAAGCCCCAGAAATACTTGGACGACCTGATTCTGGCCGCCCGGCGGCGCAACGGGGCAACCCTCGCGCCCATTACGCCCAAGGGCATCCGGGTCCTGGTTCAGGCCCTGGAGCGCGGCGACTATGTTGGCATCCTGCCCGACCAGGAGCCCAAGGCGGATAAGGGGGCAGTCTTCGCCCCGCTCTTCGGTATCCCCGCCTTCACCATGCTGCTCGTCAACCGGCTCTCGCGGCGCACCGGCACCCCGGTGATCTTCATGTTTGCCGAGCGCCTGCCCGAGGCCGCCGGCTTTCGCATCCACTGCATCCCGGCCCCGCCGGGCATCGACAGCGAGGACGACACGGTGGCCGCAGCGGCGCTGAACCGCGGCATCGAAGAGTGCGTGCGGACCTGCCCGGACCAGTACATCTGGTCTTACAAGCGCTACCGCCGCCGGCCGAAAGGGGCGCCCAAGATCTACACGGGCCCGGTCTCGGATTCAGCGGTCTTCAAGCTCGTCGAGCGACTGCGTGGGGCGGTCTTCCAGTGAGCGGTGCCATGTGCCAGTCGCCGGGCATGGGCGGAACCCTGGCAAACCGGCGTGTTGCCCAGGCGGGGCTCAGGCCCGTATGCCAGGGTTGGTCGGCGCCCCGAGCGGCTAATCCACCGGTCTCCGAGGGGCTGCCTCTGGGCGGAAAAACCGTGCCCCAATCACGGTTTGGAACCGTCGAGGGGCACCTCCGTTTGACTTGAACGTTAGAATATGCTAATAGACTAAGTACGACTGGCCGGTTCGATAAGGCCGGGTCGCGGAGCCTCCCGCAGGGGTCGTCAAGAGTCCCTCGCATCCGTTGCAGTACAAGCTTTCCTTAGAGGTCTGATGTAATGAAGTACTTGACCGTTATGAAAGAACTAACCGTCAGCGAGCTGATGTCCATCGCGATCGTGATCGCGATCCCGCTGATGATTGTCTATAACCTGGTGTTCTGAGGCTGTCGCGTCCGCGTCGCCGACGTACATTGCCCTTAGGACCAGCGGCTCGGACGCGGATCCGAGCGCACCGACCGTCCCCCGAAGACGGACACTCGACGGGGGGCGTCGCCAGACCCAGTCCGATCGGCCCTTCCCCGATACCCAGCCCCCGTGATCGACTCCGATCCCTCGGAGTACGGCTCCTCCTCCGCGTTGCCGTTTCTAGCTATCCAATCTAGCGCCCCTACTCCCCGCGCAAGATGGCTGTCGTTGACAATTCGCAATTCCCAGATCCCGTCGAGCCTTGGAATACGACCGGTGGTCGCCTAACAGGCAGAAAGTGCCGTCGCGAGCGCTGCGTATACCCTAGAAGGTAGCTCGACACCCGCTTGGATTCGCGATTGGTTGCCGTGCTCTGGCACGGCTCCATTATCGATGACGCCTGACCCAGGTCAATTCGGTACTACAAGTTCTTGCATATGCTTTGACCGCGTTCCCAACGGGGCGCAAACCTAGCGAAGGCGGTACCCGCAGGTGCCGCCTTCTTTTTTTGTCCGAAAGGCCACCATGGCACGCGGCGACTGTCCGATGCCGCAGCGGCGGCCCAACGATGGGAGATTGCCCATTCTAAACACCCTGCCGGGTTGACCGGCTGCGCTGCGTTTCGTGCCGCCTCACGTACATCGTGGGCCGAGCGCATCGCGTTCCACCAAAAAACGAGGAGGACATTCGATGGTCGAACAATCGACCCTGGGCGATTTGCTTCGCAGTCAGGGCGTGAGTCGTCGCGCCTTTATTAAATTCTGCTCTGCCACCGCATCCCTGATGGCTTTGCCCGAGGGGCTGGTCCCGGCCATCGCAGAGGCACTGGAGCAGGCCAAGAGACCCTCGGTCATCTGGCTTTCCTTCCAAGAATGCACCGGCTGCACCGAGGCCCTCACGCGCTCCCACGCCCCCTCCCTGGAGTCACTGATCTTCGACTTCATCTCGCTCGATTATCACCATACGCTGCAAGCCGCCTCCGGCCGTGCCGCCGAGGCAGCACGCGAGCGCGCCATGGAGGAGAATCAGGGCAGCTACCTGGTGCTGGTGGATGGCTCTATCCCGCGGGTGAAGGCCTATTCCACCATCGCTGGGATCAGCAACCTGGATATGCTGATCGAGACGGCCCGTGGTGCCGCCGGCTTGATTGCCGTCGGCACCTGTGCAGCCTATGGCGGACTGCCCGCGGCGGCGCCCAATCCCACCGATGCGGTCGCCGTTTCGGACCTGGTTCATGACAAACCTATCGTCAATGTTCCCGGCTGTCCGCCCCTGCCGATCGCCATTACCGGGGTCATCGCCCATTACCTGACCCTTGGCGTTTTGCCCGAGCTCGATGCTCTGGGCCGCCCCCTGGCCTTTTTCGGGGAGACCATTCATGACCGCTGCTACCGCCGCCCCTTCTACGACCGCGGACTCTTCGCCGAGACCTTCGACGACGAGGGCGCCCGCAAGGGATGGTGTCTATACAAGCTCGGTTGCAAGGGTCCGGTTGCCTACAACGCTTGCGCCAATGTGAAATGGAATCAAGGGGTAAGCTTCCCGGTCCAGTCCGGCCACGGCTGCATCGGCTGCTCGGAGCCGAGCTTCTGGGACAACGGGGGAATCTACGAGTCCATCGCCCGCGGCCAATTCGGCACTGGACCCAAGATCGCGACTGCCGCCCTGGTGGGCGCGGCCGCCGGAGCCGGTGCGGCCCTGCTCGCCCGCAACAAAAAGGAAAAGAAGGCGGCGGCACACTCGGCTACCGAATAGGCAGCCGAGCCGCCTCCGCTAACGATAAAGAACCGAAGTGAGGACAACTCCCCATGAGTCTATTGGAATTCGCCCGCGGCCCAGCTATCCACTGGTCGCTGATTATCCTCGTTGCTGGCGTTATCTGGCGCCTGCTCGGCGTCTTGGTGCTGACCCGCGGCGCCGACCTCTCCCGCCCTCGGGACGCCTTCGGCAACTTCAAGGGCTACCGCACGGTATTCAGCCGCTCCTGGCCGAGCGGTGAGTTCACTACCGCTACCCGCTATCAGACGATCATGGCGTATTTCTTCCATATCGCCACCCTGATCGTGGTGGTCGGGATAACCCCGCATATCGAGTTCATCCAGAGTCTAACCGGGGCCTCCTGGCCCGCGCTGCCCAACGCGCTGGGCGTGGCCATCGGTACCATCGCCCTGGTCTCCCTGATCGCCCTGATCATGCGGCGTCTCTCCAAGCCCAAGGTCTACTGCTCGAACATTGGCGACTACATCACCTGGCTGCTGGTGGCCACGCCCCTGGTCACTGGTCTCATGGCCTTCGCTCACATCGGTCCCCGCTATGAGACCATGCTGGCGATCCATATCCTGAGCGTCGCGGTGCTATTCGTCTGGTTCCCCTTCAGCAAGCTGATGCATTCCTTCTGGTTCATCTTCTCGCGCGCTCAAAGCGGCCTCTCCTACGCCCACAAGGGGGTCCGGATATGAGCACTCAAGCCACAATGACTCCGGTCTTCCCGACCTTCGAGCAGGTCTTTCAGGGGTTTGCCGGTCAGATTGGGATGCTGCGCCAAATGGCGCCCAAGCCCACCCTGACGGACGACGTTCGGGTAGAACGCGCCATCGACACCCTGATCGCGGAGACCAACGCGGACGAGGCGGTCTGGCTGGAGAGCTGCATCCATTGCGGCCAGTGCACGACAGCCTGTCATTATTTCCAGGCAACCGGGGAGAGCAAGTATGCCCCCATGCGCAAGATGGAGCTATACCGCCGCGTCTATCAGCGCGAGATCGGTCCTTTCCGCTGGTGGTACAAGCTGATTACGCGTCCGATCAAGCTCCAGGACCTGGAGGAGCTGCAGGAGCTGGTCTACGATTCCTGCTCCGAATGCGGCCGCTGCACCATGGTCTGCCCTATGGGGATCGATACCGCCTCCCTGGTGCACCACCAGCGCAGCGCCCTGGTGGCCGCGGAGCTGGTGCCCCCGGAGCTGGCAGCACTGCACGCGGAGCAGAAGCACATGGGCACCATCTTCGGTGCCTCCGCCGCGGCCCTAATGAAGATGGTCGACACCATCCGCGACCATTACGGGGTCGAGATCCCGGTCGACAAGCCGGCCGCCGAGGTCATGGTGCTGAGCTCTGCGGTGGACTTGGTCGCGAACGGCAACGGCCTGCTGGCCACGGCCAAGGTGATGAACCACTTGGGCGTGGATTGGACGATCTGCAGCGACGGCTTCGAGAGCGCCAATTTCGGTCTGCTGTCCGGCGACATGTCGCTGTGGAAAAGGCAGGTGGACCCCATTGTCGCCGCCGCCAAGCGGATCGGTGCCAAGACCCTCGTGATCGCCGAGTGCGGGCACGCCTACCCTGCCCTCCGTTGGAATCCGATGGTGAAGGGCGAGGACTTGCCCTTCGACATGGTCTACATGTCCGAGTACATGGGTCGTATGGCCAAGGAAGGCCGGCTCAAGCTCTCGCCGATCGAGGGGAAGATCACCTACCACGACCCGTGCAAGACCGGCCGGCGCGGCGGCGCCTTCGATGAGCCGCGGGCGGTGCTCAAGGCAATGGACGCGGACTACGTCGAGCTGCCTTCGGGTCGGGAGTACAACTGGTGCTGCGGCGGCGGGGCCGGCATCTTCCTGCTGGAGCGGGCCACCCGGCTACGGGACGAATCCTTCAAGATCAAGCTCAACCAGGTCAATGCCACCGGGGCCTCCACCGTGGTGGTGAGCTGTGCGAGCTGCCGGCTCAACTTCGAGGCCGGGCGGGTCAAGAACCATTGGGATAAAGAGGTCGCAAGCCTGGTGGAGCTGGTCGCCGACCACCTGATCGACCAGCCGATCGCTGCCGGAGAAGGAGTAAGAGCATGAGCGAGCGTATCGTCGTCGACCCCATCACCCGTATCGAGGGCCATCTACGTATCGAGGCGCAGATGGACGGTGGGGTCATACAGCAGGCCTACTCCTCCGGCACCATGGTGCGCGGCATCGAGACCATCGTCCGCGGTCGCGACCCGCGCGACGCGTGGGCCTTCGTGCAACGTATCTGCGGCGTCTGCACACTGGTCCACGGTATGGCTGGGGTACGCGCAGCGGAGGACGCCCTCAACTATGAGATTCCGCCCAATGCGCAGCTCATCCGTAATCTGATGATCGGCGCCCAGTATGTCCATGACCACGTCATGCACTTTTATCACCTGCATGCCCTGGATTGGGTGGACCTGGTCTCTGCCTTAAGCGCGGACCCCAAGGCGACGTCGACGCTCGCCCAGTCCATCAGTGGCTATCCCCGCTCCTCCCCGGGCTATTTCGCCGACGTGCAGAAGAAGCTGAAGGGCTTCGTCGAGGCCGGACAGCTTGGCATCTTCGCCAACGGCTATTGGGGCCACCCGGCCTACAAGCTGCCGCCGGAGGCGAATCTAATGGCGGTGGCCCACTACCTGGATGCGCTCGCCTGGCAGCGCGATGTGGCCACTCTGCACGCCATCTTCGGCGGCAAGAATCCGCACCCGAATCTGGTGGTGGGCGGCATGCCCTGCGCGATCAGCCTGGAGTCCGGTGCTCAGGCCGGGACCGCCCTGGACGTGGTGGGCCTGGAGACGGTACGCAACGTGATCGTCAAGATGCGCGACTTCGTGGATCAGGTCTATGTTCCGGACACCCTGGCCATCGCGGGCTTCTACAAGGATTGGTTCAAGCTCGGCGAAGGCGTCGGCAATTTCATGTGCTACGGAGACTTTCCGGCCAAGGGCTTCGGCGACCCCTCGACCTACCTGGTGCCAGCCGGGGTTATCCTGAATCGGGACCTGTCCCACATCGAGCCGGTCGATCTGCACGACGAGGAGGAGATCCAGGAGCTCGTCGCTCGCTCCTGGTACGAGTACAGCGTCGGCAAGGATAAAGGTCTGCACCCCTACCGGGGCGAAACCAGCTTCGCCTTCACGGGTCCCGAGCCGCCCTATGAACAGCTCAATGTGGAAAAAGAATACTCGTGGCTCAAGTCCCCTCGCTGGCGCGGCAAGGCGGTCGAGGTGGGGCCGCTGGCGCGGGTGCTGATGCTCTATACCACAGGGCACGAGCAGACAAAGGACTTGGTGGATTCCACCCTGAAGACCCTGGACCTGCCGATCGAGGCCCTGTACTCGACCATGGGACGCACCGCGGCTCGTACCCTGGAGACCAAGGTCATGGTCGACGCCCTGGATGTCTGGTTCGCGCAGCTGCTGGCGAACATCCGCGGCGGCGACTCCCGCACCTTCAACGAGGCGCTGTGGGACCCCAAGACCTGGCCCAAGAAGGCCCAGGGTGTGGGGCATATGGAAGCCCCCCGGGGGGCGCTTGCCCATTGGATGGTGATCGAAGACGGCAAGATCGCGAACTACCAGGCGGTAGTGCCCAGTACCTGGAATGCCGGTCCCCGGGATGCGTTAGACCAGCGCGGACCCTACGAAGCGGCCCTCGAGGGGCACTCCCTGCACGACCCCGAACAACCCATCGAAATCTTGCGCACGATCCATAGCTTCGATCCCTGTATCGCCTGCGCGGTGCATCTGAGCGACCCCGATGGAGAGGAGTTGTTCAAGTTCAAGGTGCAATAGTCCGTTTGCATCGCGCCGGCCGCCGGCTGCCCGAAAACCGCATGGTCGGACAGCCGGCGGCGACACTCACAAGACGCTTGCCCGATCTTTAAGCCAGCGTAGCGAGCGATCGCTCGACCCAGTTGAAACCGATCCGTTCTTGCTCTAGGCGCACCCGCGTGCCGAGCCGGTTGTCCCGAAGGTCGTCGTAGAGGGCCTGCTCTTCGGGGGTGAGTCGAGCGAGGTCGCGGGGAGTGGGTGTCTCTTCCTCGACCCACTGGGTCCGGAACTGTAGCAAGGTGTCGCGATCCATGAGGAAGGAGGCGGCGTCCGGCCAATGGGCCCGCAATTGGTCGAGGATGGCGAATCCGTGGGTGTCGATGTCGCCCCAAAAATGGATGCGGCATCGCGTGAGCCACTCGGCTCGGGCCAGCGCCTCGAGACCGTAGCCAGCACCGAAGAGGACCAGGCCGTCCGAACCTGAGGAAAGGCGAGGAAGTTGATTTCGTTTTCGGTGACGAAGACACGAGAGACCGGGGGGCGAGCCGGGTGAAGCTCGCCGCGTCGAGTGCGATGTCTTGATCGCCCCCCATCGGCAGCAGCGCGCGCTCGGGGTCCAGGATGCGCAAGCGTACGCGTTGGGGCTTGTCCCGAAAGCCATAGCGCAGGGCGAATTGACTTCGGCATCGATCCGCGTCTGTAGCCAATCGCGCAGCTCGCGCTCCCGGTTGTCGCAGGACTCGACCGTGAGCTGATGCTCGCCCAGCGCCTCGGCACGCATGGCATCGAGCCGTTCGAATCTATCGGCCAGCGAGCCCTGTGCCGGATCATGGAGCAGGGCGCGGGTCAGCTCCTGCAGCGACTGGGCATCTGCGAGCTTTTGCTCGGTCTTCGAGGGTTTGTCCCGATGCTCGGCGGGCTGCTTTTCCGTGGCCTGCCGTGTGGCGATCGGCTCGCCGAGCCGGATGCCGAGTGCCTTCAGGATATCGGACGCGGCCTCCAGTTGGTGCTTCTCCGCTTGCAGTCGTGCGATCTCGGCGGCGAGCGACTGCCAGTCCAATTCCTGGAAGTCCCGGTATTCGTCGAGCTTGGAGAGTGCATCCAGCTTGGCCTTGATGGAGTCCTGCTGCGTCTGCAATGCGGCGATGTGGGCGCCGGAATCGGCCAGGCGTTTTGCCAATTGGTGCGCCTTGGACTCGAGTGCGGCGATCTTGGCGGTATTGGTCCAGCCCAGGACATAACGCCCGCGGTCGTCGATGCGGTGCCGGTCGTCCTTTTCGTGGCGCTCGCCCGGGGTCTTGATCTGTCCGGCGCGCGTGATGGCGCGCGTCTCGCGGCGGAACTGCTCGGGGGTGACTTAGCAGGCCAGGTTGAAGCGATGCGCCAGCTCCCGCTCCGCCCAGTCGTAGAAGGGCGAATCCGGCTTGACGGCGAGCTTGCGGGCCAGTGAGTCGCGATGCAGGCTCGCCGTGTCCGTTCTGCCGCCTGGGCGGACGCGGAAAAATACGAGCCGGCCCCGCAGATGGGTGCGGTCGATCCACTCGGTCACGCGGGGATAGTGGGTGTCGGGGACCAGCAGGGAGAGGCCGAAATTGCGCAAGACCCGCTCGGCGGCCCCTTCCCAGTCCCGCTCGTCCTCGCGGACCTGGATCAGCTCCCCGGCGAACGGCATGTCGTCCTCGGCAATGGCCAATGCGCGGCAGAGGCCGGTACGCATGCCGATCTGCTCGGCCGGGATATTGCTGCGCCGGGCCTTGAGGCTCTCGATCTCGGCGGACAGCTCGTCGTGCTCGCGGCGGCCCTGGAGAAAGGCCACGTTCTCCTCGGTGAGGCTGTTCTGGACCTCCGCCTCCCGTCCCCGCGCTTCCTCGGTCATGGCCGCGAAACCCAGGCGCTGGACAAGGAAGCCCTCCGACAGCCCTTGTCGTTGGCCGCCCAGTCGTTGAGATAGTCGAGGGCGGGTTTGGGGAAGTGCTCCGGACCCAGGCGCTCGCGCAGGGCGAAGAACGCGTCCTCCAATGCCTCGGTCAGATCGGCTGCGCTTTGACCGCGCACATTGGGTGCGATGAATGCCTGCTGAAGAAAGCTCGCCACCAGGGGCGCATGGGGCGAGTTGAGCAGCCGCCAGGCCGGGTGGTTCTGCCGCAGCAGCTCGAGTGTGGCGTAGTCGAGGCTCAAGGGCCTGCCTCGTGTCGGAGAAGCAAGACGAGGCCGCGATGTTACCCTAGAGGGTGACGTATAGATCGAATCCGGGGCCAGGAGACCGAACAGGATCAGGAGAAGCAAGCGCCAGCGCAGACGGAGGGTGACGGCGGGCGCCGGCGGCGGGGAGACGGCGGGGTCGGTGGACTTCATGATCAGGGCCCCGGTTGGAGCTTGCCGAAACCGCCGCCAAGTCTAGCCACGGAGACAGCGGGTGCGTCAGGGTGAGGCTTGCCCGTTGGTCGGGCCCGGTCGTGATCGGCCCGAGTCCGGAATCGGCCTGTGCAGGGAGGCGAGACCTTGGCGGGGCACGTTGGCGGGAGCGCCTGAGGTTGATTCCGGGCGGCGGACTGGGCATCCTCGTCTGTGTAACCGTCGTCGCAAGGTACTGTCGCAGCGCGCCCGAAGGACAGCCGTCCAGTTCCCCATGAGAAGCACAGACCCCGATCGGCGGACCCCATGAGCAACGAGCGCAAGGAAATCGATACAGGCGACGTGGGCACCTTCCTCCGGCAGGTCGCCGCGACCCCCCGTCAGGGTCCAGCCGGGACCCGCGGCCGGCTCATCTTCGCCATGGACGCCACGGCGAGTCGGGAGCCCACCTGGGACCAGGCCGCACAGATCCAGTCCGCCATGTTTGCGGACACCCGCGCACTCGGCGGCCTGGAGGTCCAGCTCTGCTATTACCGGGGCTTTCGGGAGTTTGACGCATCCGACTGGATCGGCGACTCGCCGAGCCTCCTCAAGCGCATGAACAGGGTCTTCTGTGCCGCCGGGCTCACCCAGATCGGCCGAGTCCTGGAGTACGCCATCGCAGAGGCCGGGCGCGGCCGGGTCAACGCATTGGTCTTTGTGGGGGACTGCATGGAGGAGGATCGGGATCGGCTCGCCGATCTGGCCGGCCAGCTTGGCCTCCTGGGCGTCCCCGCCTTCGTCTTTCAGGAGGGCCGGGACCCCGTTGCGGAGCGGAGCTTCCGGGATATCGCCCGACTCACCGGGGGCGCGTGGTGCCCCTTCGACTCCAGGAGCCCCGGCCTGCTGCGAGACCTGCTTGGAGCCGTCGCCGTCTACGCGGCCGGCGGCCGTCCGGCCCTGGCCCGTTACGGCCAGGAGCGGGGCGGGGCGGTGCTCCAGTTGACCCACCAGATGACCCGGTCGGGCAAAGGGGCCGAGCGGCCGTGATCCGGCTCCTAGTCCTCCTGATCGTCGTCGCCGCTACCGCCGCGTTCGTCCACTGGTTCCGGCGGACGCCCGCCCACGAGGTGGCTCGTGCATTGCGTAAGGCTGCCCTCTGGGGCCTGATCGCCGGACTGGTACTGGCCGCCGCTACGGGGCGTCTCAACCCGCTCTTCGCCCTCTTGGGCGCTCTGATCCCCGCGATCATGCGACTGGTCCAACTGGCCCAGATCATCCCGGCCATTCAGCGGATACTGCGATCCTTGGGCCTGGGCCTTCCCGGTGGGAGCGTTGGGGGACTTGGCGGGCTTGGTGGCGGAGCGCCCTCCGCCGGGGCCGGGACCGCGGGGCCCCAGGTCTCATCCATCCGCACCCGGTTCCTTGCGATGCGCCTGGATCACGCCACCGGCGCCATGGACGGGGATGTCCTGAGCGGCCCCTTCGCCGGACATCGGTTGCCGGACCTGGATCTGGACTCCCTGCTGCGGATGCTAGAGCTCTACCGGGAGTCCGACGGCCAGTCCGCCAGCCTCCTGGAGGCCTATCTGGACCGGGAGCGCGGCGTCGATTGGCGCAACCGGGACCCGGGCGGCACCGGGCGCCAAGCCCGGGACACCGGCGGCCCCATGGGCGAGACCGAGGCCTGCTCCATCCTGGGCCTCAAGCCCGGGTCGGACGCGGGTGCCATCCGCGCTGCCCACCGCAGGCTCATGCAGAAGCTCCACCCGGACCGGGGCGGATCCGATTATCTGGCAGCCAAGATCAACGAGGCCAAGCGGGTGTTGTTGAAAGAGCGGGCGTGAGGGGCAGGCAAAGGGGGCAACGGGGGGAAGCCGCGTCGGCAGGTCGGAGGGATCGCCGGGGCAGAATCCCGTTCCCCCGTCCCCGATTTTCTCCTGCCCGTCCGATCGGCTAGCATGGCCCACCTGCCTGCGGCGATGCGGCCCCCCCGCCGAACATGGTGTGCGCACCCATTCCGGGCGTACATCGCGCCTGCCCCGCCCAGGCGCATCCGCCCAATCGAGCCCCACCCATTGACCCAGGTCCGCATCCGCAGAATCTCCAGCGACCCTTCGGCACCGCCCCCTGCCAACCCTGCGGACCTGCTGCGGCGGATCTACGCACACCGGGGGGAGCCGGCGCTGGGGATGGACCTGGGTCTCGCTGGACTCCTGCCCTTCGATACCCTTGTCGGTCTGGAGCCCGCGCTAGCCCTCCTCGCGAGCGCCCTGCGTGCCGGTCGTTCCATCCTGGTGGTGGGGGACTACGATGCGGACGGGGCCACGGGCAGCGCCCTGGCGGTACTTGGGCTGCGGGCGTTGGGCGCGGCGTCGGTCTCGTATCTGGTGCCGAGCCGGTTCGCCTACGGCTATGGCCTGAGCCCGCCGGTGGTGGACGCGGCGGCGGCTTTGAGTCCCGGCCTCTTGATGACCGTGGACAACGGGATCGCGAGCCTGGCTGGAGTTGAGCATGCCAATCGGCTGGGCATCCCGGTGCTGGTGACCGACCATCACCTGGCGGGCGACGAGTTGCCCGACGCGGCGGCCATCGTGAATCCCAATCAGCCGGGCTGCCCCTTTCCCAGCAAGCACCTGGCGGGGGTGGGCGTAGTCTTCTACCTGCTCGCGGCCCTGCGGGCGGAGCTGCGCCGCTCAGGCTGGTTCACGCCGACCCGGCCCGAGCCCAACCTGGCCGAGCTCCTGGACCTGGTGGCCCTGGGGACCGTGGCGGACGTGGTGACCCTGGACCGCAACAACCGCATCCTGGTCGAGCAGGGCCTGCGGCGCATCCGCGCCGGGCGCT
>JBGSOR010000465.1:0-39445 GCA_041738985.1 Chromatiaceae bacterium | reverse complement strand
GGCGGCGCGCTCGGACTCCATTGCCTGGGCGGCGGTCTCGGCCGTCGCGAGCTGGCGCTCGAGATCGGCAAGCGCCCCCTGACGCCGGTCCAGCAGGGCCTTCGCCTGCCGCTCCGCCTGGTCCAGGTGCTGAATCATCTCGGCGCTTCCGAGCTGGTCCAGGCGGATGCGCGCCAGGTCCTTGAAGTCCTTTGCATGGGCCTTACTGCCCTCCAGCAATTGCTGGCGGATCGTCTCGATCTGGGCCTCGGCGGCGGCGACCTGGCCGCGCGCCTCGCTTACCGCTTGGTCGATCTCGGCCAGGGTCTGTCTGCCGGAAACCATGGGTCTCTCCTTACCACTTCGTGATGGCGCCGCCAGGGGTCGGCAGGTCGTAGTCGGGGGTCAGTCGACCGGCCTCCTTGTAGCCGAAGCGGTCGCGCTGCACGATCCCGTCGTCTTTCTTGTCCGCGGCGACCGCGTTGAAGGTGCGCTGGTCGACCCGCAGGCCCCAGAGCTTGACCCGCTCCGTGGCCTTGGTCTCTTCGTTCTGGATCGGGACGGTCAGCACTCGACCCGAGGGGTCCACGGCCTCCACCACAATGTAGTAGTTGCGCGCACCGGTGTTCAGGTCGGGGATGCGATAGACCCCGGTCATGACCCCCGGACGGTTGACGATCCTCAGGGTGTATTCCTGGCCGAGGACGCTGCGCAGGTCCCCGAGCTTGGCCAGCGCCTCCTTGGCAGCGGCGCGGTTGTCCTCGCGTAGTGCCGCCTGGCCCGCGTGGTAGACGCGGTTCACCGCGGCCCGGGCGTCGGGGGTCTGCGCCATGGCTGCGACCTCCCGGTGGAGATCCGTGAGCTCTCGGGGCAGGGCGGCCTTGGGCGCCACCACCAGGAAATAGAAGAGCGCCGTGCCCAGGATTCCCGCGCCCGCGATCCCGGCAAGCCACTTGCCCCAGGCCGCGCGCCGGATGTAGAGCAAGGCGAGCCGGGTGGCCAGGGAGGGGGGCGGGGGCTTGTAGGCGAAGCGCTCCTCGCGCAGGGCCGCCACCGCCTGCTCGATGACCTTGTCCGACACCTCGAGGCCCTGGTCCGCGTAGATCTTGCGCAGGCGCTCCTTGAGGTCCGCCTCCCGGCCCGCCTCGTCCAGCTCGCTCTTGGCGAGTCGCTCCCGACGGCGCAGCGTATCCACCACGTCCATCGCGAGCATGACATCGTCCAGGGGTGGCTTGGCCCCCGCCCCGCCCGGGGCGGCGGGGAAGGAACCGGGCCCCGGCGGGGTTGCGTCGGCACCCATGGTTGCGCTCACGGCTGCTGTTCGAGGACGAGGCCCTTGCCCTGCTCGGCGAGCCGCGCGAGCTTGCGCTTGCCGTCCTCGACCGCGTCGCGGATCTCATTGGCGTTCTTGGTACTCTGTACCCGCATCTCCTCGATGATCTCGTGGGACCTGGTCTGCCAGTTGACCACGGAGTCCACCAGCTTCTTGATCGAGTCGGCGCGAATGGTCGGCCCATAGCCGGCCCGCACCGCCGCCTCCTGAACCTTGCCGCCGATGTCCGCCAGGACCTCCAGTGATTGGCTCACCCCCGCCTTCATCGCCTCGATGGTCTGGGTACCCTCGTGCAGCCCGAACATGCCGGTAAAGGAGGCGCTGAGCGCGGTCAGAACGACCTCGTTGGTGCTGAAGAAGCTGACTGCCTGCGCATAGACCCGCTCCTTGGCGTTCGTGGTCTGGAGCAGGCGCGCCATGACCACCTCGGAGGTGTTGTAAGAGACGGTCAGGTTGTCCGAGAGATCCTTGGCGATCTGGTAGCGCTTCTCCTCCTGCTGCAGGGCGCGCACCGCCTCGTCCCGGGCCATCTCCAGGCGGGCGCGGTCGGCCGGCTCGGTCCCGGTGAAGGACTCCACCGCCTTCATGGCCGTGTCGACGCTGGCCTTGGCGGCGTCGAGCTTACCCTGGGCAGTCTTCAGCACCTCCAGCGCCAGGACCTCGGATTGCTTCAGCGCCCCGCGGAAGTCCTGATAGGCATTGAGGATCTTCTGCTCGCGCTGGATCTGGTCGTTGGTGGAGGCGGTGACCTCCAGGTAGGTCCCCTTGATCTTGTCGAAACGGCTGGCGATGTCGCCACGGGTGACCTTCATCCAGACATTGCCGATGCGCTCGAAGGTGTCGAGCTTGCCGTCTGCGATCTGGTCCACCATGGACTTGGCATCGTCGCGGATGCTGTTGAATGCATTCGTGATGTCCTCGTAGCGCTGGCCGATCTGCATGGCCTGGACCTGCTCGCGCACCACGTCGTTGAAGAGCGACGCCTGGTTGAGGGTGCGGGCGATGGCCGTCACACGACCCTCGTCCAGGCCGGTAATCTGGTTCAGGAGGGCGATGATGGGGGCCTCCTGCCCGTTACCGTTCGTTGGGACCAGCCCCAGGTCGTGGAGCCCGTCCATGGCCCGTTCCAGGTACTTCATCGGGGTCGCCTGGGCGATGGCGGTCGCATTGGCCGTGGCGGCGGCGGTAGCGGTCTCGGTGGTGCTCATGGATCCTCCGGATTGGGTGGTTTGGGGCTGGCCTTCGGGTGGGCGGGGAGCGGTCGATGGCGATCAGGGAACGGGGACATCGAGGTCCGAGTGTATCGCCGAACCGTTGCGGCATTGTATTCCGGGATTCCAACGCGCGGCATCCACTCCCTTGCTGCGGCATCCGCCGAGCCGCGCGCTGGACCAGATTTCCGCGGAGCGAATGCGCGTTGGAACCATCCTCCGTGGCCCCGTTGCCGCGCGCTGGCTTGACCTCACGGGATATAAGCGCTGCTTGGAAACTGGCAAAATAACCCGCTCGAATCCGCGACCGACGGCGCCGAAGACCGCCGGCCATCACCCACTGACGAGGCCCGAGAGCAAATGAGCGAAGCGGTCAAGTACCTGCTCGACGAACAGCACCTGCCCAAGTTTTGGTACAACATCAACGCCGACCTTCCGGTCCCCCTGGATCCGGTGCTGCACCCCGGCACGCAAGAGCCGATCGGTCCGGACGACCTGGCGGTGATCTTCCCGCGGGCGGTGATCGAGCAGGAGATGAGCACCGAGCGGGAGATCGAGATCCCGGAGCCGGTGCGCGAGGTCTACCGCCAGTGGCGGCCTTCCCCTCTCTACCGCGCCCGCCGTCTGGAGAAGGCGCTCAACACCCCGGCGAAGATTTATTACAAGTACGAGGGCGTCAGCCCGGCGGGTAGCCATAAGCCCAACACCGCTATCCCTCAAGCTTTCTATAACAAGATCGAGGGCGTCAAGCGGATCTCAACCGAGACTGGGGCCGGTCAATGGGGCTCCTCCCTCGCGCTTGCGGGATCTTTCTTCGGGTTGGAGATCCTGGTCTACATGGTCAAGGTGAGCTTTCAGCAGAAGCCTTACCGTCGCGCCTTCATGGAGACCTTCGGTGCCCAGTGCATCGCGAGCCCGAGCGAGACGACAGCCTCGGGCCGGGCCGTGCTTGCCGAGCACCCGGACAGCACAGGGAGCCTCGGAATCGCCATCAGCGAGGCGGTGGAGGTAGCGGCCCAGCGGGACGACACCAAGTACGCCCTGGGAAGCGTGCTGAACCACGTGCTGTTGCACCAGACCGTCACTGGGATCGAGGCGATGGAGCAGATGGATATGGCCGGGGACTACCCGGACATGGTCATCGGCTGCACCGGCGGGGGCAGCAACTTCGCCGGTGTCGCCTTCCCCTACCTGGGGCGTCAGCTGCGCGGCGGCCCCAAGGTGGAGCTGATCGCGGTCGAGCCGTCCGCCTGTCCGACCCTGACCAAGGGGCTCTTCGCCTACGACTTCGGAGACACCGCCCATCTGACCCCTCTGGTGAAGATGTTCACCCTGGGCTCGACCTTCGTCCCGCCCGGATTCCATGCCGGCGGACTGCGCTACCACGGTATGGCCCCCCAGGTGAGCCACCTCGCCAAGCTGGGCTATATCTCGCCGCGCTCCTACAACCAGCTGGAGTGCTTCGCTGCCGGCATCCAGTTCGCGAAGGCCGAGGGCATAATCCCGGCCCCCGAGTCCAATCACGCCGTGCGCGCGGCAATCGAGGAGGCGGAGCGGTGCCGGGAGACCGGGGAGTCCAAGACCATCCTGTTCATGCTCTCCGGACACGGCAACTTCGACATGGGCGCCTATACGGATTATCTGGCCGGCAAGCTCAAAGACCTAGTCTACGACGAGTCCGAGGTCGCCATGGCCCTGGCGGGTCTGCCCTCGATCCGCTGACCCCGTCGCCTCCGGCCTGGCCTTGGGGTGTCGCCCCAGGGCGGGCCGCCACTGTCCCACGCCACTGACCTGCGACGGCTCCTCGCTCCCCGCGTCCCGCGCGTCGGGCCGGGTCGATCGCCCCGCCTCGCCCCTAAAGCGACTGTACACATTGCCACGTGCTCGTCCGCGTCTCTCGGGCGGTGGGCAATAAGCGCAAGCAGCTGCTTTTCTTGCCTCCAATACGGAGCTCTCGGTAGATCCGCGGTAGCGGATCCCGTGGGCTAGGGCAAGCTCCCCGTCACGCACAGACCCCACAGGGCTGCTAGGATAGGCCCATTGTTACGGTTTAACGACTGTTGCGTGACCAGCAATGTCCAGCTCCGAGCCCGACTCCGTCGCCCTGTGCCCGATCGCCGGGGTTTCCCTGGCACCGGTCGCCGCGTTGCCGCGCGGGCTTCAGCGGCTTGCCCGCGTCAGCCGCTCTGCGTTGTGGATATCTTGGCCCTATCTGGTATTCACGCTGTGCTTCGTCCTCTATTGGCTGATCGGCGACCTCGATATGCAGGTCCGCGGAAGGATCGATATCTTTCGTATCGAATATCCCCTGGCGCTATACGTTTTCTTCGCCGCTTACCGCGTGCTCCGAGCCTCCCGTTTTCGCGTGGCGCTCGCCCTGCTTGCGGTCTTTATACCCTATGGAGCCCATGACCTCTATTGGTACTTCTATAACGACGTACCGGAGGTGACTGCGCTTCAGGAGATCCCCGAGCTCTTTATCGTAGGCGACTGGGGCCTGCGCGCGGCCCTGCTAGCCCTTGCGGCAGCGACCGCTTATGTCCTGGCGACCCAGGTGCACTATACGCTCGGGAGCCTGATTGTGAGCCTCCCGGGCCTGATCGTGCTGGCTTTTTTGGTATTTTCCCCCGGTCAGGTAAAGGCCGCCATCGAATGGGGTACCGACTGGATCAACCCCTGGGTCAAGGCGGACAACGCTGCACTCAACGGGCGCTTCACGGCGAGTCTCTATAATGAGGCCAAGCGCCGTATTGCGCTTGGATCCCTAGCGAGCTATGCGGAGAATCCGGAGCAGAAGGCCTATTACGACGGGCTGGTGGAGTATCTCAAGGGGCGCGTCCTGGAAGACCGTCCCCTGTTCCTGCTGGTGATGGAGAGCTTCCTCGACGCCCGCACCCTGAAGCCCCTGCGGGGCCGCGACGAGATCATCGATCCAACCTTTCTGCGCCGCTACGGAAAGCATTGGGGCTATTCGATCTCGCCCACCTTCGGGGGCGGTACGGCGCGCGCGGAGCTGGAGCTGCTCTGCGGGGTGCCGGCCCTGGCCGAGCTCGATAGCTTCGACTTCAACCTCTTCAGGGGGCGGAGCGTGCCCTGCATGCCCGATGTGCTCGCCCGGATCGGTTACGACAGCATTGCGAGCGATCCCTATATCCCGAGCTTTTTTAACGCGCACCGGGCGTATCCGGGCATGGGCTTCCGGGAGGTCTATTTCGCCGAGGAGCTGAGCAACAAGCCCTCGTACCTGCATGTGAAGAGCAAGGACCAATATCTGTTCGACGGGGAGCTTTTCCGGCAGCACCGGCAGTTCCTGGAAGCGCGCGAGGGGGGGCGGCGATTTTTCAGCTACCTGCTCACGACCTATGGTCACATGCCATTCGAGGTGCAGCGTCCGATCCGCTGGACGGTCGATGCGAAGGAATGGGCGCTGGAGCGTGTTGTCAACCAGAGCTATTACCGGAGCGGTGCCTTGGCGGAGCTGCTGCAGTGGATCGTCGACCGCTATCCGCGCTCCTTGGCGATTGTGGTCGCTGACCACTTGCCAGTGCTACGCGCCGGCCCGGAGAGCTACGCCAAGCTGGGCTATATGAAAAACATCAAAGATGCGATCTACCACAACCGTATCCTGATCGTTCAGGACGGCAAGCCCAAAAAATACCCGACGATGCACCACTTCAGTATCCCGGATCTGGTCTACGACTATCTCACCGACGGGGCCTATTGCAGGGACTACCCCTGTGCCACCCGTTACCCTTACGACCGGGAGCGTCTGCGCGAACGCTATCGCTATCTCCTCGCCAACGCGGTGCTTGCTTCGGAGTGAGCTCGGCCGTGGGATTCGGATTCGACGATCACGGGCATGGCGCGAAGAAGTCGTTGCCTAGCGCCTCCCGACACTGATCCCCGGAGGGGGTGAGACCTCCGTCAAGGGCGGCGGCGCGCTCTGCGGCGTCCTGGGTCCGGAGCTGCCGGGCAGGGGCGCAGGCGGGAGAGGTCGCACATCGCCCCTGTGGGCCGCAGACCCGCTCGACCAGCGCCTGGCAGGGACTGGGACCCGAGTCCGCCGACCGGTCGGCGCAAGGGACCAGAGACGGGTCCGCAAGGGCGGCCCCGCACTGATTGCCGGCTGCCGTCGACGGGTGCGGCCCGGCACTAAAGGGGGCATGGCGTTGCTCGTCCCGCTCGAGGTTCTTGAGTCGCCTCGCCTTGAGGCAATCGGGTGCGGTGGCACAGGCATTGTGCCGTCCGCAGGCGCGTCGCTCCAGGAGCTCGCAGGGCTGGCCAACCAGGGTCTCCTGCTCGCCAGGCTGTCTCTCCCAGCTCTGCAAGATCGCTTCGTTGGGCACCACGGTGCCGTCGCGGACGATGACGACGGTGCCGTCATCCATCCGGTGAGCTCCGTCCCACAAGGGGACCGCCGTGCTCCCTTCGATGCGGGTTGCCTTATGGGTTTCCGGATCCACCCGCACCTCGGCCCCGTCCTGCAGGGTCCCGGTCCAGGCCAGGACCGAGGCACCGAGGACATAGAGCACCGGCATCGAGATCAATGCCAGGGTCCGTGGGGACGATTTCCGGGGAACGAGCCCGGCAGAGGATTTCCGGCTTTTCATGGGTGCTCCGGCTTCGGTTCTGGATGAATGCTCGTTGCCGCCTGGCGACGGGCTCTGGAGCTAGGTCGAATGCCCTTGCCCGACGCGGTTCTCCACCGCTGCGGACAAGACCAAGCTCGCCAGCACGAAGGCGAGGAAGAGAAAGAATCCCGGGGCCAGGGTCGTGCCGTTGGTGGTCAGCACCTCCACCGCGGCGCCCGTTCGCCTCAAGGATCCGAGCTGGCTCCCCACGAGTCCGCTGAATCCGACATACGCCATGAAGATGGCGATGACCAGCACATCTGCCATGGACCACTTGCCGGACTGAAGCGCAAAGAAACGGACCGGGGGCGAGGTCCGCAGGCCCCGATAATCGTAGTAATAGAGATAGGTCGCGACGACCTTGATGACCGGGAAGATCAGACTGAAGAGCACCAGCAGAACGGCGACCAGGATCATATCCGCGCCGCCCGTGCGAACCAGGATGGAGACCACGTCGACGATGCTCTTGGTTTGATAGTAGAGGACCTGGTCGGCGAAGATCACTGGCTCCCCCAGGAGCTGGATACTGAGCTCCGTGATTCGCGCCTCGATCTCGATCATGGGCGTGAGCACCCCTCCCGCAAGCAGGATCAGGGTCGCCCCTGTGAGCAGCAGGAGCCGGGGCCGGTCGAGTCCGGGGACGCGCGGCGGAGCGAAGCCGTTCACATCTTGGAGGCCGGAGGCGCGCGAAGGCGAGGCAAGGCAGAGCGCGAAGAGCCCCGCCACCAGTCCCAGGAGCCCCAGTACCCGGTAGAGCACCGGGAGGCGGGCGGCGGCGATCTCCGCCCGGAGCCGGTCGCTGCACGCACCTACCTCGTTGCAGCCGTGGGCGGCCAGCCGTTCCGCCAGCCTGGAGCGGTCGATCTTGGCAAAGGTACTGTCGGCTGCCTGCTGCATGAAGGCGATGAGCTGCGCCTTGATCTCCCGCTTGGCCTCGGGCTTGGAGAGCTCCTCCAGGACCATCTCCGAGTACTGGGGCACCTTGCGGCGCAGCTCGTCGAAATCGATAAACATGTCCTGGATCCCCTGCTGGAGCGCCCCCTGGAGCTGGTCGACCAGGGATCCGCTCCGCGCCTGGTTGCGCCGCTTCAGGTAGCCCTCCACCTGCACGACCAGGAGGTCCAGCATCCGCTCCACCGCCCGCTTGATCTGGGGTCGATTTGCCTCCGTGAGCTCGAAGGCGTTGATCCGCCGCTCCAGGACCCCGGAGAGTCGTGCGACCCATTGGTCCGCATCGAGAAGTCCGTAGCGCACGTTGTTGATCTCTCCCAGATCGGTCTTGAGCCCCTTGATTCGGTTGAGGTCCCCGATCAGCTGCAGCGCCAGGGCCAGGGCGGCGAGGAAGAGCGCCAGGGCGAACGCACGGCGGGCGAGTCGAGCGGGGGGCATGAGGGCTCCTTTGGAAGTGGCGATTGGCGAGTGGCGCGTAGCGAGTGGCGAGGCGCGAGCGGTCTGTCCCAGCCAGGATCCAGTTGTGGAGCACCCTCGCTGGGGCTCCGACACCGGGGGCCGACACCTATGCTACCCGCTTGCTTCAAGGCGCACGTAACGGGCGATTCTGCGCCCTCGGCCCTCGGCCCTCGGCCCTCGCCACTCGCCACTCGCTACTCGCCACTCGCCACTCGCCACTCGCCACTCGCCACTCGCCACTTGCGACTCCCCTAAATCATCTTGCGCAGCTCGTACTCCAGGATGCCCTCGGCCCCCGCCGCACGAAGCCGCGGGATCAGGGTGCGCACGGCCTCCGAGTCCACGATGGTCTCCACCGCAAGCCAATCCCGGTCGTAGAGGTGGCTGACCGTCGGTGCATGCAGACTGGGGAGCAATGGGATCAGCTCGTCGAGTCGGTCGGCACGCACGTTGAGCTTCAACGCCACCTTGTGCCGTGCGGCCAGCGCCGCCTGGAGCATGAGCGCGATCTGGTCGATCTTGGCGCGCTTGACGGGGTCGTCCATCGCGCAGGGGTTGGCGATCAAGCGGGTCTCCGTATAGAGCAGGTCCTCGACGATACGTAGGCCGTGGGCGCGGATGGTGCTGCCGGTCTCCGTGATCTCCACAGCGGCATCCACCAGGCCCTCTACCACCTTGGCCTCCGTCGCCCCCCAGCTGAACTCCACGGTGGCGGCGACACCGCGCTCGGACAGGTAACGGCGTGTGAAACCGACCAGCTCGGTGGCTACCTTGCAGCCCTGGAGGTCCTCCACCCGGCGCACGGGCGAGTCCTCCCGCACCAGCAGGACCCAGCGGCTGCGCTGATTCGAGCTCTTGGAATAGGTCAGGGTGCAGACCTGCGAGACCTCGGACTCCGTCTCCAGTATCCAGTCGAGTCCAGTCAGCCCCAGGTCCAGCGTGCCGTTGGCCACATAGGGCGCCATCTCCTGTGCGCGCACCAAGGCGCAGGCCAGCTCCGGATCGTCCACCTCCGGATAATAGTTGCGGGAGCGGGGGGCGATGGTCCAGCCGGCCTGCTTGAAGAGTGCGAGGGTCGCCTCTTCCAGGCTGCCCTTGGGGATGCCGAGCTTGAGCTTAGTCATCGTGCATGCCTTGTCTGGTTGGGAGTCGGGGCGCGATTATCCTTGAAACCCCTGCCACAACGCCAAGGCTCCAGGTCCTCGCGGCAGAAGCATGTCCATTGCGGGCGACGGTTGCCGCGGTCCGCGCCGGCGGGAGCCAGGCCCGGAGCGGATCGATAGGGTAAGATGTCGCAACCGAAACCGCTGTAGGCTGCGAGAGCGCCCTCGCCAGGGTCCCCGGACTCTGACGGATGGCGAGGGGCACCCTGTCCGGACTCATCCCGATCTCGAGCCCGATCCGCGCCGCGGTCGGCGCGCCCCACCCTTAGGCCCGTTTCCGGGCGATTTCCCGCGATCCCGAGAACCACCGGTAATCAACCATGCGCCTGACCATCCGTCGCAAGCTCTTCCTGAGCCATTTCCTGGCGGTCCTGCTCGTCTCGGGGAGTATCGGGAGCTATTTCTATCTCAGGGCGGTATCCAGTCTCACCGAGAGCATCCAGCTCAGGCTGGAGAGCACCGCCGCCCTGATCGGACAAATCCTGAACGCTCGGGATCTGGGGTCGATTCGCACCGCGTCCGACCGCGACCGCCCCGAGTACCAACAGCAACTGACCCTGCTGCGCAATTTGGCGCGAACCAATGCGGACATCGCGTTCCTCTACGTCATGCGACACGACGGTGGACGTGTGTACTTCGTCCTGGACAGCGATACGAGCGAGGGTCAAGCCACCCCTGGGCGCGAATACACCAGCCTGAATGCGACGCTCTTGGCCGGTTTCCAGCATCCGTCCGTGGACCAGCAGCTCTTCTCCGATGAGTGGGGTTCCTTCATCTCCGGTTATGCGCCCTTGCGTAACGGCAACGGGGAGTATCTGGTGGGGCTCGACATGCGCGCGGAGGAGCTCGGGCGCAAGCTGCAGGCCATCCACATTGCCGGCTTGCTGTCCCTGGGGCTGTCCGTGCTACTCGCCCTGGCCTTCAGCCAAGCCCTGTCTTCCCATCTGGTCAAGCCGGTGCGCTTGCTCATCGAGCGTTGCCGCGCCATTGCCAAAGGCGAGCTGGACCGCTTCGTCTCGGTGCGCAGCGGCGATGAGCTGGAGCAACTGGTGGACGCCTTCAACATCATGACCAAGCAGCTCGCGGAAAGCCGTGCCCAGGCCGACGCGGCCCAAGATGCCTTGAAACAGGGTCGGGACAATCTGGAGCAGCGCATCGCCGAGCGCACCCGCGAGCTGGTGGACGTCAACGAGCGCCTGCTCCACGAGGTGGCCGAGCGGGCGCGGGCGGAAGAGCTCCTGGCCCACACGGCCCGCTCCGATCCGCTCACCGGTCTGATGAACCGCCGGGCCATGCTGGAGCATCTGGATTACCAGGCCAAGCGATTCGAGCGCAACCGCACCCCATTTGTCGTGATGCTGGGGGACCTGGACCATTTCAAAGACATCAACGATACCCACGGTCACGACGTGGGGGATGAGGCCTTACTCCAGATTGCCGAGTGCCTGACCCAAAGCATCCGCGGGCAGGACCTGGTGGCCCGGTGGGGTGGGGAAGAGCTCCTGATCCTGCTGCCGGATACGGATCTGGTCGGCGGCGCGGCCGTGGCCGAAGCGGTGCGCGCGGCTGTAGCCAGGCTGGAGCTCGTCGCCGGATCGGCGCGCCCGCATCTCACCATCAGCATCGGAGTGGCCGCCTACGGTCCGGGCCAGACCGTCAACCAATGTATCAAGCTCGCGGATACCGCGCTCTACAAGGCCAAGCGGCTGGGGCGCAATCGGGTGGTGGTGGCCGGATCGGACGCGCCGGCGGGGAATTGATCTGTCGCTGCTCGGGGTCCCCGCGCCCGATCGCGCTGGCGAGGCAAGCCGAGACATTCCGGGCGCCCAGGGGTACAACGACGCGGCGATTAATTCCGCTCGCTGGCATGGTGGCGATCCTCCGGCTCGCCGTCGTCCGACGTCACGCCTTGCGGTACGGGGGCGAGGCTAGGCAGCCGCTCGTGCAGGGCGGCCTTGGCAAGCAGATGGGCGCTGACCGGGGCGGTGATGAACAGGAAAAGGGTGATCAGAACCTCGTGGAGGCTTAGTCCCTCGCCGCGGGTGCTGAAATAGATGGCGGACGCGATGAGCAAGCTGCCCACTCCGAGGGTTGTGGCCTTGGTGGGACCGTGCAGGCGTGTGAAGAAGTCGGGCAGGATAGCGAGGCCCAGGGAGCCGATCAGTGTGAAGGCGGCACCCACCAGGATCAAGACGGAGAGGAGCGGCTCGAGCATGGCGTTCCCGATGCGATCGGACTATTCGATGATATCGCCGCGCAACAGGTACTTGCAGAAGGCGATGGTTCCAACGAATCCCATCATGGCGATCAAGAGGCCCGCCTCGAAATAGAGGGCGCTGTCGAGCTGGATACCGAGCAGCACCAGGAGCGCAATGCCGTTGATCGCCAATGTGTCTAGGGCCAGGATACGGTCCGGGGCGCTCGGACCGCGGATCAGTCGCCACAGGGCGAGCGCGAAGGCGGTGCCCACCAAGGCGAAGGCGACCGCGAGGGCCTGATTCAACATGACTCGAACACCTCCTTCAAAGGGGACTCGTAACGCGCCTTGAGCTGCGCTGCCAGCCTCTCCGGCGACCGCAGGTCCAGGGCATGGACTACCAGCGTGTGCCGGTCCGCGGTCAGGTAGGCGGAGACCGTCCCCGGGGTGAGGCAAATGGTGTTGGCAAGCAGGCTGATGGCCATGTCCGTCTTGAGGTCCAAGGGCACCTCCACGAAGGCGGGCCGCAGCCGGCGGTGCCGAAAGAGGACAATCCACGCCACGTTTAGGTTGGCGGCCGCGATATCGTAGAGGACCAGCGCGACGAAGCGCGCCAGCGCCAGGGGCCGGCGGATGGGCAGGGTCTCCGGCCAATAGGCGCGGGTGAAGAGCGGGATGGCCCAACCGAGCAGGGTCCCCATCAGGAGCTGGCCCCAGGAGGCGTCGTTCGCGAGCAGCAGCCAGACCAGGGTCAGCACAAGGCTGAGCCAGGGATGAGGGAGCACCCGGTCGCGCAGCGGCCGCATCGGACCCGAAATGCTCATGGCCCCGCCCCCAGCACCGCCTGGATGTATTCGGCAGGGTCCAGGAGCTGCTCTGCCGTGGCCCTGGTGTAATCGAAAAGCGGCCCGGCCCAAAGGGTGAGGGCGACGGCGAGGGCGAGGAGCAGGGTGATCGGCGCCAGACCCCGCGCGCTGGGCGGCGGGGGAGGGGGCCTTGCAGCCGACGCGCTCGCGTGCACGGGCTCGGGGCCAGGCTCTGTGGCCCGATAGAAGATCAGGCTCCCGCTCCTCGCCATGGCCATCAGCCCCAAGAGACCGCACCCGAGCACCGTGCCGAGCACCCAGGGTGCCGCCGGTTGCTCCAGGGCCGCGCGCAGGATCAGAAACTTGCCGACGAATCCGGACAGCGGCGGGAGCCCGACGACCAGCACCGACAGCACGAAGAACAGTCCAGCCAGGGTCCAGTGCCGGCCCAAGATCGGCCCCGGATCCAGCCGGTCCCCGAGGGCGCCGCGTTGTCGCGCGATCAGGTCCGCGAGTATGAAGAAGGCGGCCGCGGCGAAGGCGCTGTGGGGGAGGTAGTAGAGCCCTGCGCCGATCCCAGGGGCCGTGCCGAGCCCCAGGCCCGCCACCAGGGTTCCGACGGACGCCACCACCAGATAGGCCACCTGTCGGCGCAGCCGGTCGCTCCCCATGACCCCGACGATCCCTGCCGCCAGCGTGGCGAGGCCGAGCGGCAAGAGCCAGGGCTGAATCAGATCCGCCCCAACCCCTGCCTGAGGTCCGAAGACGAGCGTCGAGACCCGCAGGATGCTGTAGGCCCCCACCTTGGTCATGACCGCGAAGAGTGCCGCCACCGCGGCCCCGGTCTCTGCATAGGCGGCCGGGAGCCAGAGGTGCAGCGGGATCAGGGCGGCCTTGAGCGCAAAGACCCCGAAGAGCAGGAGCCCGGCCGCCCGCACCAGGGGCGCACTCTCGGGCGGCGCGGCGGCCACCCGTACCGCCAGGTCGGCCATGTTGAGTGTCCCCAGCACCCCGAACAGGGTCCCCACCGCGAACAGAAAGAGGGTGGAGCCCGCCAGGTTCAGGACCACATAGTGCAGTCCCGCTCGGGTTCGGGCGCGCCCGCCACCGTGCAGCAGCAGCCCGTAGGAGGCGATCAGCAGGACCTCGAAGAAGACGAAGAGGTTGAACAGGTCCCCGGTCAGAAAGGCCCCATTGAGTCCGAACAGCTCGAGCTGGAAGAGCACATGGAAGTGCCGCCCGTCCCGATCGATCGCGCCCGCCCCGCCTTGGATGGCGTAGAAGAGCGCGGGCAGGGCAAGCAGGGCGGTGGCGAGTAGCAGCCAGACGGCGAGCCGGTCCGCCACCAGGACGATCCCGAAGGGTGCCGGCCAGTCGCCCAGCGTATAGACCAGGATCTCGCCACCATCCACAACTCGCGTCAGAAGCAGGGCGAGCCCGATCAACCCTGCCAACGAGGCGAACGCGAGGCCGCGCCGGATGCGGATGTCCAGGCGCCGCAGCAGAAGGAGCAGGGTGCCCGTCAGCAAAGGGAGCAGCAGGGGCAAGACGGCCAGGTGACTCATCCCGGGCCCCATCGATCCGATCGGCGCGCTTGCGGAGAAAACAGCCGAATCAAGGCCCGTGGCTCCCATCGACATGATCGTTCCCGAGCTCCGACCTGGCCTTGATCGCCAGCACGATGACGAAGGCGGTCATGGCAAAGCCGATCACGATGGCCGTGAGGACCAGCGCCTGCGGCAAGGGGTCCGTATAGCCCGGAGAGCCGGCGGCAATGACCGGCGGGCGTCCCACGGCGAGCCGTCCCGCGGCGAACAGGAAGAGATTGACCCCGTATGACAGCAAGGTCAGTCCCAGCACCACCGGGAAGGTCCGCGCCCGCAGCACCAGATAGACCCCGCAGGCGGTTAGGATACCGATGGCGAGCGCAATCAGGACCTCCATCTAGTCTGTCTCCCGGCCCGCTGCGGCATGGGCATCCGGGTTATGGCTCCCCCGGTGCAGAAGCCCCAGATGTATCAGAATCGACAAAGTGGCGCCTACCACCGCGAGATACACACCCAGGTCGAACGCCATGGCGGAGGCGAGCTCCAGATCCCCCAGCAGAGGCAGGTGGACGTGACCGTGGGCGGAGCTGAGGAAGGGGTAACCCAGGACCAGGCTCCCGAGACCCGTGAGGGTGGCGATCAGGAGCCCGGCCCCGATGGTCGGGTGCAGATCGCCCGGGAGCCGGTCGTTGGTCCAGGAAACCCCGTTGGCAAGGTATTGCAGGATCAGGGCGACCGCCGTCACGAGCCCGGCGATGAATCCGCCGCCTGGCAGGTTGTGTCCGCGCAGGAAGACGAAGACGGATACCAGGAGCGCCAACGGCAGCAGGATCCGGGCGAAGGCCGCCAGGACGACCGGGTGCACGTCGGAGTCCCAGGCCCGTCCGGTCCAGTCCCGCTCCGGGGCCGGCAGGCGCAGGCGATCCAACATCGCGTAGATCCCGATTGCGGCGATGGCGAGGACCGTGATCTCCCCCAGGGTGTCGAATCCGCGGAAGTCTACGAGGATCACGTTCACCGCATTGGCCCCGCCGCCCCCCGGTACGCTGTTGGTCAGGAAGTAGTCGCCGATGGAATCGAGCGGCCTGGTCGCGACGCCCCACGCGAGTGCCGCAGCGCCCAGACCCGCGCCTATTGCCAGGGCCAGGTCGCGGGCATGACGCCAAATGCCGGGCTCGGGAGGCGACTCCTGGGGTAGGAAATAGAGCGCCAGCAGGAGCAGCACCACCGTGACGACTTCTACTGATAACTGGGTAAGCGCCAAGTCAGGGGCGGAGAGCTTGACGAATGCGATGGAGACAACGAGCCCCACCGCCCCCACCAAGAGCAGGGCCGTGAGTCGGCGTCGATGCCAGGCCGCCGCGAGCACCGCGACGGTCCCGAGACTCAGGGCGGCGAGCAGGCTGACCCCGTCCGGCGGCAGTCCGGCCCGCCCGCCGTCCAGAGACAGGTCGGACCAGAGCCCCGCCGCCCCAAGGACGAGGGCACTGCAGAAAAAGACTGCCAGCATCCGTTGGAGCGATCCGGTATCGACCCGATCCGTCGCCCAGCGGCCGAGCCCGAACAGGCCCGCCACCAGCCAGTCGTAAACCTTGCGGGTCTCCAGTCGGCCCTCCAGGTGCGTGTGCAGCCGGAATAGAGGACGACGCCCCAGATACAGGAGCCCGCCGCCTGCCAGCGCCAGGAGGCTCATGGCGAAGGCCGGGCTGAAGCCATGCCAGATGGCCAGGTCGTGGGGCGGCAGGGGTCCCTGCAGTACCCCTTGGGCGGCGACCGCCAGGATGGGCTCTACGGTCAGTGCCGGAAGCATGCCGACCAGCAGACAGATGGCCACCAGGATCTCCACCGGCACCTTCATCCAGCGGGGTGGCTCGTGGGGGGAGCGTGGCAGGTCGACAGGCTCCCCGTTGAAGAACACGTCGTGGATGAACCGCAGGGAGTAGGCCACCGCGAAGACCCCGGCCACCGTGACCGCCAGCGGTACCAGCCAGCCCAGGTCCATGCGCTCCGAGACCCCCACCGCCTCGGTGAAGAACATCTCCTTGGATAGGAATCCGTTGAAGAGGGGCACACCGGCCATGGCCGCCGCCGCCACCATGGCCAGGGTCGCCGTGTGGGGCATGGTGCGCCAGAGCCCGTTGATCCGCCGCATGTCCCGGGTGCCGGTCTCGTGATCGATGATCCCGGCGGCCATGAAGAGGGACGCCTTGAAGGTGGCGTGGTTGATGATGTGGAAGACCCCCGCGAGGGCCGAGAGCGGGGTCCCGATGCCGAACAGCATCGCAATCAGACCCAGGTGGCTGATGGTGGAGTACGCCAGCAGGCCCTTGAGGTCGTGCTTGAAGAGCGCGATTACCGCACCGACGAGCAGGGTTGCGAGCCCGGTTCCGCCCACCAGCACGAGCCACTCTGGTGTCCCCGACAGTGCGGGGAAGAGCCGCGCCAGCAGGAACACGCCCGCCTTCACCATGGTCGCCGAATGCAGATAGGCAGAAACCGGGGTCGGCGCGGCCATCGCATTGGGCAGCCAGAACTGGAAGGGAAACTGGGCGGATTTGGTAAAGGCCCCGAGCAGGATCAGCACCAGGGCCGGCAGGTAGAGGGGATGCGCGCGGATCCGGTCCCCGGCGGCCAGGATGTCGGTCAGCTCGTAGCTCCCAGCGATCTGGCCCAGGATCAGTAGACCTCCGAGCAGCGCCAGCCCCCCGGCACCGGTCACCGTGAGTGCCATGCGCGACCCGCGGCGTGCCTCCTCCCGCTGGGGCCAGTAGCTGATGAGCAGAAACGAGGACAGGCTGGTGAGCTCCCAGAAAACCAGCAGCTGGATCACGTTCTCGGACAGGACCACCCCGAGCATGGAGCCCATGAAGAGCATCATCTCCGCATAGAAGCGCCCCAGGGGGTCCCGCTCGGAGAAGTAGTAGCGGGCGTAGAGGACGATCAGGAGCCCGATCCCGAGGATCATGAGCGCAAAGAGCATCCCGAACCCGTCCAGTCGGAAGCCTAGGTCCAGACCCACGGAGGGCATCCAGGTCAGGCGCTGGATAACGGTGTGGCCGGCGAAGGGCGCCGGGAGCAGGGGGGCCAACAGGGCCAGGGTCGCGAGGGTCACCCCCGCCGCCGCCCAGGCGGCGTGGTTGGTCCCCCGCCGCGAGACCCAGGCAACCAGCAGTGCGCCCAGAAAGGGCGCGAGTACCGCGAGGGGCAGGTTCATCGCGAGAAGATACCTACTCGCACCGAGTGGGTTACAAGATTAATCGAGCGATCGCCTGGACCGGTCCCGCGCCGTCCGATCGGTTGCTGTGGCATCTGATTCTCCTCACGGCCCACCGCCTGGGCTGTTCCGGTCTCGATCTGGTTGGGCATCCATGTGTACGGCGACGCACGTGGTCGCGCAAAGCTGGGGGCGGGATAGGCGCGATGGATTCCCTTGGCGGCATGGCAGGGAGCTAAACCAACCCCGCACCGCCCCTAGCTGTTGGTCGCCCGCAATCAGTAGTGGTAACGGCCTTGCAGGAGCTCGATACGATCTGCCTTGACGAGATAGACGCAGCGGTGCTCCTGCGTGATGCGTCGCGACCATACATCGGGGCCAAGGTACTTCAACGGTTCAGGATTGCCGATGCCTTTGAAAGGGTCGCGTAATGCGGCTTTGACGAGATCCAGCAAACGCTTGGCCGTCCGTCGTTCCGTTTCAACCCAGTCGCTCAGATCTTCCAGGAATTCCGGCTGGAATACCGCAACGCGCTTGGCTTCAGCCTTCAAGGCCAACCTGCTTCTCCAGGGCTTCGACGGCCGTTGGCGACAGGTCCTCTGAACGCGCCCTGGCCAAAGCGGCCAGCAAACGCTCCGCGTTCTTGGGGGACCTCAACAAGTGAGCGGTCTCCAGCAAGCTTTGCAGCTCATCGGCGGCGATCATAGCCACCGCACCCCCCGACCGGCGGCGTACCAGGATCACCTCACGGTCATCGACCGCGCGATCCATGAGCGCCTTCAACTGTTCGCGCGCCCGGGTGTAGGTTGTCTCGATGGTCATGTGGCGGTCTCTGAACTGGACAGAGAAACTGTACATATGTGCGCGTGCTCGAGTCAATCGTCGGCAAGGCTTCGCTGCCTCGAAGCAGCCAGCGACTCGAGGCTGGCAAACGGCGGAGCGGCCCGCAAACCACAGAGTCCACATCGAGCGTCAAGTACCGGGCAGAGCGAAAACTCCGCACCGCGGTGATCGCGTCCTCGTGGGGCTGGCAATTCGTTCCTCGCCAACAACAGGGCCACCGGCTTCGAGGTCGCCGATGACCAGTTGACCGAGTGTCCGCCGCCTCAAAGGAACCTCCGGGTGAGCCGCCGTGGCTGTCGGCGGAGCCCAGCAGACTCTATGCGTTCTTCGCCCTCGTCGAGATCGGCACTACCATCCTGGGGCTCGACAAGGGGACGGCCATCTTGGGCTTCAGGGAGACCTTGCGCCAGCCGATTACTTCCACCTCGACCGTGGCGCAGGAGCGCTTCACCAGTGTGGCCAACAAACTCATGGGCAAGATCAACGCCTCGGTGACGGACGCGACGAGCCTAGGGGGACTCTTCCAAGCAGGCACTGCTCAAGCAGATCGCCGAATGGGCCGCCCAGTTCTTCGGCGATGCGGCGGTCAATGCGCGACTCTCCGCCAGGACCGGAGGCGCGGCAGTGTCCGGCGGGGTGGTCGTCGGGGGCTCGGTGCTGCAGCTCGGCGGCTGCCTGGTTCGGCACCGCCGTGGCCTGGGCCATGTACGCTTACATGCCGTGCACGATAGCCGCGATCCGGGTCCACCCCATTCTGGAACTCAGAGCATGCGCAGCTTGGGCTCGGCACTAACCGGGATCTCCGCGTCTGCCATCGGGTCGGCGGCCACCGCAAGAGCAAGGTCCTCGGCGCCTGCGTCGAGAAGCGCAACAGTGACTGCTGTTTCAACACCCGCTCGCGCGGATCGTCAACGAGCAGGTTTGCGCTCAACTCGGCCGCCGGTGGGGTTAGCCGAAGGCGCCCCGCCTGCACCGGTGTCGGTGTGGTCGACTTTGAGCGCGTGGACTTGAGCCATGTGAACCTGGACGAGTGGCTCGCGATCCTCTACGAGACCGGCTACTTCCCGACGCGTCCACCGGCAGCGAATTCGCCGTTGCGGCGCGGGGAGGCCGAATGTCGCCTCCCGCACCGCCCGGCGCGCCGATCGCACTGACAGCGAGCAGGTGCGCATGGACGCCGAGGACGAGCTGTGGGGCGGCGCGTGGTAGACGCTGCCGAGGCCATTGGATGAGAGGCGTGTGCATCAAGGCGCCCCGGTCGCAGGGTCCGACCCGCCTATCGAGCCTGGGCGCGCTCGCAATGGCGCCTCCCGCGTATTCGCCGGCCCCCGGGCTTCAGGCTCGCTACCACGGACGCCACGCTGGACGCATCCGCGCAAATTTACCAGACGTCACGAGACGAGACTTAACCGCAGGGCTGCTCACCGAGCGGCGGCAAACCATCTCGTTACGCGTTTTGTCGCTCAGGTTCACAAATGCGCCGTTTGTCGCTGTGACCCTTGTCGCAAAACCAGATAGATAGTAGGGTCGGCAAAATGGGTCCGGTAGGTCACCCTGCTTCGGTTGGAGCTGAGAACCCACTACGGCCGACAACCACTTTTGTTAACGCAATCTAAGAGATAGGAGATGCCAAGGGAACCTGCTGCGCCTACGGCATCTACCGTCCATTCAAAGGCAGCAAACATGACGCGGAGATGAAAAATGACAAAGGTCCTTGGCAATGCAGTCGTGTTCGTGATTTTGTATGTGTTGTTCATGCTACCGACGTACTACCTTCCCTATGTTGGCTCGAATTCAGCGGTAATAGGGACACTCGGGCAGTTCGGGGCTGCAGTTGGAGACGCCAGCCCGTTGAAAGGAATCAATCCCGCTTTCTGGCTTCATCTTGGTTCATTAATTGTCTTAATGGTCCTTGCCTGGTTCCGTGGCGTCGTCGTGGATAAGAAGTGGCTGATCATTTTCCCCATTCTCGCTGCCATCTTTGATCTTGCGCCAGCGTTGAACCTAATACCTCTTGTCCCAACAGTGATGCACCTGCTCGCCATCATCCTTGGCGTGGTTGTTGCAAAAGCGGCTGCACTCGCTCCACAGCAAGGCACCTAACGACAGCGTCAAAAGCGATCCAACCCGCGCGCTCATTTCTGTGGTTATTCGCAACGCTCTGCCGGTGCGCGGTTTGGGTCGCTTACGCTGATGGTCGGGCAACAGATGGTAGTGGATTTCGAGGTTGGGCGCATGCTCTTGCATTTGCTTGCGGCCCTAGCATTCATTGTGCTTCTATCCGTTTTCGTACACGATACAACTTACCATTAGCATTTATCGCCAAAGCAGTAGGTTTCAGAAATTCAGTCCGACCTCAAGCAATTGGGCAATTGGGTTACTACGCAGGCGATGTTGACGTGTCTAAGGAAAGTAACGCGCGCAGACGATTCGTGGTTGTCAACATGATCGAGGCATGACTGTGGATGCGAAGGTAGGCCAAGCGCCCAATTCAAACGGGGTTGGCTGTGACCGCAGAGATGCGCCAGCAAAAAGCGCGAACGGTCTCAATGGAGCCAACAGCGATGCCATGGCGAATAGCTTCGGATGTCTCTAAGCCTGTCAGCGATAGTACGTGTGTGACTGCCGATTGGTACGGTGCCCTGAGAAATTTTTCTTGAATGCGATACCGCTCGGGGGATTAAGACACTTTCGGGGTCAGAGAATGGTTTTGGAATTTGGAAGTCGCCTTTGCGGATTTATATTATCTCGCTTCGAAGAAGGTAGCGCCTGGCTGCGCACCGGCCGCAGCGGCAGCGAACTCACGAAAAGGAAGCTTGTCTTGCGGCAATTAATTCGCGCCTATATAGAGGGTGCGGACAACCGTATATTATCATTCGAAATCTCGTATCCGAACAAGAAGCCTTTCTGAGAAAATAACCCGTAATTGAAGTTCAGGGTGCACTCACAAGTTACTCGGATCGTGCGGCTATACTTGTATGTTCGTAGATGACCAGCTTTGCAAGCAAGACTTGCGATCAGACACGGTATCCCTGATGACGATGCACTATCGCTTCATGGTAGGAACCAGAATGCGCCAGGCCGGGCTGCTCGTCGCCGTCCTCTTGGTGAGCATTGGGCTAGTGTGCGCGGGCGAAGGAGGGGGCGCTGACCCGGCACCCGCGCAATCAAAACCGGTGGAACAAAGAGATTCGGCAGTGGATGCGGCGCCTAAGACCATGGAGACGGCTGCCCCCGGCGGGGTAGTCAAGGACATGAGTGCAGTCGAGGTGTTGGCGGCTCGGGGCGCTCCGATCCGGAAGGAGGCGATCCCGCCCGACGCCGAGTTGTGGTATTACCCGGAAGGGGAGGTGGCCTTTACGGGCGGCAAGGTGAGCTACGTCGGCCTGAACGAGCCCCAGGCTCGCGGGGCAACGCCCCACCAAGAGCGACTGGATGAATTGCCAAAGAAATTTGTAGAACCACAGGTCCCGGAAGCCTCGCGAAGGTCGGATGCCGCCCGGGTTCATGCACCGGGCGACGGTTTTCTTGCCCTGCGCAGCGATCCGACCGTTCGGCGCGGAAAGCGGTTGCTGAAGATCCCACACGGTGCGCGTCTGACCCTGGATGAATGCATTGCCCATTCGAACGACGGGCGCTGGTGCAGAACCACCTTTCGGGGCAAGACTGGCTGGGTATTCGATCAGTACCTGGTCCGATAGATCGATGATAGATGGTTGCCAAGGAGAAGCGGAAGAATGCTCGAGTCTCTGAACTCCGACCGAGTGAGTGGCGCCCCGATGGTTTGGGGGCGGCAGCTGTGCTCAGCTCCTCTTATATTATCGAGCAGTAGGTAGAAAAGCGGCCATGAGGCCGCCATGAGCGAGTTGTATGTAGCCCTCCCAAGGCATTCTGGAAAGGAACAGGCGAATGTTATAGAAGATGGGGTTGGTTTGACGCACTCGGGCGCGAAACGGGGATTGGCATAAACGCAGCTACGGTTGTATGAGCGCGTTCTTGGTCGCGCGGGGGCATGCATGACATGCTCATCCGCGGTGGTTCTCAAAGCGATAGGAGATGACGGTGAGCGGGAATGATCCGGTGGGACGGCGGTGGTTTCTGCGCCTCCAGAGCGCCTATGTTCTGGCGCTGGCGCGGGGGATCTACCTAGTCATTGCGCTAGGGTGCCTTCTGGCGGTGTTTGGTGGGCTCGTGTATGTGGGCTATTTGCAGGCCACGACGGCGGGCCAACCCGAGACGGTGCCCATCCCGCCGCCATACCAGGGGACCGAGACGCCCGTTGCGCCATCGGACCGCACACTGGATCTTGCCGTGATCGGAAAACGCTTCGCGCCGCCGACCAATGTCCGATTTCAAGTTGCTTCGAGCACCTGGACCGTACCGCCAGCGGAGGGGCAGGTGCTCGGGTATTTCCTCGCCGACACACCCAACGGGCTGGCCTCCTTTCCCGAGGGGGTGAGTGTCATCGGGGGCCGCGATGCGGAGCTCTTCGAGCGGGTGCCCGACCGGGCGAGCAAGAAGAACAGTCTCGCCGCCCGGCCGGTGCTTGTCGAGCAGGTCGCCGAGGCATTACGGGACATCAAGGAGCCAACGAGCCGAACCTTCGAGATCCGCGTTGTGGCCAGGGATCGGTACGGGATCGCGTCCGCCCCGATGGAGCTCTCGTTCGACCTGAGGCTCGCGCCTAAGCCGGCCGCCTCGACGACAGCAGCGCCGTCGGCGCCTCCGGCAAAGCCTACGGAGCTCGAGGCGGTCGCCAGTGAGGTTGCCCGGATCGTCGAGCCCGATGTCAATCCCGGCCACTTCGCTGCTTACAAGACCGCCCTCAAGGCGCCGAGTCGTTGTGGGGCGAGCGATAGTGATGGCTCATTCATTGCCAACTATCGACGGGCCCTTGAGGAGGTGCGTCCGCGGCTGACCGCGGCGAACGTCGAGGTCTTGTACGCTGGCCTGTGCGACGCCTGGAATGAGGTGCTCCGGCGCGAGGCTGCGGCGCAGGAACGGTTGGAGCAGCAGCAGCGGGCTGTTCAATGGGCGGCGGAAGAGGCGCGCGAACGGGCACAGGCCGAGAACGACGAGATGCAGCGGCGCCACGCGGTCCAGGTAAATGAGGCGAAGCAGCGTGCGCAGCAGACCATGGCCGTGGTCGGCGGGGCTCTGTTCCTATTCCTGGCAGTCGCGCTGGTACTGGCTTTCCTGGCCATCGAAGGCCACTCCCGGGCGGTGCGCGCGGCGATGGAAGCCATGATGCAGATGGGGCAGGGGAGGGCGACCCATGAGCCTGCGGCAGACCAGGCTTGATCGGGCGGGTTCCGCGCCGCGCTGTCGGGGCGGCATTGTCGCGTCCTTTGACGGCGTAGATGGAGTAGCAGCGATGTCTCGAGTTACCAAGCGCTTATTGAGCCTTGAGTTGGTGCTAATCCTGACTTCCGCCTGCCCTCTGGTCTGGCCGGTAGAGGGGGAAGGCCCAGCCAGCGCGGAAACAGCAGCCGCGCTGGAACCCGCAGCCCAGGAGGACGCTCCGAGCGCGGATCCGCCCGCGCCGGCCGAGACACCGGAGCAGGCGCGCCGCCGCGAGCTCACCGCCGTCTACGGGACGGAGGTTGCAGATGCCATCCTGGCCGGGACCGTGGTCAAGGAGATGACCATGAAGCAGGTGCTGGAGGCCTGCGGCGCGCCAATCCGAAAGGAGATTATTCCTCCGGACGCGGAGCTGTGGCACTACCCGAACGGCGAGGTGGCCTTCTCTGGCGGCAAGGTGAGCTACGTCTCCCTGACGTCTGCAATACCGTCTCGGCCAACGCCGGCGATGGATGAGCAGGGGTCCGTCGGGGACGTGGGCGTCGGGGATGGCGGGCAAAGGGAGGCAGAGCTACCGGTCCGGGTGGGTGCCCCGCCGATCCAGGTCGGAGACAGCTATGTCTATGAATCTAAAGATCCGAATGACCCAAGCTCCGGCGTGTCGACGCGCAGGACCGTGACCTCGATCAAGGGTAAAGTGACACTGTCATCCCTCAACCTCGACAACAAGCGGGCAAAGCCACGCAATCTGGCTTTCGACCGGCAGTGGAATCTCATTTCCACCCGAAGTCCCGATAACAGCGGCAAGGATTACTCCCCGCCGCTGAAGTACTACGACTTTCCGCTATTCCCCGGGAAGACCTGGGAGCAGACCTCCACGGAGACCGACATCAAAACTGGGGCGATCCGGATCCATACGATCTCGGGCACCACGGAGGGATGGGAACGGATCTCCGTGCCTGCCGGGTCCTTCCGAGCCATCAAGATCCAGTTAGTTACGGAGCTCTTCGACCCGAGCACGGGCGAGCGAACCCGCGGCACCGATACCTCTTGGTACGTCCCGGAGGTGCGGCGCAGCGTCAAGTCAGAGACAAGCGGACAGGGTGGGCGCCGAGGGCTTATTCGGCTGCTGCATTACGAGTTGAAGTGAGCGCCGACGGGCGCGCTCACGTGATAGGTCCGCGATCAAAGTTTTCCGATGTCACCCGGCGGTTGGCATTCGACGTCGTTTGAGGCGCCGCCAGCCGTTCACATTACTCCGTCGGATCAATTCCTTCGACGTAGGCTGATGTCGCCGCAGCCTTCACGGTCGTATTTGGCAGAGATCACGCCGCTTTCCGCATCAAGAGTTCCTGAGAAACCCAGAGCGGAATGTCCGCGCGGGCGAAAGAGCCAATCACCGGGCAACAGTTTGAACCCCTTGGTGGCCGGATCGAACGTGCCGGACATCGACACCACACCAACTTGGATAGGCGAGCGGTCCCCACCCTCAGAGGCCGGATAATAGACCTGCATGGCCGACAGTTTGTCATCGGCGGTGGCGACGATGGACACGGCCAGTCCGATCGTCGCGTCTCCACAGTTACCCGTGCCCTGCCAGATGCCGTTGCGCGGATCGGGACTGTCCCCGTTACCGACGCGCGGACGCGAGACGATGGCGAGCGTATCGATCTGTCGCTGCAGTGTCGGCGTCAACGGAACCCACTGGTCGGCCTGCTCGATGGTCTCGATCGTTCCGACGTCGATCATGCGCGCATCGAGCCGGACGATGTCCGACAGGGGGGTAATTTCGCCCACGATCAACGCGTCGACGCCCAAGAACTTTCCGAGCTCTTGGGCGGTGTTCCGGTCGAAGATCGGGACATCCGACAACTGAATCTCGGCGAGGGCCGTTTCCAACTGAGCGCGCTCGATCACGCGAAACTTGCCAGAGCTCAACTGGACCAGCTTGCCTGTCAGCGCGATCATCAACAAGTTAGTGAACTGCGTTGTCTTCCGATCCGACTGCACGAACGCGGTTACCGCAACGCGTATCGGCTTGGCGCCATTACCTCGGGAGTCGACGAAACGCTGGGCAATCGCCTCGACGGCGGCGTCGAGGCTCTCGGCCGCCTGCACCTGAGACGATTGCACCGCGACCACCAGTAATGTAGCCAGGCTGATCCAATATAGTCGCCGCATGCCCGTCACCTCGGAAAAGGAATATTGTTGACGATGATATCGGCGGTCTTGCCGTCTTTGAAATCATCGGTGTAGTGCGCGAGGCGCGAGCGCAGAGAGACGGTCTGGCTCATCTTCGCGAGCTCTTCAGAATATCCATCGGCTGGTTTGAATTTGATGGCTACGGTCACCGGAACCTTGGGAGCGAGTCTGGTTGCAACTGCACCGTACTTCTTCGCGCACCAGCCGACGTCCGAGTGCCAATCTCGCTTGTACGCGCAATGCTCTACCCCGACCGTTTCCATGGCCGCATAAACGTTGCCGAACTCGTCGATCAGCGTGGAGATCGGGCCGAGGAAGAGCATCCTGCGGTCCTTGTCCGAGGAGTTGGAGAGTAGAAAAATCAAGCGGATGCTGCCGTCGCCGGAAGGATCTTTAGCCAAGCGCTGGACTTGCACGTCGATCCCGTCGAATGACGTTGTGATATTGCTGAAAGAGTTCTGTTGTCCAAATGGGGCGTTGTTGCCTCCTTGGTTGGGTGGTTCGGACGACGCAAACTGAGCATGGGCCGTTGTTATCAGTAGGCAACCCAACAGAGCCGCCCGGAATATATTTCTCAACAACATCACTTGCTTTCCGTTAAAGCGACCAGCGGGAAACTTATCGCGACGTTTTCTATCTTGGCGTCTTTATCGCGCTTGTCCTGCGGCCGTGAGCCTTTTGCCAGCGCGATGTTCATGGATACGCTTAGGAATCCGGAGGCACTGACCTGCTCCGCGGCAAATGTTGTCGCGACGATCGCCGACGCGCCCGGCTGCAGCAGGCTGAATGCCGCGCCAGGCAAATAGCCACTGTAATTTGAGAAGCAGTGCGCGATGTAACGGTTTTCGAGCGTCTCACATTGCGCCATACCGCCGACCTTTTGCAGCATGTAAGTCACGCCAGAAGTATCGATCGCGGCAGGTGCCGGCCCGACCAGCGCGACGAAAATCGGCTCTTTGGTTAAGTTCTGCAACTCAGCGCTGATCGTCAGCGTCTTGCTATCATTTTGTCGGCCGACGAACAGGATCCTGACGCCGAGCCCGCCGTTCTGGATCTGATCCGTCGAGGGTGCGAACACGGACGCGCCTTTTGAACCGAACGCGTTGGTGGCCGGGTCGCCTGAAGAAGATCCATCCGGGGGCGCAAACTGGGCGTGACTGACAAGCGGCCACAGGCCATACACAAGTGCGGTCAGCAAGAGCTGGCGGACGCGATTCATCGAGGTCCCTACCCTTTTGTCGTTGAGGATGTGGGGGAACTTTACCGGACTGGGCCGGTTCCTCAAAGCCTGGCTGTCGCTTCGGCAGCGAGATCGGTGGGCGAGCACGGACGTCGAGGACCATTCCTTGCCGGTATCCCGAAAAGCCACTACACTTTCATGTATTTTTAACGGACCGAGGGTGCGGCCTGTGTCTGATCAGCGGATCCGAGAGAGGGAACGGAAACGCCCAAAGATTTCGGGGGGCAGCGCGGGATCCGTTGCGAGCGGCGAAGCGCCTCCGTTGCAGGGAAGCACAGGGGATGGCTCGGGCGGCGGTATGCCAACCGATCATCGTCCCCGGGGCGGCGGCTTCAACTGGAAACCAATCGCGGCGATTGCCTTCGCCGTGGCTCTGGCGGCGGCGGGGTACTTCGGCTCTGGAGGAGGTGCCGCCATCGACCAGGTGAGCGAAGCGGCGGTACAGAGCCGGACCGCAGCGTATCAGACTCTGATCACGGGGCCTGGGCTGCCGCTCGCCTATGTGGCGCCCGAAGAGATTGACCGGGCGATTGCGGACATGCCGCCGAACGTCACGACCCAGCAGCGCGAACAGTTGCGTGCCGAGATCGACCAGGGGCGGACTAAGCTCGCCTGGCTCACGCTGTGGGATACCCACGCTCAGGACGGCGATGTCCTGCGGTTCGAAAGCAGCACATCGTTCCCGATCGAGGTCACGGCCCTGAATGCCAAGACCACGATCGCGATCCCTTACCCGGCGGACGGCAAAGTAGTCGTGACCGGCGTGCACGACGGCGGTGGGGGCATCACGATTGCGCTCGAGTCCGGGGCGGCCAAGATCGACTGGCCCACGATGGCCCCGGGCGACACCCTGGACCTCCCGGTCACTCCGAGCTTATGACAATGCTGGGCGTGCTGCGAGCCATACCGCTGCCGCTCCGAGTCGCCGCCGCTGCATTGCTGTTTCTGGCCATCTACGGCCTGCTGGGCAAGGCATCGTCATCGATTTTCGTCGTCATTGCCATAGTCCTGTGGACGCTGACGTTGGTCGTGTGGATGTACGACCAGGGCTGGCTTAATCCTTTGACACGCGTGCCGGCCGTGTCGAGGTTTCTCGGTTTCATGTCAAACCGAGCCGCAGTCACTGCGCAGCTATCGCCGAACAACGAGGCGTCGCCACCCCCAGGCGAACTCGACGATTCCGAGCGTCGCAGGCTCTACAACGCGGCGCAGGAGGCACTGGCCGCGTTGCGCGGTAACGACGATGCCCGGGAGCTAATCTATCAGCGCATCGTAGAGCCCGCCGCCGCCAACCCGGAAAATCCCTTCGCTTCCAATGCGCCGGCGGCAATCATATTGATCGCAGGGCCACGCGGAATTGGCAAGACCACCGTGGCACATGCCGTCGCGCACCTGTTAGTCGGTGTAGGTGCGGTGAAGACGGCAAAGATCGTGACGGTGAGGCCGACCGATCTGCGCGGTGGCGAGTTCGGGTCGGCCATCCAACTCGGCCGAGCCAAAGCGACCGCCGCCAAAGGTGGCACGCTGTTCATCGACGATGCGGAATGGCTGCTGGCGGCGGATCCGTACGGCGGCCAAGATGCCCCGGGCGTCGACTTCGGCATGACGGTCGTGGATGTGCTTCGGCAGGCTCCAGGTGAAACGGTCGTCATCGCAACGATGAGCGAACAAGCCCTCGAACGTCTGAAGGAAGACGCGGCGCACGCGCGTTGGCTCGGCAAACTCGCGCGCCGCGAGGTCGTGTTCGACGATCTCGGCGACGATGCGCTGTTCGATGTGTTGGTTTCGTCGCTCGCAGCGATGAGCTGGCGTCTGGAAGGCAACGACACGGCGCAGGCCGCGCGTCGCCTTCTTTCGGAGCTTCGCGACAGGAAGGGGGCGTCGTTCGATAACGCGGAAGCGTGCCGACGAACCGCCGAGAAGATGGTCGAAGTCGCGTCCGAGGAGCACCCGGATTTGGCCGAACGACGTGTCATCACCCGTGAAATAGTGCGGCTCGCAGAAGAAGAGATGGAGTAGCCAACGTGGAGCAGAGTTTCAGATCGCGACGTCGGACCGAGCGGGCCGCGCGCCCAAAACGTGGCGAAGGGCTGGAGCCGATTTTGAAAGAGATCGATGCCTTGATCGGGCTGGACCCCGTCAAGGACGAGATCTACCGAATGGTCGATTTCGCCCGCGTTGTTGCGCTAAAGAAAGAACGTGAACTGCCGGTATCGAACCTAACATTCCATATGGTGTTTACAGGTCCCCCGGGTACCGGTAAGACCACCGTCGCGCGCTACATCGGTAAGCTCCTGTACGAGCTCAAGCTGCTACGCAAGGACAAGCTGCTGGAGGTCGACCGTTCACAGCTGGTCGGCACGCACTTGGGCGACACGGCGCGCATCGTGCAGGACAAGGTCAAAGACGCACTCGATGGCGTGCTGTTCATCGATGAGGCTTACATGTTAGCGGGGGGCGGCGGCCCGACTGGTCAGACTGACCCCTATGGCCAGGAGGCCATCGACACCCTGTTGAAGTTGATGGAGGACCACCGAGATCGCCTCGTTTGCATCTTCGCCGGCTACACGACGGAGATGCGCCGGTTCGTCGAGGCCAACCCGGGCCTGAAATCGCGCATATCCCGAACCATCGAATTTCCCGGGTACAACGGCGATGAGCTGGTTGCCATCTTCCAGGCGCTGGTCGCGAAGAACGGGTTCAGCTTGACCCCGGAGGCGTCGGATGAGGCGCGCAAGGTTATCGAAGACCTAGCACGTTCCGCCGACGAGAGCTTCGGTAATGCCCGCGAGGTGCGACGGTTCTTCGAGGCGTTGCAGCCGATTCAGGCCGAGCGGATCGCCGAGCACTTGGACGAGGTCGACGACATCGCTCAGATTAGCAACGACGATCTGATGCGGATCGGCGAAGAGGACATCCGGTACTTCGCCGAGCACCTCTGAGGACCATGCTGTGTCGGTCGGCGAATCCACTCTCGAGCTATGGCGCCGCGCCCCCGCGTGGCGCTTCAGTTTGCTTGGCGCAGTCGTGGCGACGGCCTTGGCGTTGGTCATTGGCCACAGCGACCAATCGGGTACGAACGCCGTGCAGGGGACGTCGACTAGTGGGGGCACATCGAACCTAGCGTCGTCGGCGCCGACAGCCGGATCTCGGCAGTGCGGCCCGCAGGGGCAGGCTGTCGTGCAGGCGCCGATCGTTGTCTCGAGCACGGGGCAGGTGCCGCCGAATGTGCACGGTGGCACCGGGCAGGTTCAATCGCAGGGTATCTCGAGTGCCGTCCAGGCACGATTCGTCCAGTTCAGCACCCAGGTCGATGCCGCCCGTATCGAGCCTCGCGATGGTGAGCGTTGCGCCAAGATGAAAGGCGCACTCGACAAGCTCGAGCCGTCCGACTACGCGTATGCCGACTGCTTTCAGGAAGGCGAAAAGAAGCTCGTCGCCGCGCAGGTGTGTTCATCTGATCTGGAGAGCTCCGAAGCCCGCTTCGAACGTCTGACCGTCGCGTTCAATGCCAGTCGCGAGGACAACTCGGCGGAGAAGATCGAAGAACTGGCGCGGGCACGCGGGCGGATGACGCCGTTCGACGAGACCCGCGAGCACTGGAACCTTAAGGACGAGATGATTGACGCTGGCGACCGCGCCATCAAAGGGATCGCGGACAGTGATGCACGGATTGCGGCGCTGAAGGCGGCGGGCGGGCAGCCGCCGCGCGGCCCGGCAGAGCTCGAGTCGCTGGCCAAGGCCGCAAACCTGACGGCACTGGACCGTGCCCGCCTTCCCCCCCGAGACCAGGATATTCTCGCACTGGCCGAACAGGCCAAGTCAAACCTCTCCGCGAGCGAAAAGCGGCTCGCGATGCTGGTCGAGTCGCTGGCTGGCGATCCTTCGAAGCGCGCGGCGAGTCGTGTGCGGCTGATCGCGGCACTCAGCGCTTTGACCGATCTGGACCTGCAACGCGCGACGCCGACCCAACAGCGTGCGATCGAGCAGGGCCGTCAGACGGCGGGTGCCTTCGCGGTCAGCGATCTGGTCGCGGCGACGAGCTCTCTCGATCTGGAGAGCGCGAAACCGGAAGTCTATCAGCGGCTCCGCGATCTGTTGTTGGCGATCGAACGCTATGGCGGACAGGTCGAGCCAGGTTCTCATACGGCTCAGGCGGTCGAGATGGCGCGCAAGGCGGATAGCCGGTTGATAAGCAGCGACCGCCGGATCGCGAACATGAACGAAATCGTCAACCGGATAAAAAAGGGCGGACCGGCCGAGCTGGGTGCCGACGTACTCAAGGTACACGACGAGATCGAGCCGTTCGATCTGGCACGGATGACAGATAAGGATCTGCAGGCCTATCGCCAGCTCGAGTCGGCGCGCGAGATCACGCTGGCGACAAAGAGCCAGAAGTTAACGCGCGAGGTACCGCTGTTTGTCAGTGTCGACAAGGACGACCCGTTGACTCAGTTGGCGCTCGACAACTTCCGCCGCGGCTTGCGCGAGGCCGGATTCAACGTTGTATCGGCCGAGGAACAATCCGCGGTGTCGATGATATTGCGTCGCTCCGACGTCGCCCAGAAGAGCGTGCGCTTTTCGGGTTCGACACTCAACACCGTCGAAGTGACCGTTTCGGTCACCGGCAAGTGGACTCTTGCCGGCAATAGTCTCTCCGTGCCCCCGGTGAAAGGGGACGCGGTCGGTTCAGATAGCACGAGTCTCCAGCGCGAGGCCGTGGAGGAGGCGGTGGATGGCTTGGTCGGCCGGCTAAGAGACCTGACCGATGTTTGACCAGGCGTTGACCAATCCCCGCAGAGAGGACGTGACCGAGCTTAACGTCGCGTTTCTCTCCTCGTTTTGGGGATCGCTCGCCCTCTGTGCCTTCATTCATGTCATGGCGCCAATGTTCCCGGACCCAGACATGATCAGGCTGGGATTGGTCATCCTGTTTTTTGGCTGCCTCGCGTCTGCGAGCTGGAGCCTGACCGATCCTTACGCTAGGAGCCTGGCGGCGACATATCGCTGGAAGTATGCGGATGCAAGCCCATCTATTCGGTCCAATGTTGATCGCTTTGTCGTTCGCCAGGCTCGCTACGTGAGCGGTGTCGGGTGGTTTGCGACGGCCGCAATCGGCTGCATCGCGTTGGCGGTACTTTCCGAGTGGCATCAGCTTGCCGTTTTGGCGGTCGCGCAGCCATGGCTGGACCGCCTGGCCTTGCTCGCCACGCTCGGGGTACCGATCTATGCCCTTTTGACAACGAATACCCTACGAGAGGCGTTCGTTCTGAAGCGCGTGTTCGAAGAGGAGGCCGCACTATCCGGCACCAAAGTACGGAGTGCCGATACCGAGGCCCGTCGGCTTCAGGAAATTAAAGCTCCGCCAGTCCAGGTCAAGGGAGCGATGCAGTTCCGCGCGGGCGGTTATGACTGGCAATGGGGTGATTTCTACAAGAACGCGGCGATCTTCGGCATGTCCGGATCCGGCAAGACGCTGTGCGTGCTAAATGCATTGCTTGACGGTTTGCTGGCCTCGGCGACCGCCGGTGGCAAGCCGGCCGCCGGTCTCATCCTCGACCCGAAAGGTGATTTCCGCGACAAGATTGCTCGCCTCTGCCAGGCCCACGGCCGGTCCCACGACCTGATGATCATCGATCCTTACGATCTCAGGACCTCGATCCGTTGGAATCCACTCGACAGCACGGACGATCCAATGGAGATCGCCGGGCGCTTCGGTGCGGTCATGGAGGTCATCAATCCCGCAGGAGGCGATGACCGGTTTTGGATCGATTCGTCGAAGCGGCTGGTGCAGAATCTGATCGCGCTAATCCGGGCAACACGGCCAGATATGCCGCCCTCACTGAGCGAGGTGCACGACGCGGCGATGAGCGATGCACTGCTCGACCGCTGGGGTGAATGTGTTACCGTCGAGTTGCTGAACGAGAACAAGGAGGCGCGTCGCGCCGTGGACTACTTCGAGGATGTGTGGCGACCGATGCCGGACAACACGAAAGGATCGATCCGGGCATTTGTCGGCAATATGCTCGGCGCCTTTCTGCAGGATCCGTACGATGAACTGTTTGCTGGACATTCCACGGCAACGATAGCCAACATGATCGATGCCGGGCGCATCCTCTATGTGCACATGCCGATTGCGGACCGGGAGGTCATGGCTCAGGTCGTCAGCACCTTCGTCAAACTCGAGTACTACCGCGAGGTATTGAAGCGGCCCAACAAGGCACGGCCAAGCTTCTTCTTGTGCGACGAGTTCCAGTCGTTCTTTACGGTCGGCCAGGGAAGGGGCGATGCCGACGCGTTCGAGCGCACGCGGCAGTCGAACCACGCCAATATCATCGCCTTTCAGAACATCAACGCCTTGCTCAAGCAGACACCGCGCCCCGAACCGGTCTACAACCTGCTCGGAAACTGCGCGATCAAGCTGTTCCTGCGCAACACCGACAAAGACACGAACGAGTTCGCCTCGACGCTGTTTGGCGAATACATGGAGACACAATCGAGTTGGTCGATCGATATGGGTCAGCAGCGCAAGCGTGGACGCGGTGAACTCTCGTCAGTTTCCGGTTCTGCGCAGCGTGCAGACAAGGTCAAAAAAGACGAATTCACACGACTTGCCGTGCCGTCTAAAGAAGATGGGATCTCCTATGCTGAGGCCATGGCCCACTTGGCGGCGCGCGCCCAGGTCGAAACCGGAAAACAGTGCTGGAATGTTCATCCCATTAGTTAATAGACCAATTTTCATCGGCTGTCGCATCGTGATGGTAGCCTTCTTTTTCCCTACGACATCGGGACGCGGCGGCCAGGTGGCCGCAACGCTCGGTTCCAGCGCGAGGGTAGCGCGAAAAGGTGCCCCGAGCGTAGTTTCTTAGTCATGCGGGTCGACCACCGCAACAAGAGCCAATAGAGGAATAACTATGAAGAACAGGGTATCCCCTGCTCCATCTCTGTCATTAGTGATTTTTTTGACTGCTACTGGTCTGTTCGGTTGCTCAGATTCGCGCGAGAAGCAATTCCTACTCGGCTGTGCGAAGCTGGGGAACCCCGACGGTCATTGCTCGTGCGTATACGAGGTCGCCTCCAGCAACCTTGATGACGAACAATTCGAGCTTTTCTCGGCTTATTTTCTTAAGGACGAATCCCGCGCAGCGAAGGCCCAAGCAAAACTGGGGATCATGTCAGGCGCGGCAGCTGCCGCAAAGATTGCTTGGGTTGGGTCCAATACGGAGAAGGCGTGCCCCCGTTGACCGTCGGAATGGTATGCCCACGCAACAGGACAAAAGATTGAAGAACGGACGCGGTTTGCGCGGTGCATACGCTTTCGAAGATCGGTAGCCGTCCAGACCATGTGGCGTATCCTCGTCGTCGTCGTTCTGCTTGTCCTAGGCTATTTCTTTTTCTGGGGAGCCATCGGTATGACAACGGCGGAGCTGCGGCAGCTCTTTTGTTGGATGTTTCCGCAATGCTAGAGCAGCGTGTGCATCGCTGCCGTGAATGAGGTGTCGTTCTAATGGGCAAGGACGGACAAAAGGCTCCCGATCCGCGTGTCGTAGAAAAGTTGCTCGATCTCATTTGGCACGATGCCGAATTAGAGGCTCAGAAAGATGTAATAGATGAGCAAACAGCGGAACTGTCTGCACAATGGGCCGAAGCAGACGAACGTGGAGATATCAACCTATGCGAAGAAATTGAACGCCGCATGAGGGAACTAGACCGGGCCCGGCAAGAGATCGGATGAATAACGATGTCCGACGACAAAGCGTACACGTTGCCGCATGAAGCACATGAAAAGATACATCAGCAGATTGCGCGAAAGAAGCTGGCCGATACCTCGGCCAGAGATAATCCCAAGGCGGTTGTTCTCGCTGGGCAGCCAGGTGCCGGAAAATCGGGGCTCGTGAAACGGGCAGTAGTTGACCTGAGTCCGAATGGTGGGGTCGTGGTAGTCGACACGGACGCGCTACGCGCGCACCACCCAAAATACAAGGAATTGCTAGCCGAAAACGATCGAACTGCCGCCGATCTAGTGCAAGAGGACGCTGGGCGGTGGGCCGATGAACTGGCTCAGGACGCTATCGCGAAGCAGCGCAACCTAATTATTGATGGCACCCTTAAGAATCCCAAGAACGCGCGCCGACTCTGTCGGGACTTAAAGGAGCGGGGTTACGAGGTCGAGATACGTGCGCTGGCCGTGTCAAAGGAAGACAGCATCCAGGGGGTATACGCGCGTTATGAACATCGCAAGTCGCAGGATGCCCCGGGACGCTGGGTATCGGAGAAAGAAGTGCATGACCCGGCCTATGAAGGCCTACCGAAAACTCTAAGCGCGCTCGAACAAGGTGGATACGCCGACCGCCTCACGGTCTACAAGCGGGGAGAAGACGGGCCTGTGCTGGTCCACTCCGGACGCGGTGCGTCACGTGCGCTGGAGAAAGAACGCGACCGGGAGCGGACGCCTGAGGAACTCGCTGCCCGCGATGAGGGCTGGAATCGCGAAGCGGGGAGTCCCACGGCTAAGGACGCCGGCATCATGCAGCGAATTCGTGCTCGCGACCCTGCGTTATCCGAACCCGAGAACCGGCGTGCCGCCGAGCATGCGGCAGAGGCACGCGACAAGGCCCGCAACGCGACAACGAAGGAATCCGCAGGACCCTGGGTCAAGCACAGCACATCAACAAAGGAAGCCGGAAGGCCCTGGACCGAGCACAGCAAATCATCCCCGCAGCAGAAGGCGCGACCGAAGTCTCCCGGAAAGGGACGCTGAGTTGACCCTGCGTTTAATCAGCGGGACCGGTCGAATTCCTTCTTCAAATCGCCCTTTTGGGGCGTCTGCTTGTCGCGCTCGCCCTTGGTTGGAGTACTGGGGCCGCCCTTGCCAGTCGTGCGTTCATGATCCTTCGCCATCGCTTCACGATGCTGCTGCCGCACGGTGGCCATGCCGGGGCCTTTGGGTGGGGGTGGTCCGCCCTGCAAACCGTATCGGCCATTCTTGACCTGCTCTGATCCCTTGTCGCTACGTTGTGCCGGCTTTCCCTGCTTCCCCTCAGCGGCCTTGTTAAAGTCGTCTTTGATGCTGCGGTCCCATTTATCAGCCATCGGTTCTCTCCCGGACGGTTAAGAAATTTCTGGGTCTTCTCACCTTCTCATCATACATCGGGTTCTTTACAACTCGCCTGGTTCGCGCCGTTGCGATGCCAGGGTCCTCGATAGCATTGCGACTATCTGCAATCGCCGACGGCATCTGTCTTGACCGTATCTCCTGTTCGAATTCCAAGTTGGTCGCTGAGTCCCCCGTTGATCTCAAGAACCGCGCTGACCGGTTCGCGTGGACCTATAAGCCTAAGCGAGCCTGGTTCGGTCCGGTGCGCAATGGAGACTATTCGGCCGTCAGTGTCGATGAACAGCATATCGAGCGGAATTAGTGTATCCTTCATCCAAAATCGTACTTGGCGTGGGGGGTCGAACAAGAATAACATGCCAGCATCAGTATTGAGCGATGTACGGTGCATAAGACCCTCCCTGACGGCAGCAGAATCTGACGCGACCTCCGTACAAAGGGAGTACTCTCTTGGAGGACTCTTGATGATCACCAGCGTGTTATTCGGTAATTCTGAAGGAGCGTAAGACCAGGCTGTAGCAACGAACAGAGAATTTAGTGCTGGGATAATCAGAAGCGCCATAGAATTTTGCATGGCGGAGCCCCTTCGAACTGTCGTCGCTGCAGACGCACCAGATTGCGGGTAGATACTCACTGCGTCCGGAGATATCTTCATCTTTAGCTGTATCCGCGGCCTTACCGGACTGGTCGACCGGTTTGTGACGCACGATACACCGACTATTAGGTCAGCGGCAACGAAAGAGGCACGAAGGCAGCGCTGTCAGGGCACGTAGAGTGCTTGGCACCGAGAACGTCGCATGAGTTTACGCACTGCTTGTGGCAAGGTGGTGTTCAGGGCGCCCAGCGGGGCCATCTATTCGCCCAGGTGTTTGGCGAAATCCCGCAGCAGGGTATCCTGCTTCCCCTCCAGCTCGTCGAATTTGCCAGCATCACCGATGCCCTGGTGCAAGATGTCGATGCCGTAATCGGTGAGGGCGACTGGATCAGACTGCGGCCCACGACGCAGTGGGCGTGAGCGGACTGCAGGATGACCGGGACGTGCAACTCGGGGCGGCTGAATCCTCGCACCGTTATCATGGCAGGTCGTCCTGGCACGTGGCTGGAGACTCCAGCCCAGACCGCCGGTGGGCTCCGCGCACATGCGAAAGACCCACCCAGTTTCGGCTTGCCCCCGAAGGGCCGATCTCGCGATGCGCGATCAACCGAGCCTGGCGCCAATCCTCCCGGCCCCGGGATTCGGTTACATTGGCATTTGACTCAGGGCGGATCCAGCCGCCGATCACCTCAGCCCCAAACCGATCCAACCAGGGAGTCGAGACCTATGTCGACGCCATTCCGGAGCCGCTGCCCGCTGGCCACAGATCCGCGACCGCTGTCCGGTCCGCGCTCGGTGGGCGCGTTGGGCAAGCTACTTGCCCTAGCCATGATCGCGCTTGCCACGATTCCGTCCGAAGGAGCCGCCGCCGTGGAGCCAGCCGCCCTATCCAAGCCTCAGCAGAGCCAGCCACTGGAGCAGCGCATCGACGATCAGGCCCAGGAGTCCCTGGCCATCACGATCTATAACGCGGATCTGGCCCTGGTGAAGGACCGGCGCCAGGCGACCCTGGACCAAGGGGAGAATCGACTGGCCTGGCGCAACGTCTCCGGGCAGATCCGGCCGGAGACCGCGCTGCTCAGCGAGACCTCCGGTCGCCTCCAGGTCTCGCTGCTGGAGCAGAACTTCGACTTCGACCTGCTCACCCCCCAGAGCCTGCTCAAGAAGTACGTGGGCCGCACCGTCCGGGCCATCCGCACCGCCGAAGACGGTACCCGCACCGAGGAGGAGGCGACGGTGCTGGCCACCAACGAGGGCGTGGTGCTGCGCTATGCGGACCGCATCGAGACCGCCGTCGAGGGCCACCTGGCCTTTCCGGATGTCCCGGCCGACCTGCGCGATCAGCCGACCCTGGTCCTGCACCTGGTCTCCGATGGGGCCGGACCCGGGACCTTCGAGCTCTCCTATCTGACCGGCGGACTCTCCTGGAGCGCGGACTATGTGGCCGACATCGCCACGGACGGCCGCACCATGGACCTGAACGGATGGGTGACCCTGACCAACTCCAGCGGTATTGCTTACCGGCAGACCCAGGTCCAGCTCGTCGCCGGGGAGCTCAACAGGGTGCAGGTGGCACCCCCGTCCAGGATGGCCCGCGAGATGGTCATGGCGGCTGCCCCGGCGGCCATGCCTCAGGAGGAGTCCCTGGACGAGTACCACCTTTACACCTTGCCGCGGCCGACGGACATCCTGAACAGCCAGACCAAGCAGGTGGCGCTGCTCTCCGCCCCTCGGGTCCCAGTTACCCGGGAGCTGGTCGTCCGGGGGCAGCCCTATTTCTACCAGGCCGAGTCCGCGGACGGCTGGTCTAAGCTCCCGGTCGACTCCATTTTGCGTTTCGAGAACAAGGGCGGGAGCCTCGGTGTGCCCTTACCGAAAGGGGTCGTGCGAGTCTATTCCAAGGACAGCCGGGGTAACGCCCAGTTTCTGGGCGAGGACGCCATCGACCACACCCCGAAGAACGAGACCGTCACCCTCAAGCTTGGCGAGAGCTTCGATGTGACCGCCAGGCGCAAGCAGACCGATTTCAAGAAGCGCTCCGGCTCCAGCGCGTACAACTATGTCTACGAGGCGGCCTTCGAGATGGAGCTCAAGAACGCCAAGGCGGAACCGGTCACGGTCAAGGTCCTGGAGCAGATCCCGGGGGATTGGGATATGGTCGACGAAAGCCAGAAGCACACCAAAGAGGCCGCGAGTCTGGCTTCATGGATGGTCCAGGTCCCGGCCGACGGGAGTGCCACCCTGACCTGGCGGGTGCGCATCCGCCACTGAATCCAATCCGTCGTATGCGATAAGCGGCGCTCCCGGGGGCGCCGCAGGGGATGAAGTCGTTGGGACACTTGTATTTTCTGCTTGGGCTTGGGGCGCTTGCGCTCCTCGCCTTCCTGTATAGCCTCTATAAGTCGCTGGCGCATCGCTATCGGATGCCCTATGAGGCGGACCCGGTGCTGTTCTCGCCCGCACAGATCGTCTTTCTCCGCGCCCTGGAGCGGGCGGTGGGTCCGGGCTACCGGGTCTTCGGCCGTGTGCGTGCGGTGGACATCGTCGCGCCGCGCCGGCGTTTGGATCGCCGTACCCGGAGGCGCGCCTGGGAGCGGCTGGGCGGCCGCCGCTTCGACTTTCTGGTGTGCCAGGCCAAGACGAGCGCCATCGCCTGCG
>JBGSOR010000463.1:0-11744 GCA_041738985.1 Chromatiaceae bacterium | reverse complement strand
GTGTGATACTGGCCGGCGGCATGGGCCGGCGCATGGGCGGACAGGACAAGGGCCTGGTCGAGCTCGGGGGCCGCCCGCTGGTGGCATGGGCGATCGCCGCGCTGCGACCCCAGGTCGCGGCCCTGATCATCAACGCCAACCGCAATCATGGGCGTTACCGCGACTACGGTTTCCCGGTGGTCGCCGATCGGATAACCGACTTCCAGGGACCGCTGGCGGGGTTCGCCAGCGCGCTGGCGGTAGCCGAGACGCCCTGGATCGTCACCGTGCCCTGCGATGGCCCCTATCTGGCACCCGACCTGGTCGCGCGCCTGTGCGTGGCGCTCACGCAGGGGCAGGCGCAGATCGCGGTGGCTGCGGATGCCCGCCGTCTGCAACCGGTCCACGCGCTGATCCCCCGTGCCCTGGCGGCCGACCTCGACGCCTTTCTCGCCAGCGGTGAGCGCAAGGTCGAGCGCTGGTACGACCGGCATTGCACCCTGACCGTCGACTTCAGCGACCGCCCGGAGTGCTTCGTCAACATCAACTCGCCAGACGAGGCCGCGCGGTTGGCGGACGTACTCGCGGCTGACCGTTCCCGTGGTGCGGCCGGATGATCCGCTGCGACCGACCGCTGCTCGGGTTCTGTGCCTTCAGCGGCACCGGCAAGACCACGTTGCTGACCCGCCTGATCCCGCTGCTGCAGACGCGCGGGGTGCGCGTGGCCGTGGTCAAGCACGCCCATCACCGCTTCGACATCGACCAGCCGGGCAAGGACAGCTACCGCTTCCGCGCCGCTGGGGTCGCCCAGGTGCTGATCGCGTCGCAGCGGCGCCTGGCACTGATGCGCGAGCTCCCGGCCGGGTTGCCGGAGCCGCCACTGGCCGAGCTTGTCGGCTATCTGGAGCTGCGCGAGACCGACCTGATCCTGGTGGAAGGCTTCAAGCATGAGCCGATTCCCAAGATCGAGCTGCACCGGCCGAGCCTGGGGCATCCGCTGCTGCACGGGGACGACCCGCACGTGATCGCGGTGGCCACTGACGTCCCGATCGCCCCCGTCCGCGCCTTGCCCGTGCTGGACCTTAACGCCCCGGAGGCGATCGCCGATTTCGTCGGCGATTGGCTAGCCGCCGCGGCCTGACCCGACGTTGACAGCGCAAAGGCCAACCTCACTCGCCACTTAGAAGCCCCAGACCCGGGGGACGACGAGGACCGTAACGGTTCCGACCAGGAGTGTGAGCGGGACGCCCACCCGCACGAAGTCGGAGAAGCGGTAGCCGCCGACGTTGAAGACCATCAAGTTGGTCTGGTAGCCGATGGGGGTCGCAAAATCCGCGGAGGCGGCGATCATCAGGGTGAGGATGAAGGGCTCCGGGGCGACGCCCAGGGAGGCGGCGGCATTGAGGGCGATGGGGAACATGAGCACGGCGGCCACGTTGTTGGTGGCAAAGGAGGTTAGAAGCGAAGTGGCCACGTAGAACAGGGCGAGGGCGATCCAGGGATCGCCCCCGGCAAGCCCGACAAGTCCGCCGGCTGTGAGGTTGGCGGCACCGGTTTTTTCCAGGGCGGTGCCGATGCCGAAGGAGGTGGCGATGACCACCAGGACCTGCCAGTCCGGGGCGCGGCGCGCCAGGCGTCCGCTGGTGCAGCCGCTGAGGATCATGAGTCCGGCGGCGACCAGCGACGCCTCCAGCATGCTGAGCCACCCGAAGGTGACGACGGCAACCATGGAAACGGCGATGGCGATGGCCAGCGGCGCCCGCTCGTGGCGGACCGGGTGGCTGTCGCCGATACGGCTGACGAGCAGGAAGTCCCGGGAGTTCTTTTGCTGCTCCACGAAGTCCGGTCGGGTCTCGAGGAGCAGGGTATCGCCGGGGGCAAGCTCGATGTCGCCGATCTTGCGGTCGACCCGCTCGCCGTTGCGGGCCAGGGCGATGATGACGGCGTCATAGCGGTTGCGGAAGCGACCTGCGCGCACGGTCTGACCCACGATGGGGCACTTGTCGGAGAGGACGGCTTCCACGAAGGCGCGTCCGGGGCGGGGCGTGTCCAGCTTGAAGACCTGGTCCGTGGCGGGAATGAGGCCGCGGGTTCGCTGAAGGTCCAGGACGGAATCGAGGATTCCGGCGAAGACCAGCCGGTCGTCCGCGCGCAGGATCTCCTCGGCGGAGACCACAGGCAGGACTTGGCCCGCGCGCTCGATCTCCACGAGGAAGAGTCCGGGCAGCTGTCGCAGTCCCGCCGCTTCGACGGTCTTGCCCACCAGGGGGCTTCCGGGCTGGACCAGCATCTCCGCGGTGTACTGGCGCACGTCCTCGTAGCTGGCGGCGGCCGGGCGGCGCCGCGGCAGGAGCCAGTGGCCGGCGGTGAGCAGATAGACGAGGACTGCCAGGGTTATCGGGATGCCGATCCAGGCCGGCTCGAAGAATCCGAGTCCGGCCCCGCCCATCCGCTGCGCGTAGAGCGAGTTGACCACCAAGTTGGTGCTGGTCCCGATGAGGGTGACGGTGCCAGCGGCGATCGTGGCGTAAGAAAGCGGGATCAGGAGCCGAGAGAGCTCGAGCCGATAGCGCTTAGCCCAGTCCTGGATGGCCGGGATAAAGATCGCGACAACAGGGGTGTTGTTGAGGAAGGGGCTCAGCAAGGCCACGGGGAGCATGACCCGGAGTCGCGCGTCGGTCTCGCCACGGGGACGACCCAGGACGCCCTGGCCGATCCAGTCCACGGCCCCGGTCTCGGTGAGTCCGGTGACAACGACATAGAGCACGCCGACCGTGAGCATGCCCTCGTTGGAGAAGCCCGAGAGGGCTTCGCCGGTGGTGAGCACACCGGTGACGAGCAGAAGGGTCAGTGCCGCGGTCGTCACGATGTCCGGGGCGATGCGGGTGCCGGCGAACATGCCGAAACAGCCGGCTACCAAGGCCAGGCTGAGCCATCCCTCCCATCCGAGCTGCGAGAGTGCGTCCATTCGGTACCTGCGGCGATTTCTGCGAGGCGAAGTGGTGGGTTGTCGGCTGAGGTTGGTCTATCCGTCGCCCCGTTGGAGCTCCTCGAAGCGTGTCTTAAACGCCTCCTGGCGCAATCGGGCAGCCTCGGACTCGGTGGAGAGGAGGGGAGAGTCATGCCATTGGCCGTTGGCACGGTCGAGGACGGAGAAGCGGTAGCCTTTGCCCACCTTGAAGACCGGGGTCACGTCGTTGCCGGCCTGCTCCATGGCCTGAAGCTTGCCGAGCCCGCCTGCGGCGGCAGCGGGGCGCGCCGGAGCCTGAAGCATCGCGGGATGCTCCGCGAGGGTGAAGCGGGTGTTCTGGATCTCGCCGTGGGTGTCCAACTCGACAGACTCCACCCCCGGCAAACGCGCTAGGATGTAGCCGGCCATCAGGCGGCCCAGGCGCTCGTTTTCGTTCTCCAGGGCGGTAAGCAGCTTGTTTGCGACGATCTGGCAGCGCTGGAGTCGGTCCGGCGCGGGCACCCAGTCACGGCTTATCTGCCAGCCATGGACCATGTCCAGGTCCAGGTTGTCGAAGAAGGGTTTGGCCTGTGCGATCAGGGCATCGGGCACCTGGAGCTCGTAGACTTGGTCGTCCACGATAGCCTTGAGGATCATGCGTGACCTCGCGCGTGGGTTGGCACAGCCGCGGATTCTAACGCCTATTTCCGTTCGGCGTACGCAGTGGGCCGTACCGAGTTGGAATATACGGTATGGGCCAAAGGGGAGAGCCGAGAGGCTGAACGGGCCACGGAAGGAGGGGGTCGGCATTCCGCTATGACTTTGCTTTGGCGTTGTTTGTGCGCTCGGTCCCGATTCTCTGTGCCCGCTGTCTCTTATCTGGCCTATCCCGTCGGATGGAGTCGGTTTCGATCTTTCACGCGCCTTAAGGGTCCGCCATGCTTTTGACCATTCCCGGGCTGCTGAACGAGGCCCAGCTCGCGAAGATCCACGCGACCTTGGAGGGTGCGCAGCCTGCGGACGGGCGTGAGTCCGCCGGGTTCGCTGCCGCCCGAGTGAAGAACAACCAAGAGCTTCGGCTCGGACCCGAGCGTCGGGAATTGCTCAACCGGATTCTGATGGCAAGCCTGGGGCACCTCGAGACCTTCCGCTTTGCCTGCCTGCCCCATCGGGTGGCGGACCCCATTTTCGCCCGCTACACACCCGGGATGGCCTATGGGGATCATGTTGACGACCCGATCATGGGAATCGCCGGTCCCCGCTTTCGCACCGATATCTCCATGACCGTCTTCTTGAACCCGCCGGAAGGCTACGACGGGGGCGAGCTGGTGATCCGTACGTCGTTCGGGGAGCGCGAGGTCAAGCTCCCCGCGGGGGACGCGGTGGTCTATCCATCGTCCAGTCTGCACCGTGTTGCGGAGGTGACCCGAGGGGAACGGCTGGTAGCGTTGACCTGGATACAGAGCTATGTGCGCGACGCTGCCCAACGGGAGCTGCTCTACGAGCTGAGCTTAGCTCGGGAGCGCCTGCTGCGGGACGCCCCGGGGACGGAGACCACGGGCTTCGTGGACCGCTCCTATGCGAATCTGCTGCGGATGTGGGGGGAGCTGTGAGCCTCGTTGCCGGGTCTGTCGTCAGCCACTATTGGCCCTGGGTATCGAACGATGCCTTGAGGCGCCAGGCAAGGTGGAGCCGATCCAGACGCACAGCCGGGCTCGCCTGTTGGAAGGTACGGTGGGCTAATGGAGTCCTTCAGAGCTTGGCGGTCGCCCCAGCCCAACAGGCAGTGCCCCGAGCCGCGAATCGCCAGTGTCGGATGGAGCCGTCGGACCGAGTCGGGTGGTCTGCAACGGCGGCCCCCGCTGTGATCGCGCCAGCCGGCGTTAACCACACAAGGGCGCCCCACTTCTGCGGCGCCAGTCACAGTTCGTGACCCCACTTGTCGAAGCGATTGCGCACTCCGTCGCAACCCCTCTAGCTTTGTTCTTATTGGGGACGATATGTTAAGCACGAGGTCGGCACCTAACTGGTTTGTCCAGATAGATGCCGGCGTTTGGAAGTCGGGTCGACTTCCCCGTGCGAATGCGACAGAGGCGGCCATCATGAAAGAGCACAGCGATACTTTCCCCTTGACTTCCAGGACGAGTCCGGACCCCGTGGTGGCGGAGCTGCTCGCATGGATAGGGCGTTTACCGTCGATTCCGCTGCACCGAGTTGTTACCGAGCTGCTCGTTCGCCTTGATCGTCTGCATGGGTCTTCCCTGGACCTGGAGATTCGGTTCCGGATGCTGAGCGTGCTCAAGGGCGCCTTGCTGCGAGTGGTGGCCGCGTTGCCTCAGAACCTATCGGTCGGCGGTGCAGCGTCCAACGGCCTCAGCCTTGAGCAGCGGCTCTACGATGCGATGGTGCGCAACTGCAAGCGCCTGCTCCAGGATATCGATCGCGATCGGTATGGCGACAGGGAAGTTTCGGAGCGGCGCCGGCACTGGGTGATTCGCAATAGTTTCCGGTTTATCGGCCGGCAGGTCCTCTATGCGGTCAAGCACCGGAGATCCTGGCCCAAGGGCCTTTGGCAGGATCTCCATGACCTCTACGTTTATCTTGTGGTGCGCGGGCGATATGGAGAGACGCGCGTTCATAGCGAAGGTCGGGACTTCCACCCGGTGCAGGCCTATAAGCGTCTCTTGGTAGTGGGCCTGGTTGCGGATCTCGTGGACCGACGCGGCATCGATGGGAAGGTGCTGGCCCAGCTTGGGCCGATTGCGGACCGCTGCTGCCTGGTGGAGCCGGAAGCAATGCTCGGGGAGCTTGGGCTGAACCTCGTGGAGGTAAGCTGCGACCGTCCAGTACGCGTCAAGCCAGGCCGCCTCGAGGACCCCTTCCGGGGCTGGGTGCTGCAGGCGCCGGCCGATCTCGAGATCCTGCTCCTGAATCTGGACCCGTTCCAGGACTATGAGAGCGCGGCGGTAGCCGCCTGATTCGTCGTCCTGCTCCCGCCCCAGCCTCCGTCTGGGGTGGCGCATCCTCGCCGGGGGCTTGCCTGCACCCTGCCCCCTATCGTGTTCCGGTGCCTCAAACCGGTCGAATCCCAGCGCATTTTAGCGGCCATCGTCCCCGTCCGGGTAAACGCCGAGCTGTTACTCGATGACTCCTGGATGTCCGGACCGAGGGTCCAAGCGCCCTCTAGCGTCCGGCTGGTATCGTCGCTCGGACTGCCAAGTCGATTGCCGCGATCCTTCCAGGCAGGCTGCTTCCTGGATCTCAACCCTGTAGTCAGTGAAGGTCTAAGCTCTACGCATAAGGAGATTTCGGCATCGACGCTCTGGATATCGAGGGCGTGGGTCGACGCAGCGAAACCTGCCGACTGCGGAGCGCTTGGGGGCCGTGCGGGATGCCCGTCGTTGCACCAGAGACGACCAGATGCGGGAAGCTGGGACGGGCTTGCTCTTGAAGCTTCCGCGATCGCTTTTTTCTGGCGGCCACCGGGCGCGGCGACCCGAAATGCGTGTCGCTTTGCGTTGCAGAATGGGAAACGGCCCACCCAACCTTTTTTAAAGAATTGTGGGCAAAACCTTTGCAATTGGGACAGATATTGCAAGGAGCGCGAACGGCAGAAAGTTACCGATCAACCGGAGAACCGCGATGTTGTCAACAACCGGCAGTCAAGCGCATCGTACCGCGTGGCGCTTGGCACTTCTGTCCCTGCTTATTGCCGTGCTGATGACAGGCAATGCAAGCGCGGGCGGGCTCGCCGAGGTACGCGAGCGCGGCGTGCTACGGCATCTGGGAATTCCCTATGCGAATTTCGTGACCGGTGCGGGCGATGGCATGGACGTGGATCTGATGCGCGCCTTCGCCGAGCACCTGGGGGTGAGCTACCAGTTCGTGCAGACCGATTGGGGCCAGGCTATCGGCGACCTGATCGGACGCAAGGTCAAGAGCAAAGGCGACGAAGTGGAGGTGCTGGGCCAGGTTCCCATCAAAGGCGACGTAATCGCTAACGGTATGACAGTGATTCCCTGGCGGGCCAAGATAGTGGCATTTGCAGACCCGACTTTTCCCACGCAAGTGTGGCTGGTGTCCCGCGCCGACCTGCCGGTGTCCCCAATCGAGCCCACCTCGGTCCTGGAGAAGGATATCGCGGCTACCAAGGCGCTGATGCCCGCCCGAACGCTGCTCGGTAAGATTAATACCTGCCTCGATCCAGACCTGTACGACATCAAGTCCACTGGCGCCAAGATCTCGCTCTTCTCCGGCACCCTCAACGAGCTGGCGCCGGCGGTGATCAACGGAGAGTCCGAGCTGACCCTGCTCGATGTCCCGGACGCCCTGGTGGCATTGCAGAAGTGGCCCGGCGAGATCAAGGTGATCGGACCTGTGAGCGAGCCCCAGGACATGGCCCCGGCCTTCCGTCCGAGCGACAAGGAGCTGCGCGACGCTTTCAACAGTTTTCTTAAGCAGTTGAAGGCCAACGGAGAGTTTCGCCGGATTGCACTCGCTTACTATCCCTTCGTGGTCGATTACTTCCCGGATTACCTGCCCGAATCTCCCTGAAAGATCGGCCATGCACGGCGCGACGGAGATATAAGAGGACACGGAGGCCCAAGCTCGAGTCGGCCTTCCGAGCGGTCTGGCCCGTCGGATTGTTGACTTCTGTGTGCCCCTGTTTCTCCAGTCTGTGAGCTCGGTGGCGAAATCCGTCTGTCCTGCCATCTCAATTTTCCCCCGCCCGCCGATTTCGGCAACCTCATACCGGTTATGCTTAAAGTCTTCTGGTGCCGGACCCAGCGGGCTGGTGTCCGCCGCCGGGGGTGCACCGCCCTGCCCCCCGCGCGAGTGCCGGGATGTGTCCTGTGCCGAGCTCCGTATCCCAAGCATCAAAGGTTTCTTCGCCGGAGTCCTGATCGAGCATGCACGAGCCCAGGCCCCGGGGTCCGTTCCAGAGCTTTGCCCCTAAGTATGGGATCGCTACCATCCTGGTCAGCGTCGTCCTAATCCTTTATGTCGGTTCTCTATTGGTGGCCAACTATCGGTCCGCCGCGAATCTGCGTGCGACCATGGAAGAGCAGCGGCGCCTGGAGAGTGGGCGCCGGGTCGCCGCCTTGGGCTATTTCTTCAGCGAGCGGCGCGACGATCTGGCCAATCTCTCGCTTTCCCTGGAGCTGGCGGGATTCTATGAGAGTCGCGCCTTGGGCATGAGCATGCGCTATGGGCTCAAGCAGAGCCTGGTGCCCATTCGAACCCGATTCCGGCAGTTGATCGATCGCAAGCGAATCGGAACGGCGGCGATCTATCGGCGGCTGGTTCTGGTCGACGAGACCGGCGAGGCCCTGGTGGACGAGGGCGGGAATGGTGAGTCCGGGGGACTGCCGCGCAATTGGAAGGAGCTCCTTGCGCCAGACGACCGGGGAGGGCGCATCCTGGTCCTGGACGCGGGTCGCACTCTGGCGGTTTCTTACGCCCACTTCTTTAAAGACGTCTATGCGGGGCAGCTGATTGCCTTCCTGGACTCCAGTCTTCCGATGCGCAGGGTGGTGAGCGTGGATGCCGTGGGCGATGACACCTGCATGGCCCAAATCGATGGGGACGCGCTTGAGGGGGTGGCGTGCACCCTGCACCCGGCGCTGGCACGCGTGCGCGTGGATGGCGATTTGGCCAACGGGACCCTCTTCGATTTCCGCGCCGGCCCGGAGGGGGACGGCCAGCGCATGGTTGCCCTGGCCCGCCAGGTCCCCGACACGCGTTTTGTGCTGATCGATGTAATGCCCAGTAGCCGGGTGCATGGACGCTTGGAGCCCTGGCACCTGTTTTTCGGGATGGCAGCGCTCGCAGTCGTGGTGCTACTCGGGGTATTTCTGATCCTTCGACTGAATATCCGGGCTGTGGCCTTGCAGGCGCACCTGCGCGAGAGTGGGCTGCGGGAGCGGGCCGTCCAGGAAAAGAACCTGGAGCTGGAGCAGGAGATCCACGAGCGTCTGCGCATCGAGGCGGAGCTGCGCGAATCCAAAGAAGCGGCCGAGGCCGCTAACCGGGCCAAAAGCGAGTTCCTGGCAAATATGAGCCACGAGCTGCGCACGCCGATGGGCTTAGTCGTCGGCATGACCAATCTCCTCGTGGACACCCGGCTCGATCGGGAGCAGCGGGAATACCTTGGCGTGGTCCGCCACTCGGCCGACGCCCTCTTGAACGTGATCGACGATATCCTGGACTTCTCGAAGGTGGAAGCCGGCAAGCTGCAGTTGGAGGAGACCGACTTCAGCCTACGCAACCTGCTCGAAGAGGTCGTCGATATGTTTGCCGCCAAGGCTGAGGAGCGTGGACTTGGGTTCGCGTGTATCGTGGAGCGCGACGTCCAGGACGTGATGCACGCGGATCCGGGCCGGCTACGGCAGATCCTGACAAATCTAATCGGGAATGCGGTCAAGTTTACCGAACAGGGCGAGGTGGAGATCAGGGTCTCCGCCCCCGATGTGGATACCCCGGGCTCGTGTGTGCGCTTCTTGGTCCGCGACACCGGAATCGGTATTCCGGCGGACCGCCACGGACTTCTGTTCCGCTCTTTCTCCCAAGTGGACACCTCCTTTACGCGCCGCTTTGGAGGAACCGGGCTGGGACTCGCCATATCCCGATGTCTCGTCGAGCTGATGGGGGGAGAGATCGGGGTGGAGAGCCGCGAAGGCGAGGGCTCGCGCTTCTGGTTCGAGCTACCCGCAGTGGCCGGTGCGTTGTCGGACGAGGTCCGATGCTCGCCGCTGGATCTATCGCGGGTGCTGGCGCTGGACACCCTGCGCATTGGACGGGATGCACTGACCGAGACCCTGGCTCACGAAGGTATGGTGCCTGTCACGGCCGCAGACCTGGCCGAGGCAATGGACGCATTGCTAGGGGCAGAGGATCGGGACGAGCCCTTCGACTACGTCCTGATCGTGCTACGGCAGGCGGGCGGCGAGGGGGACCGGCTGCTGGAGCTGGTTACGACGCAGCCCTGGCGCCGGCCGCTACGGGTGCTTGCCCTGGTGCCTCAGTCGCGCCGCCGGGATCTGGCTGTGCCTCTGTCCCAGCCCGATGGGCCTCCGGTGGAGACCTTGATCCTTCCGGTGCATCGAGTGGCCCTGTTGGAGGCGATGGGGCTAAGCACACCGGACGAGCCGGCCTCGGAGCCGGCTCTCCCGGAGAAGGAGCGCAGCCCTGACGCATCGATCCTCTTGGTGGAGGATAATAAGTTCAACCAGAAGGTGGCTCTCGCGATGCTCGCTAAGCTGGGCTACCGGGTAGATGCGGTGGACAATGGGGTCGAGGCCATCGCGGCCGTAGAGCGCCTGCAATACCACTTAGTATTGATGGACATCCAGATGCCGGAGATGGACGGTCTGGAGGCGACCCGGCGCATTCGCGCAGCAGAGCGCGCAGGGACGCTCAGGACCTGCGCCCCTTTGGGCCATTTGCCCATTGTCGCCATGACTGCCCACGCCTTGGAGTCCGACCGGCTTTTGTGTCTTGAGGCGGGGATGGACGATGTGGTCACTAAACCGGTGAAACGACCGGAGGTGCTGCGCGAGACCTTGGAGCGGGTCATGGGTGCGACGCGCAACGACGCGCCCTGAGGCCGACTTCGGTCGCTTCAGCCAGAGAATCCGCCGCTTCGGTCCGTTTGCGCCCGCGAAAACGGTCGTCGACTCAGGTCATCCATCGGCCATGCTGCTGCAGACGGCGGCGCGTACGCGGTTGCGACCGGCGTGCTTGGCCTCGTAGAGCCGGTCGTCGGCGAGGGCGAGGAGGTCGTCCAAGCTCTCCGCCTCCGGGCAGAGCGTTGCCACGCCGATGCTGACGGTGACCGAGACCGGCCCATGAGGGGTCTCGATACCGAGCGACCCCAGATGTCGGCGCAGTCGGTCGGCGAGACGAACCGCCAGCTCAACCCCTAAACCCGGAGCGAGAAGGGCGATTTCTTCTCCTCCAACGCGGGCGCATAGGTCGCGGTCGGAGATATGGCGGCGGATGCCACGTGCCACCTGCCTTAGGACCTCGTCGCCACAGGCGTGGCCGAAGCGGTCATTGATGCGTTTGAAGTGGTCGATGTCCAGCATCATGCCCGCGAGCGGCATTTCCCTAGCGCGCGCCTCGTTGAATAGCCGCATCCCTTCGTTGAAGAACGCGCGCCGGTTCGGGAGCCCGGTTAGGGCATCGGTCACGGCCATGGTCCGCAACTGGTCCATGGCCCGGCGGTACTCGACCTGAATGCGTACCCGAGCCAGTAGCTCCTTGCTGCGGAAAGGCTTGGTTACATAGTCGCTGCCGCCTACGTCGAAGGCGTGGATAATGCTCGGCTCGTCTGTCTTGGCGGTGATGAAAAGGATGGGGATGCTCCGCCAATCCGTGCGGCTCTTGATCCGGTTGCACACCTCGAAGCCGTCCATGCCTGGCATCACGATGTCTAGCAGGATCACGTCGGGCGTTTCCCGTTCCAGCAGCTCCAGGGCGGTGGGTCCGTCCAAGGCGACCATCAGGTCGTAGTCCTTTAGCAGGCCGATCAGGATGTCCAGGTTGGTCCGGCTGTCCTCGACCACCAACACCTTAGGCTTGAGCTCAGACATTGAGGTGCCGGTCGAGCAGTGCCTGGGCCTCTTTGAAACGGTAAGAGCGCACCAGGGCCTGCAGGTTGTCGAAAAACGCTTGCTCGGGCGCGGGGAGGGCGCTGGCAGCGATCTCGTCGGCCAGCGCCTTGCAGTCGCGGGCACGATGACCTGCGAGCGCACATCTCAGGGCGGTGTAGCGCCCCGCGAGCCAGTCCGAGCCAAACGCCGGGCCTGCGGGC